>JANLOX010000223.1:0-2523 GCA_031366795.1 Candidatus Eiseniibacteriota bacterium | reverse complement strand
ACCACCGAAGCGATCCGCGCATTTACCGGCAAGCGCCCGCGCGGCTGGCTCGGCCCGGGGCTCACCGAAACCTGGAACACGCCCGATCTGCTGGCCGAGCACGGCTACGACTATGTCTGCGACTGGGTGCTCGACGACGAGCCCGTGGTGCTGAAGACGAAGACCCGGCCTATCCTCAACGTGCCCTACACGCAAGAGTGCAACGACGTCGCGATGATGCTCATCCAGCACCACTCCGCGTACGAATACCTCCAGCGTGCCTGCGACCAGTTCGACCAGCTCTACGCCGATTCGCACACCTCGGCGCGCGTAATGGCGCTGGTCGTGCATCCCTACATCATGGGCGTGCCGCACCGGCTCAAGTATTACAGCATGATCCTGGAAAGGATTCGCGCGAAGAGCGACGTGCTGATCTGGACCGGGGAGCAGATCGCGGACTGGTATCTGTCGCAGCGGCCCGGCGCGCTGTAGTAGTCCTCCCCCTACCCTGCGAGCCGCGCTGCGTGAACATGACTGTTTTCCAGATCCTCAACGGGCTCACGTTCGCCGCGCTGCTCTTTCTCGTGGCCAGCGGCTTCACGCTGATCTTCGGCCTGATGCGCATCGTCAACCTCGCGCATGGGGCGCTTTACCTCCTCGGCGGGTATATCGCGCTGACGGTGGCCACCAAGTCGGGCAGTTTCACGCTCGGCGTGCTCGCTGCTGCGGCCGGCATCGCCGTTGTCGGCTACGTCATCGACCGGGCGCTGCTCGTGTTCGTGAAGGGCTACGACCTGCGCCAGGTGCTGCTGACGCTGGGCCTTGCGCTGGCAATGAACGATCTCGCACTCGTCATCTGGGGCGGCGACACCTTCAGCGTGCCGGTGCCGGAGTGGCTGCGCGGGCCGCTGCGCTTCGGCGACATGGCCTATCCAAAATACCGCCTGTTCGTGCTCGGCGTGGGCATCGCAGTCTTCGCCGGCCTCTGGCTTCTGCTGAACCGGACGCGCCTGGGCGCGCTGATCCGCGCGGGCGTGGACGACGCGGAGATCGTCGACGCCATGGGCGTGGACATCAAGCGCGTGTTCGTTTTCACCTTCATGCTCGGTGCGGCACTGGCCGGCGTCGGCGGCGCGCTCGGCGGCGCGTTCCTTTCCCTGTACCCGACCGCGGACTCGGAGATCCTCGTCTTCAGCCTCGCGGTGGTGATCATCGGCGGACGCGGCAGCCTCGCGGGCGCCGCCATCGGCAGCCTGCTGGTCGCGATGCTCGCAAATTTCGGCCAGGTCTGGTTCCCGGAGCTGGCCTACTTCGTGATCTTCGGACCGATGGCGCTCCTGCTCGCGTTCCGCCCCCTGGGCCTGTTTGGCAGGGCCGCCTGACGATGACACCGTCCCGGCGTCTGGGCTTTGCACTCGCGGGGCTCGCACTGCTCGCGACCGTGCCAACGCTGCTGCCCGGTTACCACACGAGCCTTGCCATCGAGATGCTGATCTTTGCGGTACTCGCCATGTCGATCGACATCCTGGCCGGCTATGTGGGCCGCACGCCGCTGTGCCACGGTGCGCTGTTCGGGGTAGCTACGTATGTGGTCCTCTACTACGTGACGGTCGAGCAGGGCAGCCCATGGGTCGCGGTGCTGCTCGGCGTCATTGCAGCAACGCTGACCGCGATCGTGTTCGCGTTGCTCGCGATCCGCACCTCGGGGGTCTATTTCCTGCTGCTGACGCTGGCCCTGGGCATGGTGGTCTGGGGCGTCTGCAACCGCTGGACTTCGGTCACCGGAGGCGAGAACGGACTGCGCGGCACGGTACGGCCCGAGTGGCTGGCCGACCAGGCAGACCTCTACTACTTCGTTCTGGCGGCAACCTCTGCGGCAGCGTTCGCCATGTGGCGCTTCGTCAATTCGCCGTTCGGGCTCACCTTGCGCGGCATCCGCGAGAGCGAGACACGCATGCGTACGCTGGGCTACAACGTGTCGCTGCACCTGTTCATCGGCTTCGTCGTCTCGGGCTTCTTCGCCGGCGTCGCGGGAGCCCTGTACGCGTTCTTCAACAGTTTCGTGAGCCCGTCCACGGTCGCGCTCGCGCAATCGGTCGAGGGGCTGCTGATGGCGATCGTCGGCGGAATCGGGACGCTGTTCGGTGGCCTCGTCGGCGCTTTCCTGGTAATCGCGCTCGAAAACGTGGTCAGCAACTGGACCGAGCGCTGGTCGATGGTGCTCGGCTTCATGTTCATATTCACCATGATCTTTGCGCCCGAAGGCGTGCTCGGCAAGGTCCGCGCCGTGCTCGCGCGGCGCGGCAAGCCGGATACCCAAGGCATCACCTAACCAACGGAGGTCTTCCATGGATCGTCGTACATTCATCAAGAACGCCGGCGCGACCGCAATCGCGGCCACCGGCCCCTGGTACCTGAAGAGCGGTCTCACCCAGTCCGGGCCGATCCGCATCGGCCTGCTCGCGCCGCTCACCGGGGTGGTCGCCTCGGGCGGCAGGGGCCGGTGGCCGCGATTGCGGTCGCGCCGGCGTTCTTGATGAATGT
>JANLOX010000149.1:0-3169 GCA_031366795.1 Candidatus Eiseniibacteriota bacterium | reverse complement strand
CTCTCCCCTGCGTGAACTCCCAGTCTAACCCCAGACGGCCACCACCTGTCAGTGGCGATCCCTGAGGTAGCCGAGGGCGCCGCGCAACTCACCCACCAACTGCGCCCGTGCGCGCGCGGAACTCGGCACCGCCATCACGCTGCGCACGAGGCTCTTCGCCCACACGCGCCACGTCAGGCCGCGACGCAGCGGGTCGAGCAGGGACTTGGCGTAGTAGGCGCCGCGGCCGACGTCATACGAACGGCGCAGCGATTCGATCTCGGTCCCGGTGCGGCGGCGGTGATGGTGGGCCACGACAGGGCGCGGATCGTAGGTGCCATTGAAGCCGGCCGCCGAGGCGCGGCTAACGAAGTCGATGTCCTCGCTCGGATACGGAGTGCCTGCGCCCAAAAGCTCATCGAAGCCATCGAGTGTTTCAAGCACACGCCGGCGCGCGGCCATGTTAGCGCCCTGGATCAGTCCCGCGGGCACGAAGCGGTGCGGCTCGATCACCAGCGGCGTGTCGCGCAGCTGGATGGTGACGGGGGCATCATCGGGGTCGTGCAGCGTGATCTGCCCACCCAGATAGTCGAGATGCGCGTCGGCGAAGCACGCGGCGATGGCAGGGACGAAATCCGGCGCGGGGTAGCAGTCGTCATCCGTAAAGGCGACGAGGTCACCCGCGGCGGTGCGCCAGCCGGTGTTGCGCGCGCACGAGAGTCCGGGGCGCGGCTCGACCACGCTGCGGAACACGATGCGAGTCTCGCGCGCGAACTCGCGCAACACCTGCGGCGTCGCGTCGGTCGAGCCGTTGTCGACGACCACGAGTTCCCACGGGATGTCCGTCACGATGCGCTCGTGCGAGCGCAACGCCTCGGTCAGGAACCCGGCGCGGTTGCGCGTCGACAGCACGATCGACACACGGGGCGTCGTCATGGGTAACGTGGGCTAGCCCGAACTAGCGCGCTTCGTGTTCGCTCTCGAGCAGCGGGACGGCTGCACTCGGCGCGCTGGTAAGCGCCGCGTGGGTCCAGCGTCCGCGCTCGTGGAACACGCCAAAGTTGATGTCGTACAGATCGTGGCGGATATGGAACGCGCCGCCCATCTGCTGGCACAACACGCGGCCAAAGCCGGGCTCACGAATCAAGATCGAAATTGTGTAGGCCTCGGAGACGAGTGTCAGCGGTGGCAGGTCGAGCGTGAGCTCGCCCGCACCATCGAGTATGCCGAGCTGCACGCGATCCGCCTCGGAGGAGAAGTTGCAGCACGCGACGTTATCGGACCGCAGCATCGCCACGATGAAGTTCGGGTTCGCCACCGGCCCGCGCGTGCTGTACTGCATGCGCAGCCGCATCTTCGCCCCGAAGTCGAACATCGCGTTAGGCTGGCCGTGTTCGTCGAGGATCTCGCAGCCCGTGATCCTGATGGGCCATTGCTCGGGCGGCTGGTCGAGCCAGCCACTGGTGCTCAGGCGGCAATCATCCTCGTAGATGGCGATGCCGTCGTCGGTCGGGCCGTCGTAGACGATCTGGCCCTTGCGCAGGTAGATGACGCGCTCGCACATCGACTTGATGCTGAACATGCTGTGCGACACGAACAGGATCGTGGCGTTCTTGCGCTGCAGGCCCTTCGAGAACTCGATACATTTGCGCTGGAACGTCAGGTCACCGACGGCCAGTACTTCGTCGAGGAACAAAATCTCGGGATCCAGGTGCGCCGCGACGGCGAACGCCAGCCGCACGTACATGCCACTCGAGTAGCGCTTGACGGCCGTGTCGATGAATTCGGCGACGCCGGCGAACTCGACGATCTGGTCAAACTTGCCGGCGATCTCATTCACTGTCATACCGAGGATCGCGCCGTAAAGGAACACGTTCTCGCGGCCGGTCAGTTCCTGGTGGAATCCGGTGCCCACTTCGAGCAGGGCGCCCACACGCCCGTGAATCTGGGCGCGGCCCTCAGTCGGCGAGGTGATGCGCGAAAGCACCTTGAGCAGAGTGCTCTTTCCCGCCCCGTTCAGGCCGATGATTCCGACGTTCTCGCCACGATGGATCTCGAAGCTGGCGTTCCTGAGCGCCCAGAACGAGTTCTTGGGCACACGCGCCGTTCCCGACCTGCCCGTCAGGACTTTGAGGGTTGAAGTGACCGCATCGCCCAGCGACTGGCGGCCGCGGCGCTTGGCGCCGATGCGGTATTCCTTGCCGAGGCCCTCGGCACGGATCGAGAGTTCGCCGCTCATATGATGTCCGCGAACGAGCGTTCGCGGCTCTTGAACCACACGAGGCCGCCGCACAACACCAGCACGATGACGCCGGCGCTGATCGCCATGGCCTGCGGATCAGGGTGCGCCTTGGCCAGCAACGCCCAGCGGAAACCTTCGATGACACCGACCATAGGATTCAGGCTGTAGAGCGCTCTGTACTTCACGGGCACTATGCTCAGCGGATAGGCAATTGGTGAAGCATACATCCACACCTGCAGCAGGAATGGAATGGTGTGCATGATGTCGCGGAACTTGGCGTTGACCGGCCCCAGCCACAGCGACACAGCGAGTGCCAACACCAACTCGATGGCGAGGAACAGCGGCACGAACACGAGGCGCCATGTCGGTGTGATGTGGAAGAACGCCAGCGTCACCAGCAGCACCACGAAGGTGACCGAGAAATCGACGAGCGGCCCCGTCACCGAGGCGACCGGCAGGATCAGGCGCGGGAAATACACCTTGCGCACGAGTTCGGAATCCGCGACGAGCCCGACCGAACCACGGCGCACCGCTTCGGCGAAATACGTCCACGGCAGCTGCGCGGCAAACGCAAACACTGGGTAAGGCAACCCATCCGACGGAATCTTCGCAAAGTGCCCGAACACCACGGTCAGGATCAGCACCGCGAATACCGGCTGCACCACCGCCCAAGTGGCGCCGAGCGCCGCTTGACGGTAGCGCACCTTGATGTCGCGCTGCACGAGAATGCCGAGCAGCTCGCGGTATCGCCACACCACACCGAGGTCGAGGTCGAACAGCCCGCGGCTGGGCCGGATTTCGACGACGGCGGGAGTCTGGATAGCGCGAGAACTCATCGAGTGGCCAGGCACGCCTGCTCGAGCGTCGTCGCCACGCGCGTGAGATCCTCGGCTGTCATCTGCGGGAACAACGGCAGCACGATACAGCGGTCCTGCGAGGCTTCCGAGT
>JANLOX010000110.1:0-6386 GCA_031366795.1 Candidatus Eiseniibacteriota bacterium | reverse complement strand
CCCGCATCGACGTACTCGTGCACCGCGCCCTCGCCGATCGACACGAACAGGCTGCCGTCGCGCCCGAAGTGCAGCGCGCCGACGGCGTGCGAGTCGTACGTGTCCACCGAGCCGTCGCGCATGCTCACCCCCATGAGGATGGTGCGCGTCGACGCGTCGAACACGTTCGAGTCGGCGAAGCTCACGCGATAGCGGGTGAGCCGGCCGTAGGCCGGCCCGAACGGCGTGTCGACGCCATCAGAATCCGGGTCGACCATGTAGAGCAGGTAGACGAAATGGTTCGTCACGTAGTTCGGGTCGACGGCCATGCCGAGCAGGCCGAGGTCGCCCTCGTTCATGACCTCGTTCTCGCGCGACCACATCGGCGCGGCGCTCGTAACCCCGTTCGTCACCGCGTACACGCGGCCGCGCTGCTCGCCGACCAGCATGCGGCCCCCGGGCAGGAACGCGATGCACGTCGGGCGGATGAAGCCCTGGGCGACGACCTCGTCCACGAAGCCTGAGGGCACCACGGGGGCTGCCGGCACGACGGTTGGCAGGATCGCGAGCAGCGGAACCACAAGCGACAGGAGAGCGAATCGCGGGAGGCGCACGACGGGGAGGGTCCTCGGATGGATGACACGCGGAGACTGCAGATTACCAGTACGGCGGGAATACGCCAGCGATAAGTGATAGGAACGTCCATGCACGTGGCATCGACTCTACTACCCGTACCGGCACTGCGCTCCACATCGAATCCCGCCGCTGGAGCCGCCTCTGGCTTTCGGCGGCGCCTGGGGCACCTTCGCCCCGGCCCGCGGCAGCGCCTACGCCATCCCTTGAGCCCACATCCCCGCGCGCCCGTGCCGATCGGACTCAAGCGGCGATGGTCGGCGGCGTCACGAGCCGCTCCACAGCGCTCATCGGCCGAGTCACCCGCCAACTCACGGCTCAAGATCCGCGCGAACCCTCAACGGGCGGCGCACTGAACACGTCCGGCTTGGTCTCGGCTAGGTAAGACTCTCGCCGGGCCGCAGCACGACGACTTCTGTCTTCACTTTCAGCTTGTCGAGCTCCTCGCGCAGCATCTCCGGGGTCCCGGTCAGCGCCGGGAAGGTGCCGTAGTGCGCGGGCACGACATACTTGGGCTTGAGCATACGCGTAGCCACCGCGGCTTCCTTCGGGGACATGGTGTAGAGGTCGCCGATCGGCAACAGCGCGATGTCGGGCTGGTAGATCTCACCGATCAGCGCCATGTCGGCCATCACCGCGGTGTCGCCGGCGTGGTAGATCCGCGTGCCGTCCTCGAGCGTGATGATGTAACCGCAAGGCTCGCCGCCATAGATCACCTGGCCACCGTCCTCGATGCCGCTCGAGTGGGTCGCGTTCACCATGGTGAACTTGATCCCCGCGGCCTCCTGCGTACCGCCCTTGTTCATCGGCGAGGTGTTGGGCACGCCCTTGCGCGACAGGTACAGGTGGATCTCGTAGTTGCAGATGACGACCGGCTTGAGCTTCTTGCCCAGCGTCACCGCGTCCGACATGTGATCGCCATGCCCATGCGAGATCGTCATCACGTCGAGCTTGTCGAACGTCTTGTTCTCCTTGGGCGTGGAGGGATTGCCTTCGACCCAAGGATCGAGCAGGACGGTCTTGGCGCCGCGCGTGACCAGCTTGAACGAGTTGTGGCCGAGCCACGTGAGCGCGAAGCCGCGATTCAGAGTCGACATGCCCGTCCTTGAAGTGAGAGCGCCGCGGTTGCGGCGTTACCGGTGAACCGGCGGAACAGCGACGTCCTGGATTTCCTCGAGCCGCGCGGTAAAGTGCCGCAGCGTCGGCGCTTCATACGTGATGCGCAGGCCCTTGAGGCGCTGGCGGTCGCGGTGCATCTCGATCACGGAGGCGGCGACGTAGCGCATGTGCTCGGTCGTGTAGACACGCCGCGGCACCGCGAGGCGCACCAGATCGAGCTGCGGGAACACCATCTCCCCCCGCGTGTCGCGGTGCCCGAACATAAGGCCACCGACCTCGACGGCGCGAATGCCGTACTCGCGGTACAACTCGACCACGAGCGCCTGCCCGGGATATTCCGATTGCGGCAGGTGTTCGATGAAGCGGCGCGCATCGATGTAAACGGCATGACCGCCGACCGGCTTTACGATCGGCACACCGGCGATGTCGAGCATATCGCCCAGATGAGCGACCTGGCCGATGCGGAACTCGAGGTAATCCTCGCTCAGGACTTCCTGGAGGCCGATCGAGATCGCCTCGAGATCGCGGCCCGCAAGCCCGCCGTAGGTCGGGAAGCCTTCGATCATGATGAGCAGGTTGGTGATCTTCTCGGCCCACTCGCGGTTCTTCATGGCGAGGAAGCCGCCGATGTTGACGAGGCCGTCCTTCTTGGCGCTCATCGTGCACCCGTCGCCGTAGGAGAACAGCTCGCGCGCGATCTCGCGCACGGACTTCTTGGCGTAGCCCGACTCGCGCTCACGAATGAACCAGCAATTTTCGGCGAAGCGGCAGGCGTCGAAGAACAGCGGCACGTTGTGGCGGTCGCACACCTCGCGCACGCGCTTCACGTTGTCGATCGACACCGGCTGGCCGCCGCCGGAGTTGTTCGTCACCGTCAGCATCACCAGCGGGACGCGGTCGCGGCCGCGGTCGCGGATGGCGCGATCGAGCTTGGCCGGATCGAGATTGCCCTTGAATGGGTGGATGACTTGAGGATCGAGGCCCTCGTCGATCACGAGGTCGAGCGCTTCGGCCTTCTGGTTCTCGACGTTGGCGCGGGTCGTGTCGAAGTGGATGTTGTTCGGCACCGCGTCGCCGGCCTTGACCACCGAGGAGAACAGCAGGTTCTCGGCCATTCGGCCCTGGTGCGTCGGGATCACGTGCTCGTAGCCGAAAATGTCGCGGACGGTATCGCGGAAGTGGAAGTAGTTCCGGCTGCCCGCGTAGGACTCATCGCCCATCATCAGCCCCGCCCACTGGCGGTCGCTCATCGCCGAGGTGCCGCTGTCGGTGAGCAGGTCAACGTAGATGCTGTCGGCGGGCACCGCGAAGATGTTGAGCCCCGCCTCGAGGATGAGGCGCTCGCGCTCCTCGCGCGAAACGCGCCTGAGTGGTTCGACCACCTTGATGCGGAAGGGTTCGGCAGGGAATTTCATGGTACCGAAGAGTTTAGCCGCGACCTGCCGGGGTCACAAGCGCCTTGCGGAATGCCTTGCGGGGCGCCTTACGGAGCGCATGACAGGCATCCTGATCGCTCCACCCCCGATCCTCGGCTATCGTGTGGCGCATGAGCCGAATCGTCTTCGCGGCTGTCGGATCGCTCGGCGACCTGCACCCCTCCCTCGCCATCGCCCGCGCCCTGGCCGAGCGTGGGCATACCCCTGTGATCGCAACTCACCCGGGCTATCGCGCGCGCGTCGAGGCCGCAGGCGTGCCGTTCTCCCCGGTCCGTCCTGATTTTGAAGACAGCGGCGATCTCAAAGAGATCATGAAGAACGCGATGCATGAGACGCGCGGCAGCGAGTACGTCGTGCGCCAACTCGTACTGCCGCACTTGCGGGAGTCCTACGCCGACATGCTCGTGGCCTGCGAGGGAGCCGACGCCATCGTGACGCACATGCTGAGTTTCGCGGGAGCGCTGGTCGCCGAGCAACGCGGGTTGCCCCGATTCACGCAAGTGCTGCAGCCGATGGCGCTGCTGTCGGCCCACGACCCGCCCGTGATGCAGGCGTCGCCGCCGTCGAGGTGGGTGCGCCACCTGGGCCCCGGCGCATGGAAAGCGTTGTGGGCGCTCGGCCGCGCCACGAGCCGCGGATGGTTCCGCAATTACGACGCACTGCGGGCCGAGCTCGGCCTACCGGCCTTTCGCGGCCATCCCCTGTTTGACGGTTTCTCCCCGTCGCTCAACCTGGCCATGTTTCCGGCCGCGCTCGCCACGCCGCAGCCTGACTGGCCTGCGCACACCGTCGTGACCGGCTTGTGCCTGTACGACCGTGACGAGCAGGGCGCGGGCATGCCGGCCGCGCTGGACGCATTCATCAAGGCGGGACCGGCGCCAATAGTGTTCACGTTGGGATCGTCCGGTGTGTTCAACGCCGAGGGCTTCTATCACGCCGCAGCGGCGGCGACGGCGGCACTTGGGCGGCGCGCGGTGCTGCTGGTGGGCCCGCGGCCCGAGCTCGATGGAGCGGTGCTGCCCGAGTCCTGCCTCGCGCTCGACTATGCGCCACACTCCGAGCTGTTCCCGCGCGCGGCCGCCATCGTCCACCACGGTGGCGTCGGCACCACCGGCCAGGCGATGCGGTCTGGGCGGCCAATGGTGATCGTGCCGTTCAGTCATGACCAACCCGACAACGCAGCGCGCTGCGAACGGCTGGGCATTGCGGCGGTGGTCCCACGGCGACAGGCGTCGGCCGCACGCCTGGCCGCGGCCCTGCGACGAGTGCTGGATGATCCGGCGGTCACACAGCGCGCCGCCGCGGCGGGCGCCGGCACCCGCGCCGAACACGGCGCCGCGACGGCTGCTGACGCCATCGAACGGGTGCTGAAAAGGTAGGGATGCGAATACCAACTCGTTCCGGAACGAGTTGGCCATCTCGAACCACCCAGCGACCGGAGAGACTCCACGATGCTGGAGTCATGCTCCCCCGCCGTGGAGTCGACCCGCCAGGCGCAAGCCCGGCACCGCATCGTCGAGTCGTTTGCTCTTGCGCGACTTCGTTGCGAGAACGCCAGTTGCAAGACCGCTCATACAGGGCATCTCCCTCGGCACGCCGGATGCAGTGACCCCGCGCATCGCCTTGCGTTCAACCGCGCATCCCAAAACGGCCAGAGAGGCCGGGAAGGCCATGCGGCAAGGCAAATGGGGGTCGTCATGTCATCCTCGGTCGATATTCGCGCTTCTCGCCGGGGCCTGCGCCTCGGACATGTCCAGTGGTCATCGCTCACCGTATTACTGCTGCTCGCACTCGCGGCCTCCAGCTGCAGCCACCGCAGCATCGTCGCTCCTGAAGCGATTCAGTCGGCGAGCGCGCAGCCGTTCTCGGTCCGCGACAGCGCGGCGGATGCTCTGTGCAACCGGGCCTGGCGCGGGCAGGCGGCGCACCTCGAAGGCATCAGCGACTCCGGTGCAAAGTGGGTCATCGACAAGCCGGCACGCTGGAATGGCGGGCTCATCGTCTATCTGCATGGCTACGTCTCCCCCGCGCTGCCACCCTCGCTCCCCTCGCTCAGCGCTACGCGCGATTCACTGCTGGCCCGTGGCTTTGCTGTCGCCGCGTCGAGTTTCTCATCGACCGGGTACGCAGTCGCCGAAGGTGTGTCCGAATCGCACGAGCTGAGCCGTATCTTCGCGCGCAACATCGGCCACCCGCGGCGCACGTACCTGGTCGGCCGTTCGCTCGGCGGCCTGATCGGGATGATCCTGTCGCAACGCTATCCGCATGATTACGACGGCAGCCTGTTGATCAGCGGCGTGGTCGGCGGCAGCGATGACGAAGTACAGTACATGGGCGACATTCGAGTGCTGTTCGATGCGGTTTACCCCGGAGCACTGCAGGGCGACCTCGAGCACCCGCCCGTCATCACAGACCCGAACGCCCAGATCGTTGGCCCCGTGATGGCCGCCGTAAACGGCAACCCGCAGGGACTCGGCATCATCCAGGCGCTGGCGCGCAAACCGCTGCCCGGCAACACGCCGCAGGAAATGGTCGAATCGCTCATCACCGCGCTCGGCTTCTGCATGCAGGGTGGTGGTGACCTGTTCGCACGGTCCGGCGGACACCACTACTTCGACAATGCGAATTACGTTTACACCTCGCCCGCCTTACCGCAACCGCTGATCGCCGGCGTGAACACGCGCATCGCCCGTTATGCGCGTGAACCGGAGGCCGCCGAGTTCCTGGCGCGCTACGGCGAACCGGCCGGGCCGTTCCGTATCCCCGTGATGACGCTGCACACCACCCGTGACCCGGTGGTGCCGTTCTTCCACGAGGCGCTACTGGCGCAGGTGGCGGCGGGGCCGAACCTCATCCAGCGCAACATCGACCGTTATGGACACGACCGATATTCGACCAGCGATCTGATGCTGTACCTCGACGAAATGATCCAGTGGTCTGAATCATCGCGCCGGCCGTGGGTACACCGCGATGACGACGATCTGCAGCGGACGGGAACCGCCGGCTAGTTCCGCTGTTCACCGCCATCCGCACCGGGTTTGCGTGGGGTGCCTGGAGCGCCCAACAGGCGCTCCAGGCCCTCACGCACCACGCGCGCGCGGTCGATCAGGCTGTCGATGCGGAGCAATTCGAGGCGCTCCTCCGCGCTGCGCCCGCACGCGGTGCTCAGGCTGTTGACGACGCGCTCGAAGGAATCCGCCGCGGTCGCCCCGGGCAACG
>JANLOX010000473.1:0-27133 GCA_031366795.1 Candidatus Eiseniibacteriota bacterium | reverse complement strand
CAGCGGCCTCGGCCTCGAGTTTCTGCTCGCCTTCGACGCCGCAGTCGAGAGCCTGCGGCGCCTGCCTGAGGGTCACGAGCTTGTCTGCCGTATCCCGCGGGTCGTGATGACTGGCGGCACTGGCGAACACGTCGTCGTTCTGAACGTGCCGGCCATCCATCTGCTCGGGCCAGCGAAGGTCTTCGGATGGGCGGACGTCGGTCAGCTGCGCGCGCCGATCTCTCCCCTGGCCGGCCTCCTCTCGTTCCTCGCAGCGCTGTTGCTCATCGCTTCGGCGATCGCACTCGTGCTAGGCAAGCCGTGGTGGTGGTATCCCGCGCTCCCGGCACCGTTGGTGGCCGAGGCTGACCTCAGGGCCCTGCCGCCGTTGATGCAGGAGTACATTCGCCGGACGGGGGCCGTGGGGCGCCCTCGCGTGCACAGCCTGCGTGTGACGTTCAGGGCCCAGATGCTTAGCAGCGCGAAACCGTCGTGGATGCCCGCCACCGCGACGCAATACGAGTTCTTCAATCCGCCGGCGCGATTGTTCTACATGAACGCGAGCCAGATGGGCGTTCCGTTCGACATCTACCACCGTTACGTCGACAGCAGATGAATCCCGTTCGGTGGCCAGGGGGTACCCGATGAGCGAACACACAGCCATCGTGCAATGGAACCGCGAGGGCGCCGTCTTCACCGACAATCGCTACAGCCGCGGGCATCGCTGGCTGTTCGATGGCGGTGTCGAAGTCCCGGCCTCGTCGTCGCCGAAGGTCGTGCGGGTGCCGCTGTCGGTCGAGGCCGCAGTTGACCCCGAGGAGGCATTCGTCGCGAGTCTGTCCAGTTGCCACATGTTGTGGTTCCTATCGCTCGCGGCGAAGTATGGGTTCGTGGTTGACCAGTATCGCGATGAAGCGGTGGGCGTGGTCGCGAAGGATGCCGAGGGCAAACTTGCGATGACGCTTGTGACGCTGCGGCCCGGCGTGAGCTTCTCCGGGGACAAGCAGCCAACGGCCGACGATCTGGCCCCGCTGCATCACGAAGCCCATGCGCAATGCTTCATCGCGAACTCGGTGAAGACGGAGGTTCGATGCGAGCCCGTCGCGGTCGCGCAATGAGGGCCGTCGAATCCCGCTGCGATGCCCGATGAAGGATCTCGTCATCGCGCTCGATAATCGCCCCGGCGCGCTGGCCGAGATGGGCGAAGCCCTGGGTCGCGCGGGCGTGAGTGTCGAGGGCGGAGGCGCGTGGGTCGTCGATGGCAAGGGCATCGCGCACTTTCTATTCGCGGACGGAGCCGCCGCCCGTCGCGCTTTGGAAGCCGCGGGTATCACCGTTCTTGCCGAGCGTGAGGTTCTCGTTCAGCGACTCAAGCAAGCGGTTCCCGGCCAACTCGGCATGCTCACCCGCCGCATGGCCGAGGCCGGTGTGAACATCGAGGTCCTCTACAGCGATCATGACCACCAGTTGATCCTCGTGGTGGATGATCTTGCGCGGGGTCGCGAAGTCGCCGCGGCATGGATGCAGGAGCGCTCATGATGTTCGTGATGGATCCACGGGAGACCGGCCGCGCATGAATCCTGCCGCACTCGATCACCCCGCGAATGCGGGCCGCCGCCGCCGGTTCGGCTCGCGCGAATTACGGCAAGGGCTGCTGCCGCTGGCCCTGCCTGACCAAATCGAACAGCCGTACATGGCGCTGGGCACGCATCCCGATCTGGTCGCGCGGCACTGGGATGAGTTGCAAGCGCAGCTTCCCACGGATTGCCGGGCCGTCGTTTACGGCACGCCCGCCTTGATGCATCCGACCACGGGCATCGTCTTCGGGTTCGCGAACGGCACGCACCCCTATGCACTCAGGCTTCCCGAACTCGATCGCGCCGAGGCGATCCGCGCGGGCGCCACGAGAGTGACGCATCAGACGGGCGGCCAGCCGAGCTCCGACCTCGAGGACCTTGGCCCCGAGTGGGTGTTCTGCCGCTGGCTCGCGGATGAGCTCGCCTGGTGCCGCGCGGCTTTCGAGTTCGCGTCCGCAAGTTGACCCCACTCTCCGCTTCGTGGACTCTCGCGCCCACGGAGCCTCCACTCGATGACCTCGCGCGATCCCACACCATTGCCCGACGTAGCCATTCCCGCCCAGCGTACCCTGCTCGGGCGCGTGCGCATCTGGCTGCTCACCGGGTTGCTCGTGCTCGCGCCCTCGGCGATCACGGTGTGGGTGTTCTTCCGCCTGCTCAACACGATCGACAACTGGCTTGGCCGCTACCTGCGCTTCGAAGCGTTCGACTACCGCCGCTTGCCGGGGGCGGGGCTGTTGGCGACGGTGTTGTTACTGATCATCGTTGGCGCGGTCATCTCGCGATTGGGATCGGGGCCGATCGGCCGGCTGTGGGACCGCGTGTTGATGCGCATTCCCGGCATCGCGCTGCTCTATGGCTCGACCAAGTCGCTCGGCGACGCATTGCTCAACCCGAAGCAGCAACCATTCCAGAGCGTCGTGCTGGTACCGTGGCCGTCGCAGGGCTCGTGGCGTGTCGGGTTCATCACGGGGCGCGCGCCGGCGGAAGTCGTGCACGGGCTCAAGCAGGAAGTCGAGGTCGTGTTCGTGCCGAGCACGCCGAACCCTGCCTCGGGCTTCGTGCATTACGTGGCGCGCGACCAGGTCGTCTACCTCGATTGGCCGGTCGAGTATGGTCTGCAGGTCATCGTCTCGGGCGGCGTGGTGCAGCCGCCAGTCGCGAAGCCGCAGGGCCTCCCGATCGCGGGCAAACCCTCCGCCTAGCCGAACGCCGCATCGCCGCAATCCCGGCCACACCCGAACGGAGCACGCATCGTGGCGCTGCAACGCAGCGAAGGCATCGTCCTCAAGACCTACCCGCTCGGCGACACCAGCCGTATCGTCGTGGTGTTCATGCGCGATATGGGAATGGTGCGCCTGGTCGCCAAGGGTGCGCGCAAGACGCCGCAGCGCTTTGGCTACGCGCTCGAGCCACTCTCTCGCGGACGCTATGTGTTTTACCACAAGGCCGATCGCGACCTGCACCTGTTGTCGCAAGCCGACACGGTCACGCCGACCGGAAGCAAGCTGGCAGATCTCGCGCGGCTCGCGCACGCCCAGGCAACAACGGAGTTGATCGACCGGCTTGTGTGGGGCGAGGAGCCGCAGCCGGAATTGTTCGATCTGCTGGCCGAGGCACTCGATGCCGTCACGCGCGCGCCGCTCGCCTCGTTGCCGGCGGTGGTCATCGCCTTCGAGTTGCAGGTCGCGAGCCTGCTCGGCTACCGCCCGCGGCTCGATGCGTGCGCGGGATGCGGCGCGCCGATCTCACCGCGGCGATTGTTCTCGCCGGTACGGGGCGGACTCGCGTGCGACCGCTGCGCCGCGTCGGAGCCGGGCACCATCCCGTTGTCCGCCGATGCGCTGGGCGGGCTGGCGTTGCTGCTGTCGCGACCCGTCGAGCAGGCCGGCGAGTTTGTCGAAGTGAAGCGCACCGCGGAGATCCAGCGCGTGGTGGAGATGTTCTTCAGGCATCACTTCCAGCGTTTCCATGGGCTGCGCTCGCTCGAACTGCTGCGCTCGTTGCCGGGGGCGGGGGATGCCGAGGCTCCCGGCGGGGCATAGGCAGTCAGGGCGGCTCGATCGGGGCCTGTCCCGTGCGGTAGACTGCCCCGCTCAACTACCGCATCACGCCCCACGGGTGGAACAGGAGACGCGATGTCCGCACTCGAGCCCCGCCGATCACTCCAGGAAATGATGGCCGCGCTCCAGCAGTACTGGATCGAGCGCGGCTGCGTCATCGCGCAGCCCTATCCGTCCGAAGTCGGCGCGGGCACGTTCAATCCCGCGACCTTCCTGCGCTCGCTCGGGCCTGAGCCCTGGCGCGTGGCGCATGTCGAGCCCTCGCGCCGCCCGAAGGATGGGCGCTACGGCGAGAACCCCAACCGCTTTCAGCAGTTCTACCAGTACCAGGTGCTGCTCAAGCCCTCGCCGCCCGACGTCGTGGACCAGTACTTCGATTCGCTGGTCGCGATCGGCATCGAGCCGCGCGACCACGACTTGCGGCTGCTCGAGGACGACTGGGAGTCGCCGACGCTGGGTGCGGCGGGGCTCGGTTGGCAGGTGCTGATGGATGGCACCGAGATCTCGCAGTTCACCTACTTCCAGCAGTGCGGCGGGATGGATCTGGACGTGATCTCGGCCGAGCTCACCTATGGGCTCGATCGCATCGGCATGATGCTGCAGGGCAAGGAGCGCGTGCAGGACCTCGTGTGGTCCGCCGGCGGCAACGGTATGCCGGCCGTCACGTGGGGCGACCTGTGGCTGCAGAACGAACGCGAGTTCTCGCGCTACAACTTCGAAGCCGCCGACGTCGAGACGCACTTCGCCATGTTCAAGCACTGGGAAGCCGACGCCGTGCGCCTGCTCGATCTCGGGCTGGTGATGCCCGGCTACGACTGCGTGATCAAATGCTCGCACCTGTTCAACGTGCTCGACGCGCGTGGCGCCATCTCGGTGAGCGGGCGCGTGGGCTATATCGGTCGCGTGCGTAAGCTGGCCCGCAAGGCCACCGCCGCGTATGTGAAGCAGCGCGGCGAGATGGGCTATCCGTTGATCAAGGATGCGGCCGAGCGCGAGCGCTGGCTGGCAAAGCTCCCGGCAGCGGAGGCCCAGCGTGGCGCGTGACCTGTTGTTCGAGATCGGCGTCGAAGAATTGCCGACGTCCTACATCGAGCCGGCGCTGGCCCAGCTCGAGCGCGAGGCGGATGCTGCCCTCAAGGAGCGCCGGCTCGGCTTCGAAGGGCTCACGATGTACGGCACGCCGCGGCGGCTCTCGCTGTATGTACGCGGCGTGGTCGACCGGCAGACCAACTTCGATGAAGAAGCGACGGGGCCGGCCACGAAGGCGGCCTACGATGCCGAAGGCAAGCCGACGCGCGCGTTGCTGGGATTCTGCCAGGGCAAGGGCGTCGATGTAGCCGCGGTGCGGCGCGTGACGACGCCGAAGGGCGAGTACGTCGCGGTGACGGTGCACCACACGGGCAAGCCCGCGGCCGAAGTGCTGACGCCGCTGCTCGCGACGCTGGCGACGCGGCTGCAATTCCCCAAGTCGATGCGCTGGCTCGACAACGACACGCGCTTCGCGCGCCCGGTACGCTGGTTGGTGGCGCTGCTCGGCGATCAGGTGCTGCCGGTCGAGGCATTCGGCGTGGTCGCGGGGGCCGATTCGATGGGCCATCGATTCCTCGCGCGCGGACCTGTGCGCATCGGCGATGCGGCACGTTATCTCGGGGCACTCGATGATGTGAAGGTCATCGCGGACCGCGAGCGTCGCGCGCAGCGATTGTCGCAGCAGGTCGAGGCGCTGGCGCGTGAATCGGGAGGGCAGGTCGTGCTCGATCCCGAACTGATGTCGATCAATGCCGATCTCGTGGAATGGCCGACGGCGTTCTCGGGGCAGTTCGACCCGAAGTACCTCGACCTGCCGCGCGAGGTCATCGTCACGGCGCTACGCGAGCACCAGCGCTTCTATGCGGTCGAGCAGGCGAACGGCAAGCTGCTGCCGTTCTTCATCGCGGCGCGCAACGGTGATGGCCGCGGGCTCGACATCGTGCGCAAGGGCAACCAGGAAGTGCTGGTCGCGCGGCTCGAGGATGCCACGTTTTACTGGGAGACCGACATCAAGCATGCGCCCGCAGAGCGTATCGAGACGCTGGCGAATGTCGTGTGGATGGAGGGTCTGGGCAGCCTGCGCGAGAAGGCTGCGCGGCTCGATTCGCTGAGCGGCTGGCTGGCCTCCCGGTTGGCGCCCGCCAGCGATGCCGCGGCGCGGCGCGCGGCGTGGCTGTGCAAGACCGATCTGCTGTCCGAGATGATCGGCAGCGGTAAGGAGTATGCGAGCCTCGAAGGCACCATGGGCGGTCACTACGCCCGGCGCGCCGGTGAGCCCGAGGACGTCGCCGCGGCGATCGCCGAGCACTATCGCCCGCGCGGCTCGAGTGATGCGCTGCCTTCGTCCGATGCCGGATCGATCCTTTCGCTCGCCGACAAGCTCGACCATGTGACCGGGTCGTTCGTCGGCGGCAAGGTGCCGAGCGGCAGCGAGGATCCGTACGGCGTGCGGCGAGCAGGTAACGGTGTCGTGCGCATCCTGATCGAGCAGCAGCGGCGGCTGGATCTGCAGGCCACGACAATGGAAGCGACGCGCATCTTCTTTACCGCCGATCCACAACTACCGCAGGCCGCGATCATGAAGCAGCTCGCCGAATTCTGGCGCGGGCGCATCGAGCTGGCGCTCGAGGAGCGCGGCATCGCCTACGACACGCGTGACACGGCCCTCGAGGCGCGCATCGCCGTGGCGGCGGGGGAGGCGGCTACGACTCAGCGTCGCGCGGGCTGGGCGGATCCCTGCGACGCGCTGGCGCGTGCGCGTGTGCTCGCCGAGTTCCGCGGCAACCGCAACTTCGGCCCGCTCGTCATCCTGTTCAAGCGCGTCGCCAACATCCTCAAGGCTGCCACCGAGAAGCCCGGCGCGCTGGACGCCGCGCTGCTCAAGGAGCCCGCGGAGCAGGCGCTGAGCGCGGCGCTTGATGCGGCGCGCAAGCGTACGGACCCATTGTGGGACAAGCGCCAGTACGCCGAAATCCTGCCGGCCCTGCTCGAGCTCGAAGCGCCGATCCACACGTTCTTCGACGACGTGCTCGTGAATGCCGAGGATGCCGCGGTGCGGCTCAACCGGCTCGCGCTGCTCACGGGAGTACGCGAGTTGTTCGTGCGTGGCTGGGACCTGTCGCGCGTGGTGGTCGAAGGCGAGAAGAGTTGAGGAGCCTCTTGCTGGTCGTGGCCCTGACGATGCTGGCCACGATCGCCCCCTCTGCGCAGGCGGAGGACGCGAGCCGCCCACCTGAGCGCACCCCGCGCACGCTGTTCATTCCCTCGGTTCACGCGGACTTCTCCCGCGCCGCCCCCGGTTGGCGTGGTGTCGCCTTCATAGCTGCAGCCGCAGGATTGGGCGCCGCCGCCGGGGCGAACGAGCTCGACTTGAGCCAGCATATTGCGGCCAACCGCTTGAGCGCGAGCCAGCATCTGGCGGACGCGGTGCGTCCATTCGGGAACGAGGTCGTGCTCGCGGGCGGCGTGCTAGCATGGGGCGCGGCGTGGGCTTCGCAGCGCCGCGTGTTGTACACCGCGGTGCAGCGCGCCGATCTCTCGATCGCCTCGGCTGCAGTCGTCACGCTCGCTCTCAAAGCGGTTGTCGGGCGGTATCGCCCGGACGAGTCACCGGGAGATCCCGGCCGGTACTCGCCGTTCTCGAGTCACGATGGATTCCCGTCGGGTCACTCCACGCTGGCATTCGGCGCCGCTGCCGCACTGGACCGCGAGACGTCCTCGCGCTGGGTTCCCGCGATCGCCTATCCCCTCGCGGGACTGGTCGGCTGGTCGCGCCTGTACGACCGCAAGCACTGGCCAAGCGACGTAGTTGCGGGTGCCGCGATCGGGTTTGGCGTGGCGTGGAAAGCGGAGGATGTGATGCGGCCGCGCACGAACGGTGCGCCAGGAACGACCGGAGCGCGACTCGAGTTCGATGCGCTCGACGGTTCACTCGCGGCGGTTCGGCTGCGCTGGTAGTCCTGCCTGCGCGGGGTACGCTGGGGAGCGCATCCGTACGCTGGCGGGCGCTACTTCGCCGCGGCGAGTTCCTTCGCGGTCCGGTCACGCAGATCGGCGGCTTGCTTGAACATCGCGTCGAGTTGGACGGCGGTGTTGAGGTAGCCCACGGCGCCTTTGAGATCGCCCAACTCGCGCGCCGCGACGCCGGCCCAGCGTCCCCATCGCGTTGGGGTGGAGAAGTTCAGCCCCAGCCGCGAAGCCGTTCCGGTCGTAACGCGCATGTGAGGGCTGCGGTATATCAAATAGGCCAAATCAGCCCATGGGCTAAGTCGTTTCAGCTCGAATGCCAGGGTCGAAGCGTGGGTGGTGCAGGCGGCTATCGGCGGCGACCCTCCGAGGGGGGGGACGCCGCCGCGTATGCGAAGGCGGGCGCGGCCTTGCCCGTGATCGGGGGCGCCGGGTACTTTGGCGCTGCGGCATCACTGCCTTCCTCGAAGGCCATACACGGGTTCGGGTTCAAGGTTGGTCGGTTCTTTCGACGCACCGGAGGGAGCACGGGCATGGCCCTGAAGGAAAAGGCCGAGATCGTCGATGCCGACGGGCTCAAGCGAATCGTCACACGCATCGCGCATGAAATCGTCGAGCGCAACAAAGGTGTCGACGACCTTGTGCTGGTGGGCATCAAGCGCCGGGGCGTGCCGCTCGCGCAACGCATCGCCGAGCGGATCACCGAGTTCGAGGGGCGTCCACCGATCCTGGGCAGCCTCGACATCACGCTGTATCGCGATGACCTGTCGCTGGTCGCCCAGCAGCCCGTCGTCGGCGGCTCCGAGATTCCCGTCGACGTGCGCGGCAAGACGGTGGTGCTGATCGACGACGTGCTCTACACGGGGCGCACGATTCGCGCCGCGATGGATGCGTTGATCGACTTTGGGCGCCCGCGCTCGATCCAGCTGGCGGTGGTGATCGACCGTGGCCATCGCGAGTTGCCGATCCGCGCCGATTACGTGGGCAAGAACGTGCCGACGTCGCGTCGCGAGGTGATCGGCGTCAAGCTGCTCGAGGTCGACGGCGTCGACAGCGTAGTCATCAAGGAGAGCGACGAGCCGGCCTGAGTCCGGGCGCTGAGCCGCCGCAGCGATAAAATCAGGCGCCGGACCTCTCGCGAGATCCGGCGCCTTTGCGTGGTGCGCTTCGCTTGCGGCTAGAGTGCGGGTCCGTCCATGCGGTTGCCGGCGAACACGTACGGGAACGCCCAGCGCTGCGAATCGTAGGCTGCCTCGTCGTCGTAGAGCGAGCCGTGCGAGATCGCATCGACACCGAAGTGCCACATGCCCCGCGCGAATCGGCGGCTCGTGAGCACACCCGTGTAGGTGCCGTCGCCATTGCTGGTCAGCCGCTGGCGGCGATCGTTGTGGTGGAACAGCACCACGTCGTCATTGTGGGACGTCGTGACCGTCAGCGTCACCGGCGCACCCGGCTCGAAGCGGAGCAGGCCGCGCAAGCGTACGAACGCCAGCGGATCGGTGATCGTGGTGTCGAGGGCGCCACACCGGATGCGCAGGCTCTGGATCCGCGTCGTGTGGTCGAGCGAGCTGACTGTGGCGCCGGTAATCCCGGCGACACGCCAGCGGACACGCAGGCTGTCGTGATCGCAATCGGCATCCCGCGGCACGTCGCGCGGCAAGCCGCTGCGGCGCAGCAGCACCTTGCGGACACGCGTCTCATCGAGTGGCTTGGTGACCAGGTGGCGGGTCGAATCCGAGAGGAGCGTGGCAGGAGCGCCGCTGGAGTCGTTGCTCGGAGCGCCGGCGAGGATGTTGAAGGTGCCGGCCAGGTGCGTGGTGATGGTGGCCACCGCGCGTGTCGGGACGCCGGTCGAGTCGGTATCGGAGTAGGCGATCTCGAAGTGGCGCTCGTGCGTGGTGAAGTGGCGCCAGAACGTGAGCGGGCGGATCGCGGAGAGCCCGCCGATGGCGCTTGAGGTCATCTGGACCTGGGTGTCGGTGATGCCGTCTTCGATGACACCCGGCTGCGTGGTCAACTCGCTGACGACCTGGACATCGTTCGAAGCGTTGACCGAGGACTTCGGCGTGGTGAGCGCCGAATTGCGACTGCATCCGGACATGATGCCGGCGGCGAGAAGCAGGAGCAGGGCTGCGTGAAGTCTGGCTCGCATGATGGGGTTCCTCCGTTGTCTTGCGGTCGCGGCGTGGTCGCCGGTCCGGCCAATGAGGGCAGGATACGCAGGCATACTTCGCAGAGGTCATGCCAGCGATCATTCTTCGTTAATCCATTGCGCCCCATCACCAAAGTTCCCGCGACTCGGCATGTCCACGTGTACCGTCGGGTGCAGTCGTGGCGTACCGGTGGACGGAGGCGGACGGCGTGGCATGGGCCGGGCCACCAAGCCGGTTTTCAGGAGGGCAGTAGTTTTATCGGGCAAAACTCAGGTTTTCAAGATTGTTGAGCGGGCGCGCTTCCATGGGGTAGAGTGCCGCGGCAATCGATTCACCCCAATCCTTTAATTGCGGCCCCGAGAGGCCGGGAAGGAATGTCCGATGGTCGACACGACTGCGTTGCGCGCCCCGTCGCCTTTGAGCACGGGGATTTTTTTTGATCCTGCTCCGTCGCGTTCCGCCACCGCTGCCACTTCGCTGACGCCGCGCCGCCACTTGCTCGGTCTCGAAGGCTTGCCCGCCGAACACCTGCTCGAACTGCTCGAATCCGCTCGTCAATGGCGGCAGCGTTGGAGCCTGGGTCGTGTGCCGCGCGATACGCTCGCGGGCGTCGAGGTGTGCAATGCGTTCTTCGAGGATTCCACGCGTACGCGCTTGTCGTTCGAGTTGGCCGAGCGCCGGTTGGGGGCCACGCCGCTGTCGTTCGGCATCGCCGGCTCGTCGTGCTCGAAGGGGGAGTCCTTGCTCGACACGCTGCACACCATCGCCGCGATGGGGATCGACGTGCTGGTGATGCGCCACCCCGCGGCGGGAGCTGCGTTGTGCGCCTCGCGCGAGTTGGGCGTCTCGGTCGTCAATGCCGGAGACGGCGCGCACGAGCACCCGACGCAGGGCCTGCTCGACCTGATGACGCTGTCGGATGCGTGGGACGGCGAGTTCGCGGGCAGGCGCCTCGCCATCATCGGTGACGTGGCGCACTCCCGCGTGGCGCGCTCGGCGTGCTTCGGGCTCGCGACGCTGGGCGCTTCGGTCACCGTGGCGGGGCCCGCGACACTGCTTCCGCACGATGTCGAAGCGCTCGGCTGCGACGTGGCGCCGTCGCCTGAGGACGCGCTGCGCGACGCCGACGCCGCGATCGTGCTGCGGTTGCAGACCGAACGGATGGAGCAGGGCCTGCTGCCCTCGCTCGCCGAATACGCTCAGGTGTGGGGCATCAACATGGCGCGGGCGGAGTTGATGAAGCCGCGCGCGGTGCTGCTGCATCCGGGACCGATGAACCGCGGTGTCGAGATCACTTGCGAAGTCGCGGACGCCGAACGCAGCCGCGTGCTGGCGCAGGTCGAGAACGGCGTCGCCGTGCGCGCGGCGGTGCTGGCGTGGTGCGCGGGGCGGGAGGTGGCGTGAGCGGGGCGCTGGTCATACGCAACGCGCGCCACTGGAACAGCGGCGCGATCTTTGATCTCGCGATCGCTGAGGGCGTGGTGCTCGAGCGTGTGCCGCGCGACGTCGCGCGCGACATCGACGCGGGCGGGGCGGTGGTGGCGCCGGGGCTCGTGGACGCCCACGTGCACCTGCGCGAGCCGGGCCAATCGCACAAGGAGACGATCGCCAGCGGCACGCGCGCGGCGGCGGCGGGTGGCTTCACCGACTTGCTGTGCATGCCGAACACCGCGCCGGTGCTCGACACGCCGGCGTGGGTCGAGTGGGTGCGCGATCGCGCGCGCATTGCGGGGCACTGCCGCGTGCACCCGATCGCAGCCCTGACGCGCGGCCAGCAGGGCGAGCAATTAGCACCACTCGAATCGCTCGCCGCCGCAGGTGCCGTGGCATTCTCCGATGATGGCCGTCCCGTCATGTCGGCGGCGGTCATGCGCCACGGGCTCGAGTACGCCGCGCACACCGGCTGCCCGATCATCGTGCACGAGGAAGACCTCACGCTGCGCGGTGAGGGTTGCATGAACGAGGGCGCGACCTCCACGCGGCTGGGGCTCAAGGGCATTCCGTCTGCCGCCGAGTCGGTGATGGTGCGACGCGATGTCGAGTTGGCCGAGTTGAGCGGGGGACGGTTGCACCTGGCGCATCTCTCATGCGCGGCCTCGTTCGAGGGCCTGCGCGATGCGCACCGGCGTGGGCTCGATGTGACCGGCGAGACCTGCCCGCACTACTGGATGCTCACCGACGAGAGCGTCGGCGACTACGACACGAACGCCAAGATGAACCCACCGCTGCGCGACGAAGCGGACCGGCAGGCGACGATTACCGCGATCGCCGATGGCACCATCGACCTGCTGTCCACCGATCACGCGCCGCATTCCGAACTCGAGAAGCGCCAGGTGTTCGACGCGGCGCCCTTCGGCATCGTCGGCCTCGAGACAGCACTTGCCCTGACGCTGACGGGACTCGTGATGCCAGGCCATGTGTCGCTCGCCCGCGCCATCGAGTTATGGAGCGAGGCGCCGCGCCGCCGCTTTCGTTTAGCCCCGGTATCGCTGGAGCCGGGGACGCCCGCGGATCTCGTGTTGTTTGATCCCGCGGCCGTCTGGACCGTGGACCCCAAGCAGTTCCACTCGCTCGGCCGCAACACGCCGTTCGCGGGATGGTCGCTCACCGGGCGCGTGCTGCTCACCGTGTGCGCGGGGCGCGTGACGCACGACGCGCTCGGCGTGACGGCGCCGGCATGACGCTGCGCCCGCCGGCATTCCTGGCGCTCGAGGACGGGCGCATCTTCCGCGGCGAATCGTTCGGAGCACGCGCCGCGACCACGGGCGAGGTGGTGTTCAACACCGCGATGACGGGCTACCAGGAAGTGCTGTCGGATCCGTCCTACTGCGGCCAGATCGTGACCTTCACCTACCCACTGCTCGGGAACTACGGGGTGAATGACGAGGACTGGGAGAGCGATCGCGTCCACGCCCAGGCGATGGTGTGCCGCGAGGTGTGCGAGTTGCCGAGCAACTACCGCTCGACCGGCGACGTGCACACGTTGCTCGAGGCGCGCGGTGTCCCCGGCATCTGCGGGCTCGACACGCGCGCGCTGACGCGGCACCTGCGCGAGCACGGCGCCATGCGCGGTTGCGTCTCGGCCATCGACAGCGATCCGCAGGACGTGGTCGCGCGCGCGCGCAACAGTCCCGCGATGCTGGGCCTCGCGCTGGCTGATGTGGTCACCTGCGCGGAGGCCTACGGCTGGGGCGCCGATGGCGTCACCGACACGATTCACCCGCGCGACGACGGCAAGCCGCTCGTCGTGGTCTACGACTTTGGCGTGAAGCGCAATATCCTGCGCCGCCTGCATCACGAAGGCTTCCGCGTGGGCGTGGTGCCCGCGCGCACGCCCGCCAAGGAAGTGCTCGCACTTCACCCCGACGGGGTGCTGCTGTCGAATGGCCCCGGCGATCCCGAACCGCTCGACTTCGCCATTCGCGCGGCGCGCGAGGTGGCCGAGCGCGTGCCGACGTTCGGCATCTGCCTCGGGCACCAACTGTTGGGGCTCGCCTTTGGCGGTACGACACGCAAGCTCAAGTTCGGGCATCGTGGCATCAACCACCCCGTGATCGACCGCCGCACGGGTGTCGTCGAGGTCACCTCGCAGAATCACGGGTTCGTGGTCGACGAGGCGACACTGCCGCAGGGCGAGTTTGAGCTGACGCACGTGAGCGCCAACGATGGCACGCCGGAGGGAATGGTGCATCGCGGCCTGCCGGTGCTGGCCTGCCAGTACCATCCCGAGGCCGCTCCCGGTCCGCACGACTCGCGGCCCTGGTTCCGCGCCTTCGCCGGGTTGATCGAGCAGTCCAGCGGGGGTGTCGTACGCTCCGGCGCGTCTGTCGAGGTGCGCGAGCCCGAAGCGGAGACCGCCGCCGCGCGCTCCACCGAGGCGACGTGACGCCGAAACTCTCAGGCCTTGGGAATGGCGCCCTGTTCGGAGGAGCGCGCTGATGCCTGTGCGTCCCGGACTCAAGAAAGTACTGATCCTCGGCGCCGGGCCGATTGTGATCGGACAGGCGTGCGAGTTCGACTACTCCGGCACGCAGGCGTGCCGCGCGCTGCGGGGGCTGGGGATCGAAGTGGTGCTGCTCAATTCGAACCCCGCCACGATCATGACCGACCCGGACTTCGCCGACCGCACCTACATCGAGCCGCTTACCCCTACGATCGCCGAGCGCATTCTAGAGATCGAGCGCCCCGATGCGCTGCTGCCGACGATGGGCGGACAGACCGCGCTCAATCTCGCGGTGGCGCTGTCGCACAACGGCGCGCTCGAGCGCCATGGCGTCACGCTGATCGGCGCCTCGCTCGAGGCGATCGAGACGGCCGAGGACCGCGACCTGTTCCGTCGCGCCATGGGGCGCGCCGGCTTGCTGCTGCCACGCAGCGGCTACGCGCGCAACGTTGCCGACGCCGTGGCGATCGGCGAGGCGATGGGCTACCCGCTGGTGGTGCGCTCGTCGTTCACCCTGGGCGGCCAGGGCTCGGGGCTGGTAAACAACGTTCGCCAACTGCGCGAGACGGCGCGCATCGGCATCGCCGCGAGCCCCAACCACAGCATCCTGATCGAGGAGTGCCTGCTCGGCTGGAAGGAGTTCGAGCTCGAGGTGATGCGCGATCGCTCCGACAATTGCGTGGTGGTGTGCTCGATCGAGAACCTGGACCCGATGGGCGTGCACACCGGCGACAGCATCACGGTCGCCCCGGCGCAGACGCTGAGTGACCGCTGTTACCAGGCGATGCGTGACGCCGCCTTCCGTGTGATGCGCACCATCAAGGTCGAGGCGGGTGGCTCGAATGTGCAGTTCGCGGTGCATCCCGACACCGGCGACATGCGCGTGATCGAGATGAACCCGCGTGTCTCACGCAGCTCGGCGCTGGCGAGCAAGGCGACGGGCTTTCCGATCGCGAAAATCTCCGCGTTGCTCGCGGCGGGGCTCACGCTCGACGAGATCCCCAACGACATCACGCGCGTGACGCCCGCGGCATTCGAACCGGCGCTCGACTACTGCGTGGTCAAGATCCCGCGCTTCGCCTTCGAGAAGTTCCGCGGCGCCGATCCGCGGCTCGGCACGCGCATGAAGTCGGTCGGCGAAGTGATGGCGATCGGCCGCACCTTTCCCGAAGCGCTGCTCAAGGGCCTGCGCGCGCACGAACTGGGCGGTGACGTGTTGCCCGATCCCGCGGAGGGCGCGGAGCTTGATCGCGTGCGCGCCTCGATCACCGAGCCCAGCGCGGACCGGCTGCGCGACCTGCTGTGCCTGCTCGCTTCGGGCGATGACCCCGCACTGCTGTCGAGCCTGACGGGTATCGATCCCTGGTTCCTGACGCAATTGCGCCGCATCACGCAGCATGACGCGACGCTGCGGCAGGAGGCACTCACACCGCGGGCGTGGCCCGAGGCCGAAATCCGCACCGCCAAGCGCATGGGATTCTCGGATCGCCATCTCGCCATGCGCTTCAGCTTGCCGGAAGCCACCGTGCGCGCGCGGCGTCTGGCCGCAGGGCTCAAGCCCGTGATGAAGGCGGTCGACACCTGCGCCGGCGAGTTCGTGGCGCTGACGCCGTACTTCTACTCAACCTACGAGGACGAAGACGAGATTCCATCCTCGACGCGGCCGCGCGTGATCGTGCTGGGCAGCGGGCCCAATCGCATCGGGCAGGGGCTGGAGTTCGACTACTGCTGCGTGCAGGCTGCCCTCGAACTCAAGAGCCGCGGCTACGACGTGATCATGCTCAACTCGAACCCCGAGACCGTGAGCACCGACTACGACATCTCGACGCGCCTGTACTTCGAGCCGCTGACGCTTGAGGACGTGCTCAACGTGGTCGAGGCCGAAACGCCTGTCGGCGTGATCGTCCAACTCGGCGGCCAGACACCGTTGAAGCTCGCCAAGGGTTTGCACGAGGCGGGTGTGCCGCTATGGGGAACGCCGTTCGATGGGCTCGATCTCGCCGAGAACCGCGCCCGCTTCCGCGAACTGCTCGAGCGCTTGGGGCTGCGCCAGCCCGATAGCCTCACCGCCACCTCGAAGGCGCAGGCGCTGCACTGCGCCGCCGCACTCGGCTACCCCGTGATGGTGCGGCCGTCCTACGTGCTCGGCGGGCGCGGCATGCGCGTCGCGTATGCGCAGGATGATCTCGAGGACTGGCTGCTGCGCGAGACGATGGTGGGGGAAGCCGAGCCGGTGTTGATCGACAAGTTCCTCGAGGCGGCCCTCGAGGTCGATGTCGATGCGGTCGCCGACGGTGCGACCGTGCTGGTGGCGGGCATCATGGAGCACATCGAGGAGGCCGGCATCCACTCGGGCGATTCGACCTGCGTCATCCCGCCGTTCACGCTGGGCGAGCCGGTGCTGCAGCAGATTCGCGAGCAGACCACGAGGCTGGCGCATGCGTTGGGTGTGCGCGGGTTGCTCAACGTGCAGTTTGCGGTGCGCAACGACCAGGTGTTCGTGCTCGAGGCCAACCCGCGCGCCTCGCGTACGGTGCCGTTCGTGAGCAAGGCGGTGGGGCTCCCATTAGCCCGGCTGGCCGCGCGGGTGATGGCCGGCGAGCGCCTGGCGGACATTGCTCCGGCGGCGCCCGCGGAGCCCTCATTCGTCAGCGTCAAGAAGCCCGTGCTACCGTTCAGCCGCTTCCCCGGTGAGGACGTGCTGTTGGGTCCCGAGATGAAATCGACCGGTGAAGTGATGGGACGGGACCGGGACTTTGGCAGGGCGTTGGCCAAGGCGCACCTGGGATCCAACGAACCGTTGCCCGAATCGGGCACCGTTTTCCTGAGCATTCGCGACGATGACAAGCGGGCCATCACGTTTATGGCGAAAACCCTGAAGGATCTGGGGTATGGATTGGTAGCAACGCGGGGCACCGCCCGGTTCCTGGCTCGCAACGGGGTGCCGTGCCGTGAGGTGTTCAAGGTTCACGAGGGGCGGCCGCATGTGGTCGACCTGCTCGACCAGGGAGAAATTCAGCTCGTGCTCAACACACCGCTCGGGCGGGCATCCGAATTCGATGAGAAGGCGATCCGCGAGCGCGCCGTGCAATTGGGCGTGCCGGTGATTACCACCGTGGCGGGCGCGCTGGTGGCGGTGTCCGGCATGCAGGCGCTCCGCCGTGGACCGCTCGAGGTGTCAGCGCTCCAGGAGCGCGAGTGACCCTTTCGCGGTCGTGGCTCAAGCGGTTCGCGTGTGGCGTGCTGGTCGTCGTCCTGCTGCCGGGCTGCGTGTACTACAACACGCTGTACCTGGCGAGGCGCTACTACAATCGCAGCTTCGATGAAGTGCCCTACGCGCTGGACAAGAACGACCTGAGCACCACACCGCAGTTCCCGCGGGCGATCGAGCTGTCCAAGAAGGCGCTCGCAAACTATCCGCGCTCCAAGTACCGCGACGACGCCTACCTGCTGTGGGCCAAGAGCCTGATCGGCAGCGATGACCCGCGCCAGGCGATTCGCATGCTCGAGGACTTCGACACCGCGCATCCCAAGAGCTCGATCACCGCGGATGCGACGTTCTACCTCGGCGTGGCCGAGGCGCGCGCGCGCAAGTACGAACCGGCGCTGAAGACGTTCGACGACTACCTGGCGCGCTTCCCCAAGCACAGCATGGTGCCGTACGCCTACTACGAACGCTCGCGCGTGCTGCTGTCGCTCGGCCGGCCGGGGGAAGCGGCGCAATCGGTGACGCAGGTGATCGAGCGCTACTCGCGCAGCAAGCTGGCCCTGCGGGCACGCATCGCCCGCGGTGAGGCGCTGGTGGCGCAGAAGTCGTTTGATGCCGCACGTGAGGACTTCCGCTACCTCGGAAACCGCGCCATCACCGACGACGAACGGCTCGACTACCTGCTGCGCGAGGCGGACTGCCTCGAGGGCGCCATGAAGTATGACGAGGCGATCAGCCTGCTGAAGGACGCCCTCGCGCACGTCCACGAGCCGGCGCGTGTAGACACCACCGGCGGCCGCTTTGCACAGGCACCGACGGGGCCCGGCGCCAATGACTATGGCCGGCTCAAGACCCGCATGGGCACGGTGCTGCTGCGCTCGAACCACCTTGAAGATGCGATCGCGTCGTACCAGCGCGTGATCGAGGATTACCCGCGCACGCCGGTCGCGGCCGAGGCGCAGTACCGGCTCGGTTACGCGTACGAGACTTCGGCCGACGACTTCGACAAGGCGCGCGTCGAGTACGCGAAGGTGCGCGACATCGGCGCGGGCAGCTCGTTCACCGACCAGGCCGCCTCGCGCGTTGCCAGCATCGACCGGCTGTCGGAGTACCGCAAGACCGCAGTGGCGGACACGCTCGAGCACGCGGCGCAAACCGAGTTCCTCGTCGCCGAGCAGTACCTGTTCCAACTCGACAAGCCCGCGCGCGCGCTCGAGGAATACCGCAAGATCGAGACGAACTACACGGGAAGCGCGTGGGCCGGCAAGGCCATCAACGCGCAAGGCTGGGTGTTGAGCCGCAAGCTCGGGCAGAAGACCGCCGCCGACTCGTTGTTCTGGCGCGTCGTGCGTGAGTACCCGGGCACCGAGGCGCAACTCGCCGCGCGCGACTACCTCGAGTTCGACGGGCAAGAGGTGCCGACGGACCTGATCCGGTTGCCCGAACGCGTCGTCTCGCATGCGGACTCGGTCGCGGCGCTGGCCGCGGCTGCGGTCATCGCCACTGCGGATTCCGTGGCGCACGCCGACTCGTTGTCGCACCTGACGCCGATCCCACAAGGCTCGATTCCGCTGGGGGGCCAGGCCGTGCCGGGTATCAATGACTCCCTACGGCTGGGCACGCACGGCATGCCCCGCGCCATGCAGGTCGCGCCCGCGCCCACCGACTCGACAAACCTGTTCGGCGAAGGCGGCGCATTGCGCGCGCCGGGCGGCGCGACCCCGGGCTCGCGCGATACGGTGTTCGCAGCGCCGCCCGACACGACGCACGTGCCGCCGCCGGCCGCGCCCCCGGATACGACGCGCGTGCTGCCGAAGACGGCGCTGCCCGACACGACGCACGTGCTGCCGAAGATCGCCTCGCCGGATACCACGCATGTGTTGCCGAAGGCCGCGCCCGCGGATACCACGAAGGCGACCGCACCCAAGACCGCGCCGGGGGCCGGCGGTTGAGCGCTGGGGCACCCGCCTGGCGACAGGTCCACGCGACCGTCCGGCAGCAACGGCCCTATGGGGCCGGGCACTTCTGGTTGGACCTCGATGTGCCCGTGGGATTCGTGGCGCCCGCGCCCGGTCAATTCGCGCAGCTGTTGTTGCCGCCCGCGACCGGGCCGGCGTTCCTGCCCCGGCCGATGAGCGTCGCCGGGGTGACGCGCCGCGGACGCCAGTTGACGATCGGGTTTCTCTACGCCGCCGTGGGGCTTGGGACGCAGGCGCTTGCCATGCTGCGCCCCGGCGACCACGTTGAAGTACTGGGTCCGCTCGGTCGCGGCTTCCCGCTCGAACGGCCCGGCACGCCACTGCTGATCGCGGGCGGCCGCGGCGTGGCGCCTTTGCTGTTCGCGGCGGATCAACTCGCGCAACGCGGCCGCCGCGTCGAATTGCTGTTCGGCGCCCGCGACCGCGGGCGTCTCGTGGGGTTAGCGGAGGCAGGCCGGTTGCTCAAGCGATTCGGCGGCAAGCTGCACGTATGCACGGAGGACGGCAGCCGCGGTTTGCGCGGCAACGTGATCCAATTGCTCGAGCGCGTCGTGGCGACGCTTGGAGCGAACGTGGTGCTGCACGCCTGCGGGCCGCACGCCATGCTCAAGGCTGCGGCGCGCTGGGCGATGCAGCACGAACGCGAGGCGTGGTTGGCGATGGAGTCGGTGATGGCGTGCGGCACGGGCGTCTGCCGCGGCTGCCCGCTGCCTCGCAGCGCAGCAGGGCAAAACGCATTCCCCTTCGCGGCACCGTCGCTGCTGGGGAACCGCGACTACGCCATGTGCTGCACCGAGGGCCCGGTGTTCGAGTCGCGCTCGCTCGATTGGGAGCGCATCCACTGATGGCCACGCGCACCGCATCAAGAGCCGCCCCACGCGGCGTCGCCACCGCACGTGCTTCGCGCCCCGCCCGCGGCCCAATCGCGAAGCGCCGCGCCGCTGCGCCGGACCTCAGCGTGCGCATCGGGCCGTTGCGCCTGGCGAATCCGGTCCTCACCGGCTCGGGCACCTATGGCTATGGCGAGGAATACGCGCGCGCGCAGGATCCCGCCGCACTGGGCGCCGTGGTGACCAAGACCGTGACGCTCAAGCCGCGCGTGGGCAACGCCCCCATGCGCATCGCCGAGACCGCGGCCGGCATGCTCAACACCATTGGGCTCGAGAACGTCGGCCTCGCGGTGTTTCGAGCCGAGAAGCTGCCGAAGCTGGCGGCGATGCATGCCACCGTCGTCGCCTCGATCGGCGGCGAGACCGCAGCCGAATTGGCTGAATTGCTGGACGCGCTCGGCAACGAGCCCGGCATCGCGGGCATCGAAGTGAACTTCTCCTGCCCCAACGTGGCCAAGGGCGGAGCGCGTTACTGGGCCGTGCCGCGGCGCCTCGAGCGCACACTCCAGTTATTGCGCCCGCTGACGAAGCGCGCCTTGATCGCCAAGCTGTCACCCGACGTTACCTCGATCGGCGACCTCGCGCGCGCCTGCGAGGCCGGCGGCGCCGATGGCATCACCGCCGTCAACACCTTCGTCGGTATGTCGATCGACCTGGAACATCGCGCGCCCAAGCTGTCGCGCGCCACCGCGGGGTTGTCGGGGCCCGCGATCAAGCCGCTGGCGCTGGCGCGCTGCCATGAAGCCGCTCACGCCGTGCGCATCCCGGTGATCGGTTCGGGGGGCATCATGTCCGGGCGCGACGCGCTCGAGTTCATCGCCGCGGGCGCCGCCGCCGTGCAGGTCGGCACCGCGTCATTCTTGAGACCGCGCGCTGCACTCGGAGTGCTCGAGGAAATGCAACGCATGTTGCGCGAGCGCGGCGTCGGTTCACTCGCCGCCTGGAGGGCATCGTTCGCATGACCGACATCGCCATCGCCTTCGACGTCGACTCGATCGAACAGGCGCTGAAGTTGGACGCCGCACTGGGAGAGGGCCCCGAGTTCGCCAAGATCGGCCTGCAACTCTTCACCGCCGCCGGCCCTGCGGCAGTGCGCGCCCTGCGCGAGCGCGGCCGCCGCGTGTTCCTCGATCTCAAGCTGCATGACATCCCGAACACCGTGAAGGGCGCAGCGGGTGAAGCCGCGAAGCTCGGCGCCGAATTGCTCACGCTGCACGCCCTCGGTGGCGCCGAGATGATCCTGGCGGCCGTTGACGGCATCGCCCGCGCCCAGGGGACGACGCGCGTCGTCGCGGTGACGCTGTTGACGAGCCACGATCCCGAAGCCCTGCCGCCCGGCTACGCGCATCCCTTCGCGCTGCACCGAGTGCTGGCGCAACAGCTTGAGATGGCGGAAGCCGCCGGTGCTTACGGCATCGTGTGTTCCGCCGCCGACCTGCCCGGCATCCGCGCGCATCACGCCGCGCCGTTCTATGCTGTGACTCCGGGCATCCGGCCGGCGTCCGGCAACAAGGACGACCAGCAGCGCGTCGCGACCGTCGGCGATGCGGTGCGCGCGGGTGCGGGGATGCTGGTGCTGGGCCGCGCCATCACCCGCGCCACCGATCCGTCAGCAGCGCTGGCCGAGGCCCGCTCTGAGCTGCAGGGAGCGGTCGTGGGCAGGGCGTAAGCTATTGCCCGCCAACGTCGAAGATTCCCCGGAATGAATGCGACCGCGCAGCGTATCCATGATGGTGGGGCGGATGATCCCGCTCTCGTGCGCGCCGCCCAGGCCGGGGAGCAGGCCGCGTTCGAGACGATCGTCAAGCGCTACCAGCGCGCCCTCTACCGGGTGGCGTACGGGCTGACGCGGCGCGCGGCGGATGCCGACGACCTTGCGCAGGAGGCGTTTGTGCGGGCGTATCGCGCGATCGGGACATTCCGGGCGGACGAACCGTTGTACCCGTGGCTGTCGCGCATCACGGTCAATCTGGCCTACTCGCTGTTTCGCCAGCGCAAGCGCCGGCCCGAGGCGGAGCTCGAGCCCCTGCTCGAGGCGGGACATGAGTGGGCGGCGGTGGACGATACGGTGGGGCAGGTCGAGGGCAACGAACAACTGGCCCAGCTGCGAGCGAGCTTCGCAGAGCTCTCGCCTCAGCACCAGGCGATCCTCGTGCTGCGCATCATGCAGGACCAGTCCTACGACGAGATCGCGCGAACACTGAATGTCCCGATCGGCACGGTGATGTCGCGGTTGTCGCGCGCACGCGCCGAATTGAAATCGCGGCTCAAGGCCCGCAGTGGAGAAGTCACATGAAGCACCTCTCGCCCGAAACATTGGGCACGCTCCTCGATGGGGCGTTGAACGACGCGCAGCGCGCGGACGCCGAGCGCCACCTCGAAGGGTGCGCCGAGTGCCAGCGCGCCCTCGCGGCGTTGCTCGCCCAGGACGCGCTGACCCTCCAGGCGCTCGAGCATGATCCGGGCGAGGCGTATTTCGAGTCGTTCGCCAGCCGGGTGAGCGAGCGTATCGGCGCCGAAGATGCCGCGGCGGTGAACCCGCGGCGCGTGGCACCGGGTTGGTGGGCGGCGCTGTGGACGCCGCGTGGTCTGGCCTTCGCAGGGAGTGTGGCGGCGCTGCTTGTGGTCGGGATTCTCGCGCTCGAGCAATCGCAGTCGCGCCGCAATGTGCTGACGAACCCGCAACTCGCCGAACGCGACGCGCAGCAGGAGGCGGCGCCAACGATCCCGCAACAGGGGCCGGAGCCGGCCACCGTGCCGCAGGCTGCGAACGGTGGCGCGACTGCCCCGTTTGCCGCAGCGCCCTCCGCTGGGACGGAGTCCAAGAAGAGCGCACCGCGGCCCTCGACGTTAGCGGAGGCGCCGGAGCAGGTGGCGCAGCAGGCGCCTTCGCGTGACGAACGCGGCGATGCCACGGGCGCGGTGCGCAAGGAGTTCGCAGCGGCTCCCACGGCGCAGCAGTCTGTCATCCCCAATGGCGCGGGCGAGGAGCGTCCCTCGGGTTCGCGCAAGGTCCAGGACGTGGCGTCGAAGGACGCGCTTGCGCTACAGGATGCCGCGCCCGCGCCGCTCGCGGCCGGGAAGCCGGCTGACGCAGTCGGCGCGGTGCGTTCTGAACTCTTGCGCTCGCTGAAAGGAAGACGTGCGGCTCCGCTCGAGCCGCAGGCGCAAGAAACGGGAACCACGCATTCCACCAAGGCACTCGCCGTGCCGCCGTCGCTCTCGGGTGGCCGGACCTCGATGGATAAGGCTGCGACAGGCGTTGCTTGGGCACCCGCATCGCGTCCGCTGGTGGCCAGTGCCGAGAGCCTTTCGGTGATCGCGAGCGCAGGCAATCTCGCCGCCGCTCACGATGTCGCGGCGGTGGCGTGGGAGCGTGTGCGCGAGGTCCAGGCAGCGAACAGCCCAGGGCGTTTCGAGGCGCAGGCGCGCATCGCTGGAGCGCGCTACGCCGCATGGATGGTCGCGGCGACACCGGTGCGTTCGGCCACGGCTCGGGATGCGCTCTCCGGCGTCATGGGCATGCTGCCGCAGGGTCCGCGGCGCCAGCACTTCGAAGCAATGTTGCTGCGAGTGCGCGAGGGCGTGGACCACCCCTGATCCTAGCGGGCGGCTTGGGGTGTTCCTGGCCCGGGTCAATCGCAATCCTGAGCCAAGCGTTCGGGAGCGCGGCCGGTTCCGCGGCGCGAATGGGTGATTTGACCCGGTTTCCGCGGCTATTTTCTCGATGCTTCCTACTTCGAAGTGCAATTCGCACGCTGCGGGGGGTCGCGCCGTTGTATCCTTGAGCGCAATCGCGATTCACCGTGAACCGAGTCCGCCCCGCGTTTCGCGGCCGTGAGCGCCGGCTGCATGCCGCGCGTGAAGGGCTGCTCGAAGCCGGAACTCTGCGGGCCCCGGATGATGACACGGTGGACGAGGTCGAAGGCAGGGAGCTGTTGGAGTGGCTGCGCGCGTGACTCGCTGGTATCTCGCGCACTCACCGTTCGACCATCGTGCTGCGAACCGTTCGAGCCCAAACGTCGTCAGTAATCTCCTGAGCATCACGGCTTCCTACAGAGACTGTGAGTTGAGGGAATTCGCTTGCGGCGCGGGGCAGCAATCTTTGTGGTCGAACCGCGATGGAGAACAGCGATGAGCCACCCGACGTCTGAAACGCTGCTCGCACTTAGTGATGGTGCGTTGACGGTCGCAGCGCGGCGTGACGTGCAGGAGCACGTCGATGCCTGCCTGGACTGCCGCGGGCGCTTGAATGAGCTCGCGGCGCGGATTGAGCCGGACCTGCGGCAAACGGCACAGGCCGGTGGTCGCGAGACGTTCTACGAATCGTTCACGCGGCGTGTCGACGGTCCAATGCGGGGCGGTGAGTGGGCACTCGAGGGCGATGCGGCGCGACCCAAGGGCACCAGTGCCGCGCATCGCCTCGTGCTTGGGGGCGTCGTCGTGGCCGCGGTTCTCGTGGGGTTGACCATGGTCGTTCAACCGCGCCTGTCGATCCAGGATCTCGCGAGCCGCATGCTCAAGTCGAACGCCGGCCTCCCGGGGCGCCCGAACCACGCCGCGAAAGCGACGGCGCCGCCGGCCGTGACGACACCGCCGCAAGCTGCGACGGCTCCGCCGGTTGTCTATGCATCGCCCGCTCGACTCAATGGACTCGTGGAGCACGCGCGGGCGCTTTCAGTCGTCGCGGAACAGCGCAGCCGCGCGGAGAATCACGATGCGGCCGCCGTGGCCTGGGAGCAGGTACGCGATACGGCGCGGCCCTCGAACCCTGTCTGGCCCGAAGCGACGGATCACGCGGCCGACGAACGCTATTCGGCTTGGGCGCACACGCGGAACTCCGCCCGCGAGCTGGCCGCGCGCCGTGCCCTGGCGGCCGCGATGGCGGCGACTCCGAAGGGGCCGGAGCGGGACCACCTCAATGAACTGTTGAAGATGGTGCGCACCTTTCCCAGACATCCTTAAGCCCAGGCACCGCGCGGAGCGGAGATCGCCGCGCCGCAATTCATCGCGGCACAAATCATCGAGCCGGGGAAAGTCGTTGACGTAGCACCCCGTTCGCGGATCCCTATCCGGCTTCGGCGCAATCTACGTCCACGCACACGCTGTTCGACTTCATCAGCCTGGACAATCGCCAGTCGAACGTGCTGCGTTCGACCGCCAAGTTGGCGTACCGGCCCGGCTCGCGCGACAAGCTGACGCTCGAGAGCGTGGTCAATCACACGCTCGAGACACCGTACGAACACATGTGGAGCCGGCGCGGATATGTGCAAGTGCGGCCGGATACCAGCCTGGCCAGGGACGGCTCGATGACCATCACGCCGCGTTACGGGTCATGGTCGGCGCTTCCGGTGGACAGCAATTCCATGGCGATGAATCTCGCCGACCACACGCCGACGAACGACAACACATTCGGCGAGTTGACCGCCGCGTGGGTGCGGCAGGACTCCAACAGCGTCGTCACGCTGCGCGGGTCCGCGGTGGCCTGAGGGATCGTGGTACGCGCAGGACCGTTGGCAGTACGAAGGTCTCGTGCTAAACGCAGGGGTGCGCTACGACGTGTTCACCCCGGGCGAGCAGATCGCAGCGAACGAATTGCCCAGCGGGCACCGCTTCAAGCAGCAGGTCAGTCCGCGGTTGGGTGTGGCCTACCCGATTTCAGTGCGCGATGTGTTGAGCTTCCACTACGGCTGGACCTACCAGACACTCCAACACCTGTTCAGTAACGATGTCTCGGGACAGTTCGCGGTGTTCTTCCGGGACATCTTCGGGCTCATCACGGCGCGGCAGGAGAAGGACCCGTACGGCAATCTCGTGAACCAGTACTCGAACGGTGACTACGCCAGCGCCCGCGGGGTGGAGGCGAGTCTCGCCAAGAGTTTCAGCCACCGCTTCTCGGCGGACCTCAACTACACTTACTCGCTGGCGACCGGCGTCGCCTCGGACCCCTCGGAAGCGCTGCTGTTCTTCAATGGCGGCCGGCGCTACCTGCCGATCGGCGAGAGCACGCTCAACTGGGACCAGCGCCACACGCTGTCGCTCGGCTCGACTTTGCGCGATCCGGGGCATTGGGGCCTGCGCGTGTGGGGGCAGAACCTCACGCTCTACGTCGATGCGCGCAATGTGCTGTCCGCCGAGAACATCGCGAACCTGACCCCGAATGACGCGGCCGTGTTCAACCCGAACGTGAACGCCGTGGGCGACGATTATCGGGCGTATTACACCGAGACCGGGCGTATCGGCGGCGCCTACCTGCAGGACCGCAACGGCGACGGGATGCCCGAATGGATCCCGGTTCATGATCCGCCCGTCGTCGATGAGGGGCGCCAGGTCCGGCTCGGTCTGGCGCTGGCGTTTTGAACCGGAACGGGCGACATTCTGCGGGATTCACTTCCCATCCCAATATTTTATCGCACTTCCCAGAGGCTTGGCTGTGAGCGCAACCGAAACCATGAAGGAAGCCGGCGCTGCGCTTCCCCAGACGCCGGAGCAGATCGAACGCGAGTGGTTCCAGAACGTCTACGCCGGCGATTCGATGCCGCAGCTCACCATTCGCTCGACCTTGATCGGGATGGTGCTGGGTGTGGTGATGTGCCTGTCGAATGTCTACATCGGGCTGAAGGCCGGGTGGTCGATGGGGGCCGCGATCACCTCGTCGATCCTGGCGTTCGTGATGTGCCAGACGCTGTACCGCGCGATTCCGCAGGCGGTGCACCGGCGCTTCCCCAAGTTTTTTCCCGAGTTCAGCATCCTCGAGAACAACGCCATGCAGTCGACCGCTTCGGCCGCCGGTTCGATGACCGGCGCCGGCGTTGTCAATGCCCTGCCTGCGCTGCTGATGTTGAACCCCGCCGCGGTGCCCTCGAACCACTGGTACCTGGTTGCCTGGGTGATCGTGGTGTCCGGTCTGGGAGTCGTGCTCGCCGTGCCGGCGAAGCGCCAGATGATCAACGTCGAGAAGCTGCCGTTCCCCAGCGGCATCGCGGCCGCGACCACGTTGCGCAGCCTCCATTCGAAGGGCGGCGCCGCCGAGCAGCAGGCCAAGGCGCTGGGGCTCGCAGCACTGGTGGGCGGGCTGATCACCTGGATGCGCGACGCGGACTTCAAGTTCCTGACGCAGGTGGCGATCCCGGGAGCACCCGTGTGGGCGCCGATCCGCAACTGGGTGGCGCCCGGCGGCGGTTGGTTTCGCTACCCGCGAATTCAATCCAACTGGGGCACGCAGGGGATTTCGCTCGGCACCTACAAGGGTGAACCGCTCACGCTCAATCGCCTGACGGTCTCGTTCGAGGGCTCGCTGCTGTTCGTCGCGGCGGGCGCCATCATGGGTTTTCGCCAGGCGTGG
>JANLOX010000443.1:0-1891 GCA_031366795.1 Candidatus Eiseniibacteriota bacterium | reverse complement strand
GACCGGCCTCGAACGCGTCTATGGCATGCCACTTGGCGGTATCCTCGGCTACGACTTCGCCAGTCGCTTCGTGATCGTCGTGGACTACGACCAGCACATGTTTCACTTCCACGTCCCGCGGCCGGGCGCCGGCGTGCCGCGTGGGGACAGGGTGCCGTTCCTGTTGGAGGGCGGTCATCCGCATGTCCACGGCGCGATCAGCGTGGACGACAGCGCCTCGATCGAGGCGGACTTCATTGTCGACTCAGGCGCCGCCGAGTCGGCGAATCTCACGACCCCGTTCGTGCGTGCGAATCAATTGTTGCAGCGCGCGCGCAGGAAACCGACGGGGGCACCGAGCGTCATGGCGGGCTCCGAGAAACAGTTTTTCGCCCAGACCAGCGTGCGAGGGCACCTGAAGGTGCTTCGCCTGGGCAACACGCTTGTTCGCGAAATCCCCGTGAACCTGCAGCAGGGCCGTAGTGGAATGTACGCTTCGACCAGTTTCTCGGGCACAATCGGCGAGCGCATCCTGCGGCGATTCACCACGACCTACGACTACCCGCATTCGGTGATTGTTCTCGAGCCGAACGCAGAATATGCCCGGCCATTCACGCCGCGCATGACGTTCGGGATGACGCTGATCGCCGACGGTCCCGGCTATCGGTCCTTCAAGGTGACGGGTGTGGGCAAGGATTCGCCCGCGATGGCCGCGGGGTTCAGGGCGGGCGACCAGATCGTCGCCCTGGACGGGCAGCCCGCAGCGAAACTGCGGCTCGCGGGCATCCGCGAGGCGCTTGCGGATGATGGGGTTCGCCATACGGTCGACATCGCACGGGACGGGCAGCCGCCCCAGCGGCTGTCATTCACCGTCGAACAGGTCTCCATCGAGGATCGCTGAGCGCCCCAGTGCGCCGGGAAATCCCAGGCAACGTCCGCCGCGCCGGGTTCCGAACTAGCGCACCAGGTTGATCACCCTCGTGCGCGTCAATCCAGCCGCTTCGAGCCGCACGAAGTAGATGCCGGATCCGACACGCGCGCCATGCTCGTCGGTGCCGTCCCAGCTGAAGCTGTAGCGACCCGGTTCGAGGGCACCGCGCGCGACGTCGCGCACGTGACGGCCATCGACCGAGGTGATCGACACGGAGACATTGCCGCGCGTGGCGATGCCATAGTGGAGCAGCGCCTTGCCGCGCGCGGGATTCGGGATCACTGGCTGCAGGTCGGTCGCCGCGACCGGCCCACCGACGCCCAGCACGCTCTGGATGCCCACGACGCCGCTGGTCGCGTTGCCGCTGCTGCACACCACGTCGTGCGCCGTAACGCGCACGTACACCTGCGTCGTGGTCGCCGGCACCGTCCAGTTGTAGGAGCCCGTGTTGGCGAGCCCGGTGGCGATCACGTTGGGGAATGTCGAGCCGCCGTCGGTCGAGTAGGACAGGTCGATCGTGTCCACGCCGGTGCTGTCGGTGGCGGTCCACTGGATCGCGTGCGATGAGCCGGTCGCCCATACCTCACCGCCCGCGGGGCTCACGATCGCGACCGCGGGTCCCTGCCCATCGATCGCGACGGTGGCGGGCGGGCCGATCGTGGCCGACAGCGCCGCATTGTCACAGCCGCGCAACTTGAGCGAGGTGATCGTCACGCTGCCGGGACCGCTGGGTGCACTGCTCGTGACGTTGACGCTGAACAGCAGCCCGTTGAGCGCGGTGGGGCCGCATGCCGCGCCCAGTACCACGTCGTCGATGATATAGGCGCCGCCACCCGCATCCGTCACCTTGAACAGCGTCGGGCCGGCATTCGTCAAGAACGTGCCCTCGGTCAGGCTGGAGGTGCCCGCGCACAGCGCAAGGTTCGCGGACAACTGGATCGTGATGCTGAAGCCGAGCACCGGCACCGGCACGCCGCGCGA
>JANLOX010000429.1:0-2839 GCA_031366795.1 Candidatus Eiseniibacteriota bacterium | reverse complement strand
CCGCCCGAATGGCCCGCGGAAATCGAGACGCGGCTGTTCGACGGAAGCGAGCAAGCGCTGGCAGGCTGGAATGAGTCCTACAACGATTCGTTCTCGAGGCACTATCATTTCGTGCCTTCCACCGTCGAGGAATGCCGTGTCGAGATCGCCGCGCCGGACTTCGACCCGAATGCACTTCTGCTTGCGTACGCAGGCTCGCGCTGCGTGGGCTTCTGCCGCAACGAAGTCCACGCGGGCGGCGGTGAAATCGCGACGTTGGCGGTGGCGCACGAGTGGCAGGGCCGCGGACTGGGACGCGCGCTGCTGCGGTGGGGCGCACAGTGGATCGTGGACCGGGGTGCCTTGCCGATCACATTGTTGGTCGACGGCGAAAACGAGCAGGCGTTGCGGCTGTACCGTTCCGAAAAATTCGAGATCTCGAAGACGCGGCCGGTGTGGGCCGTGAATCGCTGAACCATCAGACCCATTCCGCGCCGCTGACGCTGCGGTCGCGCTGGAGGAACCCAGATGGCCGAGGAAGCCCGCGGCACCAATGGCATGACGCTCAAGCAGTATTCCGTACTGGTTGCCGCCGGAGCTTTCGTCACTACATTCGCGCAGCTGCGAATCCTTGCCAACTACCCGCTGACATTCCTGCTCAAAGAACACTTCATGCTGAAGCAGGAAGCGGTCGCCGTGTTCTTCTTCTGGGCCACCTTCGCCTGGAACCTCAAGCCGCTCGCCGGGCTGCTCGCCGACGCCTTCCCGCTGTTCGGTACCCGACGACGCCACTACATGATGTTGGGCTCCGCCTTCGCCGGCGTGTTCTGGATCCTGCTCGGCGCCAGCGCGAACAACTACACGATGCTGTTCGCCTTCGCGATCGCGGTCAATGTCGCCACGGTGTTCGCGAGCACGGTGATGGGCGGGCTGATGGTCGAGGCGGGACAGACCTTCGGCGCGCCAGGGCGAATGACCTCGCTGCGCCAGTTCGTGCAGAGCATTTCGCAGATCATCGCGCCGCTCATTGGCGGCTATCTCGCCAACAAGGCGTTCGGGCTCACGACCGGCATCGCGGCCGGCTCGGTGATCGCCCTGGCGATCCTCGTGTTCCTCTACCTGCACGAGCGCGCGCCGGCCAAGGCAGAGACCGTGGAGGCGCCCAGCTTTGAGCGGCAGACCTATCGCCTGTCGAGCGGAGCCATCATTGGAGCGATCTCGATCGGCGCCGTAGCCACCTGGCTGGTCACCATCCCCGACACGCGCAACATCGGCGTCTCCCTGTTCGCGATGCTGAGCGTGTTCCTGCTGATCATCGCGATTATCTTCCTGCGCACCAATAATGCCGTGTTGGTTCGAGCGCAAGGCCAACTGGTCCAGATCTTCGAGTCGCGCACGTTGTGGCTTGCGGGAGCCATGCTGTTTCTCATTTACACGGTCCCGGGTCTCTACACCGCTCTGACTTACCAGCAGAGCGATGTGATGCACTTCGAAAAGGGCTACATCGGGTTTCTCGCCTCGATCGAAGCCGCTTCAGGGGTGGTGGCTGCGATTGCCTACGTGTTCCTGTGCCGCCGCATCAAGCTGCGCTGGCTGCTGCTGGGCGGCGTGGGCATCAACGCCTCGGCCACCGCGCTCTACCTCTTGTACACCCACCAGACGGCGCCGATGGTGCACATCGTCACCGGGTTCTCGGTGATCCTGTCCGAACTGGCGCTGATGGATCTCGCGGTGCGCTCGACGCCGCGAGGCTGCGAGGCGCTCGGCTTCTCGCTGATGATGAGCATGCGCAATTTTGGCCTGGGCTTAAGCGACGTGCTCGCGACCAAACTGGTCGACCAATTCCATTTCCAGTTCAACTGGCTGGTGCTGATCAATGTCGGTACGACGCTGTTGATTCTATTCGGCCTGCCGCTGTTGCCGGGTCTCATAACGAATTCCCGCGACGGCGACAAGCCCGCATAGCCGTTCCCGCGAGGTGCCGTCAGCGCGGGGTGAACTCGAAGCGCTGACGGCACCACACTTCGACGGGTTTGCCCGCGTACAGCGCGGGGTAGAACTCCATCGTCGCGGCGCAGCGGCGCGCCGTCAGCACGATCGCGGAATCCGCGTCGCCCGATGCCCATTGCACGTCGACGACGCGCCCCTGCACATCGACGCGCACCTCGAGTTCGATGGTCACCGCGTGATCGAGCCCCGCGGGTGCCACCACTTTGGCCGGGCGGCGCAGGATCGGGGGCAGCAGTGTCGCCGGATCGCTTGCGGAGCGCGGCGCGGCCTGCGGCACCGTGTCGGGCGCTGCCGGGGGCAACGGCGGCTCCACCACGCCCGCTCGCGCCGGAGCCACCCGCGCGACATCGATGCTCACCGCCGGCGGCGTGGCCGCGAGGGCCTCGCTGCGGCCGGTGTCCGAGAGCACGTCCACCGCGAGATGCGTGGATCGCCGCGGTTGCGCCGGCCGCGGGCGGGACTCCCGCGCGGAATCGCGCACGCCGCAGCCCTCCCACGCCACGAGTGCCAGCGCCAGCACGAGCACGCCGCTCCCCGCACGCAAGAATCGCGGCCATTGAGGGCGCTGGTGCCGTGGGCTAGAGTCTGGGCTATCCATCATGAATTTCCTGACGCGCCGTCAATCGGAGGTTGGATATGAACGCTCGTGAGCGAGTATGGGCAGCCCTGCGCGGTGAGGCCGTGGATCGCCCGCCGGTTTCATTCTGGGGGCACTTCTACCACCGCGAGTCCTCCGCCGAACAACTCGTCGAGGCGACGCTCGAGTTCCATGCACGCTACGGCTGGGACTGGGTGAAGCTCAACCCGCGCAAGCACTATCACGTCGAGCCGTGGGGCGTGACCTACCGCT
>JANLOX010000377.1:0-1584 GCA_031366795.1 Candidatus Eiseniibacteriota bacterium | reverse complement strand
GCGATCGATCAGGCGACGAAACTGTCCATTGTGCAGTCGATGCGACTGAATGAATCCATTCCGATCGTTCCCAATCTCTTCAGCCTGACCTATATCCGCAATCCCGGCGCAGCCTTTGGTTTGCTGGCCGGCAGCAGCGATGCCTTTCGCATGGTATTTTTCGGGGTCACGTCGTTGTTTGCTCTAGCCCTACTAGGGACGATTCTCTTACGGTTGCCGAAGAAGGATTGGATGGGGCAGCTTAGTATTGCTGGAATTCTTGGAGGGGCAATTGGGAACTTAATCGATCGATTACGATATGGCGAGGTGATCGATTTTCTCGATGTCTATGTGGACTCCTACCATTGGCCGGCCTTCAATGTCGCCGACTCGGCGATCAGTGTGGGGGTCGTTTTCTTGATTATCCATTTTGCTTTTGAGAAGAAAGATGTGCCCCTCTTGCCTCACGAGTCTCCGCCTGCTCCTTAGCAGGACGCTGAAAAAGCCCGCCAGCTTCGTTCTCGGCTCATCGAAATCCTCAACGTACCCCAGAGGGTACGCCTCCGGTTTCGATTCGCCTGCGGCCATGCTGGACGGTCTTTTTGAGCATCCTGCGGGATGATGTTCTGCTGCTCAGGACATGCAACCCGGTTGATTCACAGAATTCCCAGCGAGCCGACAGCACGTTCCTCAGCCTGCTAGGTTGAGAGGGTGATGATGAATCCGCCTTGCTCACGAAATTGTCGCTGCTGCTCCGGGGAAAACATCACGAGCGGTTCGGTGTGGCAGAACTGACATTCTTTCACGGTCACCGGCACGTCGCCTTCCCCAATGCTGGCCAGATGCTGCTTGGCGAGCGTCAGCGCTGTGGCCTCATCGGTCGTCATCACATCGAAATGGAGCAGCCGCTTCGTTCCCTTCACCCATGTGTCGAAGACATGCACCGTGTCTGATTGGGCATGAGCCATTGTGAGATATCCTCCTTTGTCGTGCGTCAAAAAAATGGTAGTACGATCAGGTTGATTACGTTCCCCGGTTATGGGGCTCACACGAAATCGATTACTGGGCACAAGCGACTGTAGAATAACTGAAATCCTAAGTACCTGTCCAATGATCCGCTGGCGCGCGCGACAGGCGGGACGAGCGAGACGGGTCACACGAGGTGGAAGCCCAGTCTGTTTTCATGTCGCGCGTTTCTCGCCTATCTCGCGCGTCACACACCACGGCCTGTGGCGCTGGCGGTGTTTTCAGGCGCCTAGCAGGCTGCGGAAAAACTCAGTTGATGCACAAAATGCCGTGGGAATCACCCCTATGGCACCGACGTCACAATAGTCGCAGGATGCTCAAAAAGGCGTACGCTTCGGTACGTTGAGTCTCTGAGCGATGCGAGAACGCCGCTGGCGGACTTTTTCAGCATCCTGCTAGAAGCCGAAAATATAGAAGACGGCGATGCCCATGAGTATCCGGTAGTAGGCAAACGGTCGGAGTGTATGGCGTTTCACAAACGAGAGAAAGGCCGCAATCACAACCCAGGCGACAATGAACGATACGACCATCCCGATCCCGAGCGCAAAATAGTCCTCTTGTCGAAACACGTCTCGAGAT
>JANLOX010000323.1:0-24331 GCA_031366795.1 Candidatus Eiseniibacteriota bacterium | reverse complement strand
CCGTGGAAGTTTGAGGCCGGCACCATGGCCATTGCGGAAGCGGTAGGCCTGGGCGCCGCCGTGCAGTTCCTCGAGGAGCTCGGCATGGACGCGGTATTCGCGCACGATCGCGAACTCGCGAGCTATGCGCTCGAGCGCGTGGCTGAAGTGCCCGGGCTCACGGTGCTGGGTCCCGCTGCCGAGCATCGCGGCGGAGTCGTCACCTTCACGATGGACGGCGTCCATCCCCACGACATCGCGACGGTGCTTGACCACAAGGGCATCGCCGTCCGCGCAGGGCACCATTGCGCCATGCCGCTGCACGAGCAATTGGGCGTGCCGGCGTCGGCGCGCGCGTCGTTTCACTGTTACTCGGTGCGCGAGGATGTCGACGCGCTGATCGATGGCCTGCACCACGTGCGCAAGGTGTTCACGCGATGAGCGGCTGGGACGAGATCTATCGCGAGGAGATCCTCGATCATTCCCAGAACCCGCGGCAGCACGGGACGCTGGAGAGCCCGACCTATTCGTACGAGGACGCCAACCCGCTGTGCGGCGATCGCATTCGCATCGACTTGAACGTCGAAGCCGGGCGCGTGTCCGATGTGCGCTTCTCCGGCTCGGGCTGCGCGATCAGCCAGGCTGCCGCCTCGATGCTGTGCGAGAAAGTAATGGGCATGGAGCTCGAGCAGGTGAAGACAATCTCCCGCGACGACATACTCGAAATGCTTGGAATCGAACTGGGTCCGGTGCGCCTCAAGTGCGCGTTGCTGGGACTCAAAACCCTGAAGGCCGGCGCCTACGGAATCGAGCGGTGGCCCGGAGAAGAGGACGACACACTGTGACCGCCACTTCCGAACGATTCATTCCCGTCGCGCGCGCTGGCGAAATCGCCGCGGGCTCCGTCAAGGTTGTACGCATCGAGGACACCGCCATCGCCATCTTCCGCGTCGGCGATGACTACTTCGCCATGGATGACGCTTGTTCGCACGACGGCGGCCCGCTCGCTGAAGGCTTTATCGAGGGCGAAGAAATCGAATGTCCGCGCCACGGCGCGCGCTTCAGCGTGCGCACCGGAGAAGCGCTGTGCCTGCCCGCGACCGGGGCGGTGAATACGTACGCCGTGCGTATTGAGGGCGACGAGATCCAGGTGCGGTGGCAGGTGATGCGTGAGGACGGTGATGCTTCCGGCGCCGCTGCCCCCGCCGCCGGCCCCACGGCCGTCGCTGGCAATACCGCTGCCCCGTCCGCTGCCCCGTCCGCTGGCGCGGACATTGGTGCACCGTCCGTTAGCGCGGACGCTGTTGCCGCGCCCGTCACCACGCCCGCTGTCGCCGCGGACACCGCCGCCGCGCCCCCGGATGGCTCCAAGCCCGCGCCGAGCCAGCAGGAACTCGCCGTTCGTTCCGCGCTCGAGAGCGTGATGGATCCCGAGATCGGCCTGTCGGTGATCGACTTGGGCTTGATCCGCGAAGTGCTGTTCCCGCCCGGGCTCACGTTCGTCAAGATGATGCTGACGACGCCGTTCTGCCCTTACGCACCGCAGATGATGGCGGACGTGAAGCAGGCGACGGAGGCCGTGGTGCCGCAGCCCTGCGAAGTCGAGATCATGCCCGACCCGTGGAGCCCCGACCTGATGCCGGACCCGGGTTTGCTGGGGTACAGCTTTTAGATTTCGTCTTCATGTGACGTCCACGGCCCGCCGGGTTTCCAGATCCCTGATTGCCCGCGGCTACACGCCAAGTCGGCGAGTACGGGGAGCAGGAATGCCCCCAGTAGATCCCCTAGATCCTGCCCAGGATCCGTGGGGATAGTGAGCCCCGCGCGTCGCGCGAATGCACTCACCTGAGCGGGTCGAGAAGTGTTCTCCCAGTACGCTCGAGTGAGTCCGATTGGGTGGCTCGGACGGGATCGGCGTTCGTCGACGCTCGAACGTCCGGCGGATAGCTTCCGTCAACGTGGCACGGTCCACTTCGAATTGGCTTGCGAGGAAGTGGAGATCGAAGAAGTCCTTGATCCGGCTATTGCGATCTCCCAACACCACCATCGCCTCGAGCTTCTCTGCGATCACGGCCTCGCGCGGATAGGCCAGGACTCGCGGAGCTGGAAACTCGAGCAGCGTGGGGTAATTGCACGACTGCGGAGCGGGCCAGACGGAGTCGCCCGCCCCCATGTCGATCTGAAGTACGAGACGTGCCGAGCCGGCTGGGAGGGCTCTGAGCAAATGGTCAGCGGATCGGCGCGGATCGCCTCGAAGGACCCATCACCATTCCGCAGCAGGTCCAGGTCTCGCGTCGCCCTGTAGGGCTGATGCGACCAAAGGCGAAGCAGCATCGCGCCCTTCAACACGAATCGGTCCCGCACAGCACTTTGTCCAAGCCGATAGAGGAATCGTTCGAAGCAGAAGCTCGTCAGCAAGGTCTGGTGACTCTCGCCAGTCTTCTTGGCATGGTTCAGGAGTCGAGCGGCGACCGAGGCCGGGAGAATTGCCCTGCTCGCCCTTCATGCAATTGCATCCAGATACGGCTGCATCACGCGGGTCACCCGACAAATTCGCGCGAAGCGAGCGAGTTCTGTCGCGCCGCCCCGATGCCGGCGACTGAAGTCGCGAAGCGCTTCGACCGCGACGTCGATGCCGATCTTGTTCCGGTACTTGAAGCAGTCGGCCACGGTTTTGGCAGGGGAATAGACGCGAAGTTCGACACCTTCGACTCGCCTTCGCTGAATGCCCTCGGAGTAGGCCGTAGCTGAGAAGCGGGCGACACGCAGATGGGGATGGTCGAGGCGAGGCTTGCGGGCATTTTCAGGAATAGCGATCCAGACCTCAGCAGGGGCTTGGGTCGTCAGGCCATGAATTTGCAGCGCGGTCAGTAGACAGAAGACTCCCCCGGCAACCCGCTTCGCGACCTGTGCAAGAACGTGCTCTGCGGTGAGCGCGTGCCCGCTCGCGACATAGATCCCGCGATTCTGCCGTTCCACGAGACCTTTGCTCACGAGTCGATAGAGCTGGCTCCGGGAGATGCCCAGCGCTTCGAGGTCTGCGGCTCGCACGATTCCACGGTGCCGAATAGCTCGGAGGATTAGTTGTTCACGATTAATGGGCATGGCGCATGCGATGATACAAAACGTCTGGTGTTATGCGCAAGTCCAGACGTTTTGTCCGCATGCAAAGCTTGGCTCATTCGCCCGCTCGGCTGCGCCAGGCTGCACCGTGGCAGAAGTGCCTACAACTTCACCGACAGTCCCCAGTTGATCTTCAGCTGCTTGTAACCGGGGATGTGGTGGTACTTGAGCTCGAGGAAGTTGTCGACGCGCGTGGTCATTGGGAACGTCGTGCCCAGCAGCGCCGCGAGCCCGCCCTTGACCACCGAGTCGCTCTTCTCATTCAGGCCGAATGAGGGCGCATTCACCTTGCTCGACAGGAAGTGTATGCCATAGCCCGCGCCGAAGTAGGGATTCCAGTTCCCGGCATGAAATGAGTAGCGGGCATCGACTCCCAGCGTCGCATCCTTGCGCGTGGTCTTGATGTCGAACGCCGTCAGGGTGCTGCTGTTGCGCCAGTACTCGACGATGGGCAGCACCTCGAAACCGGTGATCATCCGTTCGGGATGCAGCCGCACGCGCAAGCCGATTCCTGAGAACGAGCTCTGGCCCTGTTGCATCACGGTGGCGCTCATGACATCCACGCCGGTGAGCAGTCCCGTCGGCGTCTTGGGGACCGGCGCGTGTTCCTGGGCATGGGCGGTCGTAGCGAGCGCGAGAGCAGCGCAAAGTGCGAATAGAAAACGGCGCATACCGACTCCTCGAGGATCCATCCTCGTGTATGGGTGAAACGTTCCGTGTCGCAAGGGGAGCGGCGAGCTGGGACTATAGCCCCGCTCGCGCGGCGGGTGCCACCCTAGAAAGGCAAACAGGTCGCAAAGCCGAGCGTCGATCCCCGCCAGGTCGCCACGCGCTGGTAATCGAGGCCCAGCGCATGTGACAGCGCCGCCCCCTCGCGTCCGGGAGCGAGCAGCCACACGCGATCGGAGCGTTGGGCGAGCGCAACGAGTGAGTCGCGCGTGATCATGACGCGCGCGAGATCGGCGCTCGAGGTGAACGCGGTATCGCGATCGACCTCGAGCAGGCGGACCGGCTCACGCAGGGTGAACGGCAGGCCGGCATTGAACTTGCGCAGCTCGACCACGGGCTCGCCCGGGCCGCGCTGCTGCTGCAGTAATTCAGCGAGCGCGCGCGGGCTGCCCAGCGGGCTCTCGTAGCGGGCGAGCCCGAACGCGAGGGCCAGCCAGCCCACGAGCACGATCATGGTGGCTGTGGGGGCGCGGGCACCCGTGATGAACAACGCGGCGAGCGCCCACAGCGCGAGACCCACGCTCACCAGCACCGGCAGCGCCGCGATGGGGCCGGGCGGCGCGCCCACCGCCCGTGCGAGCAGCGATGGGCCAGCGATCATCCCCGTCGCGGCGAGTGCCAGCAGCGTCGCGGCGGTGGTCCAACGCAGCGCGCGTCCTGCATGCTCGAGACCGCTTGCCGCGAGCATGGCGATGGCCGGGAAGCAGGGCAGCACATACGCGGGCAACTTGGATCCCGAGCACGAGAAGAACACGAAGGGCACGATCAGCCAGGCGAGCAGCAGGCGCGAGTCCTCCTGCCAACGATCGCGCCAGGCGCGGACTATTCCCGCGATCACGGCGGCGGTCCATGGCAGCGCTCCGCCCAAGATCACCACGATGAAATACCACGGCGGCCCCTCGCGATGGTGCGCATGCGTGGCGTAGCGCCGCCACAGTTCGCTGCCCACGAAGAAACCGAACAGCCTCGGCACACGGATCGCCACGACGATGAACCACGGCAGCGCTATGCCTGCGAACAGCGCACAACTCCAGCCGGGGGCGAGCAGGCGTAGCGGTTCGCGGCTGCGGCCCCACGCCGCGGCGGCGAGCAACGGAGCGAGCGTGAACACAAAGACCACGGGTCCCTTGATGAAGAACCCGAGTCCCAGCAATGCGATCGCGGCGGGCGAAGGCGCCAGCGCCCAGAACCCGGCGACCGCGGCCGCGAGGAACGGATCGGCGGCAAGCGTCCTACCCAAGGCAAACGGCAGCGCCATCGTGGCGAGCACTCCGATGACGAGCGCTGGCTGTGCCGCCAACCTCGCGAACCGGCGTCGCGCAGCCACCCATGCGAACGCCAGCGTGAGCAGGCTCGCGAGTGCGACGGGAATGCGCGCGCCCCAGCTGTTCTCGCCGAACACACTCATGCCCGCAGCCGCGGCCCAGTATGCGAAGGGCGGCTTGTCGAAGTGGGCGATGCCATTAAGTCGCGGCACGAGCCAATCGCCGCTCGCGCGCATCTCGCGGGCGATCTCCGCATAGCGCGTCTCGGTAGGTTCGAGCAGGCCAAACGCACCAGCGGTGACAACAAACGCCAGCGCAGCCAGGATGAACGGGGTGAGCGGGCGATCGAAGAGTTTCTTCACGGCAGGAAAGCTATGGGTTCTTGCACACAACCGCTAGTCTCATTGCGGCGATTGTGGCGCTGGCTTGAGTCCGCGCTCCAGCAACCCACCGGAAACCGTTCGGGGATTATTGATGGGAAACCCAGAAAACCCTGTCTCGCGTGGCCTATACGCCTTGCTCGTCGCCGCCGCATGCCTCGCGCTCGACGCGGCCCCCGCACGCGCGGACACGCTGGATGCCTATGCATGGCCGGCCTCGGTTCCGCAGGGCGATACGGTCAGCATTTGCATCTCGAGTAGTGAACCCTCGGTGCTCGTGCAGATCATTCGCTACGGCCACTACGCGACGCCCTACGCCAGCTACGCCAGTGTCGCGGCAGACGAGCAGGCAATGCCTGACAGCGCATACGCCAACGGCTGTGGCTGGACGGCGACACTCAGGCTCCCCATCCCGGATTCCTGGCCCAGTGGAGTCTATGCCGCCCGTATCATCCCCTCGGGCGAGGCGCGCTACGCGCCCTTCGTCGTGCGGCCGCGCAACCCTGGTCTGACCTCGCGCATGCTGTTCGTGCTGCCGTTGGCGACCATGCAGGCCTACAACTCGTATGGGGGCAAGAGCCTGTATGAGTTCAACTCAATGCACCGCCAGCCCAGCAGCGTGGTTTCATTGCGGCGGCCATTCGTGTCGGGGGCCGGTCTCTCGAATATCCTGGACTGGCCCGTCAAGTTCATCCAATTCATGGAATCGCGCGGTTACACCATGGAATACTGCACCGACACCGATATCCATCAGGCGCCCAGCCTGCTCCTGAACTACGGAGTGATGATTGATGTGGGTCATGATGAATATTGGTCACGGGAGATGCGCCGCGCCGTCGACGCACATGTCGCCCGCGGCGGCAGTGCGCTGTTCTTCGGCGGGAATACTTGCTGGTGGCAGATTCGCATAAACGGCGACGACCAGATCGTGTGCTACAAGGACGCGCGGCTCGATCCGCTTACCGGGGTTGCGGATTCGCTGGTGACCGTGAACTGGTACAAGGCGCCGGTGTTTGATCCGGAGAACCGCATGACCGGCGTGAGCTTTCGCAACGGCGGGTACGCCAATTTCCTGGGCAACTACACCGCTGCCGATGGGTTTGGCGGTTTCACGGCGTATCACACCGATCACTGGGCCTTCGCGGGGACGAACCTCAGTGACGGCGATACACTCGGGCGCAGCGCCGCGATCGTGGGTTATGAGACCGACGGCGCGTTGCTGGATTGGGACGAGGGGTTGCCGCTGGCGACGGGCGCCGATGGCACCCCCTCGAACTTTGTGGTGCTCGGCGTCGCACCGGCAACTTTCGGGCATGCGACGATGGGGTTGTACGAGTCACCGGGGCTCGTCTTCGACGCTGGCGCCACCGACTGGAGCCACGGACTGGCGGCCGACAGCGTGGTCCAGCGGATCACCTTGAACGTCGTGGACCGCGCGCTGGCGAGCACAGCGGGGTTGGGCGATTCAATGGCCGGCGCCTGCCGCCTGCCGAATGGTGAATGCGAGGTCACAACACGCACGAGCTGCGAACTCGAGGGCGGCATCTACTCCAGTGACGGCGCGACCTGCATCGGCACCACGGCTGTCGACTCCGCCGGGACGGAACACCCCGCCGCGGGCGTCCAGCGACTCGTGACCCTACCGAACCCCAGCCACGGCTGCGTGCTCATTCGCTACCTGCTCACGCAGTTCTCGCCCGTCACCATCGATGTCCTCGACGCCTCGGGACGGTTCGTGCGGCGGGTCGACAACGAGTCGAACTCCGCGGGTGAGCACTCACTGGCGTGGGACGGCCGGGACGCCGAGGGGAATGCGCTGCCCGCGGGGATGTACTTCGCGCGCATCAAGTCGCGCAGCGGGATCACGACGCGAAAGCTGACACTCGAGCGCTAGGCGGGCGCGAAGGCGAACGGGAACGCCCGCGGCGTGACGCGCGCGCGGCAGCTTCAGCGAGCGCCGCGCCTCAGTCGCGTGGCGGCGTGCGGCGGTGCAGCACTAGATTGCGCGCGTAGACGAGAAGCCCGAGCCCCTGGCCGATCGCGAACACCGGATCGCGCTTGTGCACCGCGTAGATGAGCAGTGCCACGCCTCCCGCGAGGCTCAGCACCCAGAACACCCCGGGGATGACCACCTGCTTCTTCCGCTCGGACGCCAACCACTGAACGACGAAGCGCGCGCCGTACGCGAGTTGGCCACCAAAACCGATGATGTACCAGTAGACGGGGGAGTCGAACCAGTTCGTCATTCGTTCGCCTCGCTCGCCTTATGCACCGCCGGCATTACCAGCCGCGTCTTGAGCCAGCGCACACCCATCAGGTCGCGGATGCCGCGCCACATGCGGTCCGTGACGCCATACTTCGAGCGCCCATGCCGGCGCGCGCGATGCGACACCGGCAACTCGGCCAGCCGCGCCCCGCGGAACTGGCACAGTGCCGGCAGGTAGCGGTGCACGCCGACGAACACGGGCAGTGCTTCGAGCGATTCGCGCCGGTAGGCCTTGAGCGAGCAGCCGATGTCGGTGATCGAATCACCGATCACGGCGCGGCGAATCGCGTTGGCGATGGCCGATGTTGCGCGACGATTCCAGGCGTCCCGGCGGCCCGCGCGCACGCCCGAGACCACGTCGGCCGTCTCGAGCGCCTCAAGCAACTTCGGCAGGTCCGCCGGATCGTTCTGCAGATCCGCATCGAGCGTCACGATCACGCCTCCTTTCGCGCGCGCAATGCCCGCAATGAGGGCAGCGCTCTGGCCGCCCCGCCGCGCCAGCCGCACGGCGCGAATGCGCGGATCAGCCGCGGCCATCGCGCACACACGTTGCCTGCTGCCGTCGTCGCTCGCATCGTCCGCCAGCACGATCTCCCAGCTGCGGCCGGTGGCGTCGAGCGCTGTCCGCAGCTCGGCCACCAGCGGCTCGAGGTTGTCGAGCTCGTTGTGCAGGGGGATGACGACCGAGAGGTCGAGGGTGCCCGGTTCAGGGGAGATCATGCGTGGCGCGCAGGATTGCAGACGGGCGGCGAAAGGGCCAGCCATGCCGCGCCGTGCCCCGTGTGCGGCGTCCCACGCCCGCGCCCGGTGAGCCGCGAGTCATGACCCGCGCCCGCCGCGGCCCAGCCCCAAGTTGAGCCGCGCCCGCCGGCGTGTTACACGCATGCTATGCATGTCACGCGCTCGCAGGGACCGCGAGCCGCCGCGCGGCCCCGCCGCCGGCGGAGGGTCACCGTTGCGCTCGAACAGTTGGCGCTCGAACTCGGCAAGGATGCGCCGCCGTGGACTTACTCGCGGCTGATTCGCAACTCGCGCCACCAGCCGCGCATTCTCGAGAAGCTCGATTTCGTGCGCCGCTTCTTCCCGGAACTCGATGGCGTGACGGTATACGTGGGCCAGGCGATTCGGCGCGACGTGCTCGGTTGGGGCTCGATGGACCCGGCGCGTCCCGGCATCTGGGTGCGGCCCTTGAAGCTCGCCTACTTCACCATCGCGCATGAGCTCACGCACCTGCTGCAGGCGCGCGGTTTCGTGCCCACGGGGGAACGCGCGTGCGACCTCCATGCGCTGGCGCGCTCGCCGATGGTGATCGATTCGCTGCCCGGTTATCTCAAGGTACCGCGAGGATTGCGCGGACGCCGCAGCGTCGAGCCGGCGCTCGCTTCCACATTGCACCGGCTCGCGTGCGAGGCCGTGGCGCGCCGCGCCGCGGGCGATCGCCGCTATCTCTCGGGCTTCGAGCGGGATCTCGCGAAGGCCTACGAAGTGCCGCCGTGGCATCGTCGCGTGCAGCGCGCCTTCGCGGGCGCGGTGGCAAGCCTGCACTTGGAGTTGGACCTGTGAGCCCCGCGGATGTCCCCGCGGCCAAACGCCAGGTGCGCGTCGCCGCCGGCGTTACGTGGCGCGCCGGCGCCGGTAGCCCCACGGGCGCCGCCGAGCTCCTCATCACGCAGCGTCCCCCCGGCGGCCCGCTCGGGCTCATGTGGGAATTCCCGGGCGGCAAGCTCGAGCCCGGCGAGTCGCCCGAGCAGGCGCTGGTGCGCGAGCTGCACGAAGAGCTGGGCGTCGCGGCGACTGCGGTGCGCGTATTGGCGATTGAGCACTTCGTCTACCCGCACGGTCTCGACGTCGAGATCACCTTCGTCGAGTGCACGCTCACTTCGCAAGAATTCACGGCGAGCCACGCGGTGCATGCCTCGCGCTGGGTGTTGCCGGAAGCGATCCGGCCTAAGGATGTGCTCGAGGCGGACCGCCCGTTCCTGGCTAGGCTCGCGGCGGGGGAGTTCCGCCCGGGGGCAGATTCCCGCTAGAATTGTGCTGACCGCACACCCAAGACTGGCCCATTCGCCACAGGAGCCCCGATGACCGATCTGCTGCCCCAGGGTCTCAAGTTCCTCCAGCTCGGCTGGTGGGTGTCGCACGCGCTGTTGATCTGGCTCATCTATGGCTGGGCTTACCGCAAGGGCCGGCGCGATGAAAAGACCGCGCGGCTGCACGACTCGAACGAAAACCCCAAGTCCTGACGCGGACCCTGCCAAGGATCCTGCCGCGGCCTGTTAGGGTAGTGGGTCAATGTCCTTACTCCTGAGCTGCAAAGAGATCTCCAAGACCTATGGCCCCCGGCCGCTGTTCCATGGCATCTCCATGGGCCTGTCCAAGGGCGAGCGGCTCGGCCTGATCGGGCCCAACGGCTCGGGCAAGTCGACGCTCGTCAAGATCCTCGCCGGTGAAGAGACTCCCGACGAGGGAGAGGTCACGCGCCGCAAGGGCGTGCGCGTCGGCTATGTACCGCAGAACGACGCCTTCCCGGCGGGTGCGATGCCCTTGAGCTTCGTCGCGGATGGGCTGCGCGACGCGCCTTCGCCGCATCACCACGATCACGACGCGCACGAGCGCGAACATCGCGCGGAACGCATGCTGACGCGCGTGGGCTTCACGCGCTTCGACCAGCCCGTGGCGGAACTGTCGGGCGGGTGGCGCAAGCGGCTGGCGATCGCGCGTGAGTTGGTGCGCGAGCCGGAACTGTTGATGCTCGATGAGCCCACCAACCACCTGGACCTCGAAGGCATCCTGTGGCTCGAGGACCTGATCGACTCCGCGCGCTGCGGTGTCGTGGTGGTTACGCACGATCGTTACTTCCTCGAGGAAGTCACAGACCGGGTCGTCGAGCTCAACAAGGTGTATCCCGACGGCACCTTCAGTGTCGATGGCCCCTACAGCGAGTTCCTCGTGAAGCGCGAGGAGTTCATGGCCGCGCAGGCGAGCCAGGAAGCGAATCTCGCGGCACGCGTGCGACAGGACATCGCGTGGCTGCTGCGCGGCGCGCGCGCGCGGCGTACCAAGGCGAAGGGCCGCATCGACGAGTCGCACCAGCGCATCGGTGAGCTCGCCGAGCTCAAGCGCCGCAACACTTCGGGGCGCGCTGCGGGTATCGACTTCACCGCGACGGGCCGCAAGACGAAGAACCTGCTGGTCGCCAAGGGTCTCGCGAAGTCATTGGGCGGGCGCTCGTTGTTCTCAAGGCTCGACCTCACGCTGGTGCCCGGCATGTGTCTCGGATTGCTCGGCCCCAACGGGAGCGGCAAGACCACGCTCATCAAGGTGCTGACGGGCGAGATCGAACCGGACGCCGGCACGGTGGTGGGTGCGCACGCGTTGCGCGTGGCGACCTTGAGCCAGAACCGTTCCGAACTCGATCGCAGCCAACTGCTGCGCAAAGCGCTGTGCCCCGATGGCGACACGGTGATCTACAACGGTGACGGCATTCATGTGTCGTCGTGGGCGCGCAAGTTCCTGTTTCGCTCAGACCAGCTCGATGTACCCGTGGGCGAGCTGTCGGGCGGCGAGCAGGCACGTATCCTGATCGCGGAGCTGATGCGCCAGCCCGCCGATCTTCTGATTCTCGATGAGCCCACGAACGATCTCGACATTCCCTCGCTCGAAGTGCTCGAGGAGAGCTTGAAAGAATTCCCCGGCGCTGTCCTGCTCGTCACGCACGATCGCTTCATGCTCGACCGGTTGTCGACGCATGTGCTCGGGCTCGATGGCGAAGGTGGCGCGAAGATGCTCGCGAGTGTCTCGCAGTGGCTGGAGTCGCAGGAGGCCGCGGCCGTCGCCGAGACCGCGCGGGGCGCCGCCGCCAAGAAGGCGGCAGCGGGCGGCGCGAGTGCTACCGAGCCCAAGCGCGGCAAGCTCAGCTACAACGAGCAGCGCGAGTGGGGCCAGATGGAAGCGAAGATCCACTCGGCCGAAGCGCGCGTAAAGGAACTCGAGGCGCGCATGACGAGCCCTGAGTTGCTGGCCGACTACAAGAAGCTCCAGGAGCTGAGCCAGGAACACGGCGAGTTGCAGGCCAAGGTCGCGGCATTCTACGAGCGCTGGGCCGAGCTCGAAGCGAAGCGCGGATAGATGCCTTCCCTCACCGCGGGATGGACTCGATGACCTTCGCCGAACTGGGCATCCCAGCGCCGCTGACCGAGGGCCTGGCGAAGCAGAAGATCTCCGAGCCCACGCCGGTCCAGGTCGCCGCCATCCCCGTGCTGCTGGCGGGGAGGGACGCCTACTTGAACGCCGAGACGGGCACGGGCAAGACGCTCGCCTACCTGCTGCCGCTGTTCACACGGCTCGACATCAATCCCGGCACGCCGCAAGTCGTCATCCTGGCACCCACGCACGAGCTGGCGATCCAGATCCAGCGCCAGTGCAGCGAGCTGGCGGTGAATTCCACCTGGCCGGTGCGCTCGGTGCTGCTGATCGGCGGCACTGCCGTGGACCGCCAGATCGAGAAGCTCAAGAAGAAGCCGCAGCTTGTCATTGGGTCGCCCGGACGCATCCGCGAGTTGATCGATGTGGGCAAGCTCAAGACGCGCGGCATCAAGGCGATTGTGATCGACGAGGCCGACAAGCTGTTGATCAAGGACAGCCTGCCCGCCGTGCGCGCCATCGTCCAGGCGTTGCCGCGCGAGCGCCAGTTGATCTTCGCATCCGCCACGGAACAGCCCGAGAGCGCCTCGGTCCTAGAGAAGTTGGCGCCGGGGCTGCTGATGTTGCGCGTCGCGGCGTCGCCCGTGAACGAGCGCATCGAGCACCTCTACATCGTGTGCGAAGCGCGCGACAAGCCCGAGATGCTGCGCAAGCTGTTGAATGCGCTGACGCCTGAGCGCGCGATGGTGTTCGTGCACCGTAACGAAACCGCGCAGCGGCTGGCCGACTACCTTGAGCACCACAAGGTCGCCGTCGCCGACCTGCACGCCTCGTTCGACAAGCTCGACCGCAAGGAAGCGATGGACTCGTTCCGCTCAGGTGCGGCGCGCGTGATGATTGCATCGGATGTGGCCGCGCGCGGGCTCGACATCGCCGGAGTCACGCACATCATCAACATCGACCCGCCGACCGAGAGCAAGGCCTACCTGCACCGCGTGGGTCGCACCGCGCGCGCGGGCGCCAAGGGCGTGGCGGTCTCGTTGATGACCGAGGATGAAGTGCGGCTGGTGAACCGCTACGAGACCGAGCTGGGCATCAGCATACGCCGCGTGCGCTTGCGCGAGGGCCGGGTACTCGCCACCGACGGGCACGCGCTGGGCGATTGAGGCTTCGCGCGGTGGCGCGTCGTTACACCGCTCGACACGGCCGAGCCGCTCACTCCCCGCGTTCCGCCACGAAGCGCTCGTAGAGCAACTCGACCTTCTTGCGCGCGCGCGGCGCTTTGCGCAGGTACTTGAGCGCCGAGGTGATGCTGGGCTTCACGAGGAAGCAGCTGATCGGCACGTCCCGCGCCAGGCCTTCCCAGCCGAACTGCTCGACCATTTCGCGCAACATCATCTCCAGCGTCACCCCGTGCAGCGGGTTGTTGGGTTGCCGGTTCGGCATGGTACTTGGCTCCTCCCTTAGGGTTATCGCACCAATGTAGCGCTATTGTTTGCAGCGCGCCGCGCCGATAACTCGGGGGCCATGCACAACCTCCAATTCGGCGCATTTTCGATGTTTGCCCTGCTCATGGGCCCCTGGCTGTTCTTGCGCGCCTTCCGCGACCTGCGCGTGCGTCGCCTGATCGAGAACACGCCCACCGCGCACATCCGTTCGATGGCGATGGGCCTGGTCGAGATCAATGGCGAGGTGATTCCGCGCAGCGAGCACCAGGCCCCGTTCTCGGCGCGGCCATGCGCCTACTGGGAAATCGACATCTCGACCCGCACACGCAACAACGGCTGGAATGTCGTGCACCGGAGCAGTTCGGGCAGCCCGTTCTTCATTCGCGATGAGACGGGGATCGCGCTGGTCTACCCGAAGGGCTCCGATTGCCGCGTGCAGTCGCAGGTCGAAGAAACCTGTTTGGGCATCAACGTGCCCGCGTGCTACCTCGAGTACATGGACGCCGAGCGCCTGGCGTTTCGCCACGTGTGGCGGCTGTCGACCCTGCGCTTTCGCGAACGCATTCTTGAAGAGGGCCAGGCGGTGTTCATGCTTGGCACCGCCGTGCCACGGCCCAATGCGATGTCCGTGTCGATGGACGACGAGATTCAGGCGACCGGCACCGATGGCCCGCACGAGCGGCGCATTCACTCCTTGCAGAGCGAAGTCGCCGCGATCGTGCGGCGCGATGACCACCACGATGTATTCATCATCAGCCAGGAGTCGGAGCGGCAGATGACGTCGCTGCTGGGGATGAAGGCATGGGCGGGAATGCTGGCTGGCCCCGCGCTGACGCTGATGGGTCTGGCGTACTGGCTCAATATCCTTGCGAATCGACACTGAGCCTTCGAATGAACCTGCCGGCGCCTTCGCGCGACGGCTTTGATCGGATGAGGTGACCAATGCGCGTGGGTGAAATCATGGTAGCTGTTCTGTTCTTGTTCGCGTGCCTCAGCACGGTGGGTTATGCGTTGACGATCTACAACGGGCTGGTGTCGCTCAAGAACAACATCGCCCGCTCGTGGGCCAACATCGACGTGCTGCTCAAGCAGCGCCACGATGAATTGCCAAAGCTGGTGAGCACGTGTGAGGCGTACATGCAGCATGAGCGCGCCGTGTTCACGCAACTGGGCGAGGCGCGCGGGGGACTGATGAAGGCGCGCACGGTAGGTGAGCGCGCGCAGGCCGAGAGCACGCTGACCCAGGCGCTGGGCCAGTTCTTCGCCATCGCCGAGGCCTACCCCGAGCTCAAGGCGAACCAGAACTTCAACCAACTCCAGAACCGCATCAGCGAACTCGAGAACCAGATCGCCGACCGTCGTGAGTACTACAACGACGTTGTCGCGACCTTCAACACCCGGCTCGAGCAGATGCCGGACAAACTCGTCGCCGACTGGTGTCACTACGAGCCGTCCGAGTTCTTCAAGGTAAGCGAATCCGATCGCCAGGACGTGCGGATCGAGTTCAAGAAGTCGGCGTAGCTGGGTATCCCTCACGGTTGCCCGTCGCCCGCTGCGCGTGTAGCGTGGGGTGACCGGCGCGATCTACCGGAGCCGTCCATCCTCTGGGCGGCTCCGTCGCTTGCCGGGCAGCCCACGGAAGGAGCCGCGGGAGCACCGTGACAACGCTGATTGATTCCAAGCTTTCGGAGCCGGGTGGCAGTTCCACGCCTCCCGCGCCGCTCAAGCCTTTGCGCCTCGCGGTGGCGGGGCTCGGCCGCGCCGGCATCGTCCAGGCCGCGGTCGCCCGCTCAATCCCGAATGTCGAACTGGTCGGGTTTGCCGAAGCGGACAGCGCCGCGCGCCGCGCCGCCAAGGGCGCCGGGTTCAAGCTGCCGGCGTTCGAACGCCTGGCGACGCTGATCGAGCGAGAGAAGCCCGACGCGCTCATCGTCACCGGCGCCCACCACACGCGGCCCGCGCTGGTGCGCGAGGCGCTCGACTCGGGCGTGGCCGTGCTGACCGATCGCCCACTGTCCTCGGCGCTGCATGAGGCCGAATCGCTGGCGCTGCTGTCGCGTGATAAGCGGGTGCCGCTGGCGTGCAGTCATGCGTTGATGTTCCACCCCGTGTTCGCCGAAGCCTCCGCGGTGCTGGCGAGCGGCACACTGGGCGCCGCGCGCCGCGTGCGTTGCTCGACCTACCGTTCGCGCGTGTTCGACACCTCGCGCCAGGCCGCATTGGCCGCGGGCGGCGCCACGGGCGGCGTGCTGCTGCACGAGGCGATCGATGCGTTGTTCTATGCGGTCGAGACCTTCGGCAGCCCCAAGCAGGTACGCGCCACGGCGCAGCGGTTATTCGGTGAGCTCGAAGATGAGGTGCACGTCACGCTGACGCTGCCGAGTGGCGGCGAAGTAGGGCTCGACGCCTCGTGGAGCGTGCCCGGTTATCCCGCCGCCGCGACGGTGCTGGAGTTCGAGGGCGAGAACGGCAAGCTGCTCGCTTCCGACGACGCCGTGGAACTCGATATCATTGAAGAGCGCGGCACCTTCCGCGCCGGCCACACGCGTCTGGGCCTCGCGGACCTGGCGCAAGCCGCGCGCTTCGATCTCGATGGTGAGGCCACGTACCGCGTGCTCGCCTCGTTCCTGGCGTGGGTCGCCGGCGGCGAGCCGCCGATCCACCGCGCCGAACGCGCCGTGCGCGCGCTGCGTGTGATGGACGCCGTCTACACTTCTTCGCGCACCGGCGGCAATCCCGTGGCGCTGGCGGTCTCATGAACAACGCGCCGCGCCTGCTGCTGAGCCTGCGCTCGCTGCACGGGCCCTCGCTCGCTACACGGGACCGCCTGCTCGAAGTGGTGGCGCGCTATCGCGAGCCCGAGAGCCTCGCGGTCACGCTCGCCAAGGCGGTCGCGGCGAAGGTCGATGGCGTGTTCACCTGCTCGACTCCTGCGCTGCGCGCGGCCCTTGCCGAATTGTCGACCGAGGTCCCGTTGTACGTCGTGGTGCCGTCGGTCTCCGAATACGAGCGCCAGGAGTTGGGCGCGGGGCTCGAGCCGGTGATCAACGCCAGCCGCGCCCGTGCGCGCGGGTTCGCGGGCGTCACCGCACGGCTGGCAGGAATGGCGCGGCCGGCGATGTTCGGCCGTGGTGACTATGCGTGGCGGCTACCGGTGTTGATCGAGTCCGAGTTGAGCAGCCTGCCGCGCAGCTCCGTGCGTGGCATTGTGCTCGACGCGTGGTTCACCGACCTCGCGCTGGCCGCGGGCAATCGCAAGATGTTCGAGTCCTACACGCGCTACGTGCGCCGCAACTTGAAGATGTCGGCCGGACTCGAGACGCGCAATCTCGGCAGCCTGCTCGCGCAATTGCGGGAGTGGGAGATCGCGCCGGATTTCGTCGCGGGCCCGATCAACCCGAGCGGCCTGCTGATGAAGCCCAGCCCCGAAGAAGTGCTCGCCGAAGTGCGGCGTGGTACCGCCCCGGTGATCGCGCGCGAATTATGCGCAGGCGGCGTCGACTCGCTCGACACCGCGGCGGAGTACGCCTACGAGCACGGAGCCTACGGTCTGGCGCCCGATCTCACGGAGATGGACGACGTGGGCGCAGAGTTGCGGGCGTTGTTGCGGGAGTCTGCGCGGGCCTAAGCGCAGCCTAGCGAATCCGCAACACCCGCTGCACCGCAGTCCCCGCTCCCGAGAACGCGCGCACGTAGTACACGCCCGCGGGCGCCGTGCGGCCGAAGCGATCCTCGCCGTTCCACTGGATCGCGCGTTCACCCGCGGCGGCCACGCCTGAATACAGCGAGCGCACTTGCGCGCCGCGTGCGTCGTACACGGAGACGTCCACCGTGCCCACACGCGGCTGCGACAGCTTGAGCGAGACCCTGCCGAACGACGGATTCGGCGTGGGAGCGCCGAGCGAGAGCGCCGGTCCTGCGCCGGGCAGTGACGCGACATCCAGCGTTGAGACACACTGCGCGACCTCGGCATACATCACCGGGTTGCCGACGAGGTAGGTCGGCACCATGTCGAAGACGACCTCGCCGACGGGGTTGAATGAGTTGCACACCCTGGCCGCCGCCTGCACCGCGAGCAGCGGCTTGTGGAACGTGGTCGCATCGCTCGCGCTCACGAATTCGTAACCGAGGAAGCCATTGCCTGTCCCATTCGGCGGGGTCGAGATCTGGCATCCGGGCGGGATCGGAATCGCGAAGTCGACGACGGTCAACGCATCTTGACTGTCGAGCGTCGCACTGAACGGCGCGCACATCAGCGCGCCCGGGTCCTGGTAGTTCGGGTAGTGACACGGAACGGGGACGGTGCCGACGACACTGACCTTCACCGTGACGGTCTCAGGCGCGAACGGGAAGTAGAGCGCCAGGTGCGCCGTGCTTAACACGCCACGCTTGTTCGTGCCGCAGCCCGGACAGGAGTCGGGGCGCAGCTCGAGGAACGTCCAGTAGGTATCGCCCTCGCCATAGAACACCGTGCCGCCGCTGGTCTCGTCGCCGATCGTGCCCACGGGATCGCCGAATTGGCCGAGGCGGCAGATGCTCTGCGTGTTCAGCGGAATCTGGGCGCCGGGAAGGTACCGTTGCACCCGCGGGACCGAATGGATGTCGAGCGAACCGACGCGCGGCTTGGGCACTGCCGTACTCGCGCTCGTGGCGACAACGGACAGCGTGATGAGCGCACAGGCGGCAAGCAGGGGGAAGCGCACGGGGAGTCTCCGGAGTGTCGCGCGGCCTGGGGCGGTAAAATGAGGATGCCTAAATGATACGGCACCACGTAGGGCAGGCAAGCGCTAAGCGCTTGATCTGGGGCCCAGAGCTTCCGGTGATTGCAAAGTAAGATGCCCTGACCCGCAGGGCGGCCCCGGGAGATGCAGTTTACGAGACCTACTGCCTGTCATTTCGGCACAGTGCTGCCGCAATGTCATGCAACCCGGACAGGGAGGTGGGTCGTCACCGCCGGCATCCGTCGGAATCATTCAGCTTTCGCGCATCCAGCTCAGCTCGCGCGCACTCCCAACGACGGCACGTCAAATGCGTAAACATCGTGCGGGGAGTGAGGCGCTCGAACGGCGACGCGGACCGCCGGAGTGAAATCCGAGCGGACCCGATGCCAGACAGATGGCCAGCCTCCTGCGCTCGCTCCCCTGTAGTTTGCAGCGCGCAGTGCGGGTGATCCACCGGACGCCCCGGAGATCGCACGAGGCTTGTGACGCGAATGGAGAAGGTCATGAAGACCCTCATACCTACCGCAGGAGTGGACACCCTCCGTAGGGAGATGGACAGGATGTTCGATCGGCTCTGGCAGCAGAACGGCTTCGAATTCACCACGGCCGGTGAGTGGAACCCGTCCACGGACGTCATGGAAACCAAGGATGACTTCGTCGCGAAACTCGAGGTTCCGGGTATCGAGCCGAAGGATATCTCCGTGTCCGTGCACGCCGGCATCCTGACCATTAAGGGTGAGAAGAAGCAGGACCTGGAGGACAAGAAGGAGTATTTCTATCGCGTGGAGCGCGAGTACGGATCGTTCGTGCGCAGTTTTCTCCTGCCGACGACGGTCGATGAAGCGCGCGTGAATGCCACCTTCACCAACGGCCTGCTCACGGTGGTGTTGCCCAAAACGGCGGATGCCAAGGGAACGACGGTGCCCATCAAGACCGTCTGAGGGCCGCCTTCGACGGCTAGTTCGGACGCGTCACGAAGCGTCCGGGACCAGCAACGGCGCGGCGGCTGCGACCCGGGATTCGACGGGAGAGCGGCTGCCGCGTCCGCGTTTACGCGGTCAACGCCGCAGCAGGCTCACTGCCAGCTCGACCATGATGAGCACGACGATGATGATCTCGAGCACCTCGGCGCGGCGGGACTGGGACTCGGCGTTCAGCATGTCGTAGGTCTCGCGAATGATGGTGACCTTGCGATCGATGCCGTTGCGCCAGGTGCGCCCGCGGAACAACTCCAGCGCGCCGGCGTAGATTCGAGCGAGGAACACGTCGTCGGTGACCTTGAGCGAGTTCTCGACGCGCTCGACGAGTTCCGTGGCATCGGCCACGCGCGTGTGGAGATCCGCCAACAGGCGGCCGTAGCGCAGGCCCAGCAGGTGGAAGCCCTGCCGTGCCTCGGCGATCCGCGTGTAGATCTCCGGCAGCTCACCATCGAGCACGGCATCGTAGAAGCGCAGTTCGAGCAATTGCGCGTTGGCGAACTCGAGCACGTACTGGACGTCGGTGTCCTCGGCCACCGGCTCCACCACCAGCGCCGAGCCCCACGCCAGCACCGCGAGATCGTCCTCGAAGTAGGTGAAGCGCTGCGACAACAACTCGCGTCGCGCGGCACTCGACAACTTGCGCCGCTCGCCGAGCAACAGTTGCGCGATGTCTTCATCAGGCAGGCACTCGGGCGACACGGTGACCCCCGCGGCGTCCTCGAGCCGGTTCACTCGGAACACCACGTAGTCCTCGGTGACCGGCGCGCGGCCTGCGCGTTGGATGGCGGGGGCCATGCGCGCGAGCAGCGGCTCCAAAGCAGCCGTCAACAGTTCGGCCCACGAGGTGAGCGAGCTGGCGTCGGCGTTGTGCGCGGCGAACTGGCTCCACGAGACGCCCGAGGGCGCCACGATGCGCGCGCGCAACGAGACGACGCCGAAATCGAAGATGCGCGCCGAGAGTTCGGCTTCATGCCGCACCCCGCCCGTGGTGATGGCCTCGTTGCCGAGCCCAACGGTCACCGGCGGGTTGGGGATCTGGATCGCCTGCGCTTCGCCACGCACCGGGCGCAGCCGCTCGGGCGCATTCGACGACAGCAACTCGCAGGCCTGGTCGAGGCCAATGGCGTAACCCACGTCGAACAATCGGTAGATAATTGTTTCGCCGTGGACGCGGAGTGCGGTCGCTTCAGGCGTGAGTGGGGCGGTCAGGGGAGTCGTCACGAGTGCGGCCGGTTCCCTCTAGAACGTCACCTTCGCCAGCACCAACTGCGGCTGGCCGGTGGCACTCACGGTGGGCGCGGGGAGTTGTGCGCGCAGGGTGCCGCCCTTCAGCTCCAGGGCGGCCGTGGGAGCGGGGCGCTTCGTCACCCACCACAACCCCATGCCGAGTCCCAGGAATGTGCCGCTGACGAATCCCCAACGGACCGCATCCGCGCTGCCATTGTCACTCGCCCATGAAATGGCGCCGCCGATCACGAGTCCCGCCATGCCGCCATAGATCACCGATTTGGCGACCTCCTTCATCGGGTTCTCGTCACCATTGCGATTCACGTTGACGCCCGCCTGAGCGGCCGGGGCCGCGATGTGGAACAGCAGGCATGCGCACAGCAGTGCCGCGATGATTCGCATCACGACCGCCTCCGCTTGTGTGGGCCGCGTGCCGTCTGGGTCTGCGCCACGGTGGACTCGACGCCCACGCCCGCGTTCTCGTGGCCATCCTTAGCCTCGGGCTTTCCTGTGCGTTTCGATTCCGTGGGTGACGCCTCGAGCGCCAGTTCGATGGCCTGCTCGACGCGCTCGACCGGCGCGAAGATCATGTGCGTCCGTACTTCGACCGGGACCTCCTCGAGATCCACCTCGTTCGACTTGGGCAGGATCACCGTGGTGATCCCGGCGCGATGGGCGCCGAGCACCTTCTCCTTGATGCCGCCGACTTTGAGCACCATGCCGCGCAGCGTGATCTCGCCGGTCATGGCGATGTGCGGCCGCGCTTTGCGCTTGGTCAGCAGGCTGACCATCGCGGTGGTCAGCGCTACGCCGGCCGAGGGGCCGTCCTTCGGGATGGCGCCCGCCGGCAAGTGAACGTGGATATCGGAGCGCGAGAACACCGCGGGATCGATGCCCAGCATTTCCGCATGTGAGCGGATGTAGGACAGCGCCGCCTGCGCGGATTCCTTCATCACGTCGCCCAGTTGCCCGGTGAGCATCAGGCCGCGCTCTCCCGGCATCGCGGTGGCTTCGATCGTCAGCACTTCGCCGCCGACGGGCGTCCACGCCAACCCGAGTGCGGCGCCCGGCTCGTCGAGCAGGGCGGCCTTCTCGTCCTCGAAGCGCGGCGGTCCCAGCAGCTCACGCACCGTGTCGGGGCCGATCTGCTTCGCCATCTCCTTGCCCTCGGCGGCGCGCTTGGCGCTGCGTCGCAGCAGGTTCGCCAGCTCGCGCTCGAGATTGCGCAAGCCGGCTTCGGCCGTGTACTCGCGCGCCACGCGCATCAGGGCGTCGTCGGTGATGGACAGGTCCAGCGACTCGAGACCGTTCTCGCGGATCGCCTTGGGGATCAGGTACTGCTTGGCGATCTCGAGCTTTTCGCGATCAGTATAGCCCGTCAGCTCGATGACCTCCATGCGGTCGCGCAGGGCCGGGGGCACGGGGTCCAGGTAGTTCGCGGTAGTGACGAACATCACCTGCGACAGGTCGAACGGTACATCGAGGTAGTGATCCACGAACGTGGTGTTTTGTTCGGGATCGAGCACTTCGAGTAGCGCGCTCGAGGGATCGCCGCGGAAGTCGTTGCCGAGTTTGTCGATCTCATCGAGCATGATCATCGGATTGCGCGAGCCGGCGCGGCGGATACCCTGGATGATGTTGCCGGGCAGCGCGCCGATATAAGTGCGCCGGTGGCCGCGGATCTCCGCCTCATCACGCACGCCGCCAAGCGAGACGCGTGTGAACTTGCGTCCCAGCGCGCGGGCGATCGAGCGGCCGAGGGAAGTCTTGCCGGTGCCCGGGGGGCCTGAAAAGCACAGGATCGGCGTGCGGGCGTCGGCCTTGAAGCGTCGCACCACGAGGTACTCGAGGATGCGCTCCTTGATCTTGCCGAGTCCATAGTGATCCTGGTCGAGCACCTTGCGCACGTGCGCGAGGTCGAGGTTGTCCTCCGTTTGCACGGCCCACGGCATCTCGCACAACCATTCGAGATAGGTGCGCGCGACGTTGTGCTCCGCCGACTGGGGCGGGATGCGATTGAGCCGCGCCAGTTCGCGATCCGCTTCCTTGCGCACCTCGGGCGGCATGCCGGCCTTCTCGATCTTTGCCTTGAGCTCGTTCATCTCGCGCTCGGAATCATCTCCCTCGCCGAGTTCCTTGCGAATCGCGTCGAGCTGCTGGCGAAGGAAGAATTCCTTCTGGTGCTGGTCGACCGACTCGCGAACCGTCTGCTGGATCTGCTGACCAACCTCGAGCACCTGCAATTCGCGCTGCAGGATCTCGGCGAGCGCCTGCAGTCGCGGCTGAACCGCGGTGATGGCGAGCAGGCGCTGCTTGTCCTCGGTCTGCAGGTCGAGCAGCGAGGCGATGAAGTCGCTGAGCCTGCCTGGGTGATCCTGGTCGCGCGCGGCCTGCACCGTTTCATCCGGAATCGTCGGCGACAGTGCCACGACCTTCTCGAATTCGCCGACGACCGCCTTGGCGAGCGCTTCTGTCTGGAGATCCTCGGCGAAATCCTCGCCCAGGATCTCGACTTCCGCGGTCATGAACGGCTCGGTCGCGGTGAACTTCACCGGCTTCACGCGATTTATTCCCTGCACCAGCACCGTGAACTGGTTCTCCCCGGTGCGGATCATGCGCAGGATGATCGCCATGGTGCCGATCGATTCGATCTCGTCGGGCTTGGGACTCTCGTTGAGCGGATCCTTCTGGGCGACGACGGCGAGCATGCGGTCGCCCGCCATGCAGTGATGCAGCAATTGGACGCTGCTCGCCCGGCCCACGTTCATGGGCAGGATCGCAAACGGGAACAGCACCGTATGACGCACCGGCAACACCGGCACGGTGCGCTTGTCGCCCGGCTTTAATGACTTGATGCGCTCGTCGGCCTCGGAGCCGGGCGCGATCGAGAGCGATGCACCGGCTGTCTCGATGCGCACGCGGTCGCCGGGATGCGAGCTCGTGCGCTTCGCGGGCGTGCGGCGCGCTGGCTTGGTCTTCGCGGGGGGCTTCTTCTTATGCACAGGCTTGCGGCGGGATTGGGTCACTCGATTCCTTCTCTCTGGATTCGGTCACTCACTCTTGTGCTGCTCGATCGTAATGTGTTTGCGCGTTGCGGTGGGGTCGGGGACGAAATGGATCTCCAGCATGCCGTCACGATACTGGGCTTCGACGCGATCGGGGTCGGCCTCCCACGGCAACTCGACCGTGCGGCGGAACTCCCCGAACAGGATCTCGGCAAGATGGTAGTGGGCGCCGCCCGGATCCTGGGGATGTTCGCGGCGACCGCTGATCTCGAGCGTGGTGCCCTGCAGGCGGACGCGAACGTTGTCGCGCGGCACACCGGCGAGATCGACGATGGCGCGCGCCGAATGCTCGGCCACCACCAGATCGACCGCCGGCGCCCATTCGGGCTCCGAGAAATGCGTCGCGGGGTGACGTTGGTAAACGAGGCTGCGGAGCAGGCGCTCAACGTTCCGTTGCAGCGAGCGGTGCGGGTCTTCCGGATCGAATGTCATGATGGTAGGGGCTCCCAACTGCGACAGCGCAAGAGTAGCGCAGGGGGTGATATCGCAGCAATCGCGCCTTTTTCTTGCCCCTCTTCTTGCGGCGGCGGGTGCGCAATTTTCGTGGCGTAAGGGCTTAGGATGCTTCCCAGCCGCGAACGGTGCGGTTACGATAACTCATGCTGTCCCATGGCGTGGCGGCGGCCCGATGAGCGGCCGCTCGTCCCAGGCCCGACGCTCGACCGATCACTCAGGGGACCGATGCCCCGCCGCAAACCTGCAGGCACGTTTCCCCGTGAGCCAAGATCCCCGCTCGAACCCAGCGGGGGACGCGAGTACCTCGCCATCGCGCTGGCGTCGGCCGCCGTCATGCTTTACGAGATCGGGGTCACGCGCATCCTGAGCGTGGTGCTGTGGTACCACTTCGCGTTCCTCGCGGTGTCCTTGGCCATGCTCGGGCTCGGCGTGCCGGGTGTCTGGTTCGCGCTGCGTCCGCCGGGGCCGCGTTCACTCCCGCGCGCGCTGGCTGTCGCCGCGCTGACGGCGCCGCTGTCGATCATCGCGCTGTTCATGTATGGCGGGCCG
>JANLOX010000307.1:0-8638 GCA_031366795.1 Candidatus Eiseniibacteriota bacterium | reverse complement strand
CACGGGCCGCGAGAACGCCGGCCACGACGCGTAATTCGCATGCGCGCCGCCGAACACCATTGCTTCGACGATGAGCCCGATGCCGATCCACAGCTTGCGGTTGCCGAGCCTGTTGCCGATCAAAGCGGCGCCCGCGAGCGGCACGGCGCGGAACAGCGACTCCTCCCATATGCCGGCGTGCAGCGAAGGCGCCACGGCCGACAGCCACGGCACGGTGCTCGCGAGCACGTTGGGATCGACGAGCGCTTCGGCCGGCGTCCACCAGTGCCACAGCTTCGTGGCGATCGCGTAGAAGCCGATGATGTAGCCGAACTCGATACCCGTGAGCAGCGTGCCGCCGAGCGTCCTGCCGACGACTGAACGGCTGCCCGCCGCGTCCCGCGACCACATCCGCCACAACTGCGGATGCTGCGGGAAGGCGCGGCGGCCGAGTCCTTCGGCGGCCGCGAACGTGAGCGCCATCAAGCAGCCATCGGCCACGAACACCAGCAGGGCGACCATCACTTGTCTCAGCAGGAACGTGCCGCCGGAGATCGCTGTGTCGTACTCCATCCACGACAGCGGCAGCGCGCTGAACTGGGCGAGTGCCCCGAGGCCTGAGATCACGAAGCCCCACACCAGCGCCGGCGTCCACCACAGTTCGCGACGGCGCATCAGCACGAACAAACCGATGATGCAGCCGCCAATGATGAACAGCAACGCCATCACGGCCGTCGCGCCGAAGGCGATCGCGTTGTTCGAGGAGCGCATCTTCTCGTAGGTGCGCGAGAACGCTTCGGGCACGCGCAGGAAGTGCGTCAGCTCAATCAGCCGGTCGCCGGCCACGACGAGCCGCACGCGGTAGCGGCCCTCGCCGGCTTTGGCATCATTGCGCTCGTAGAGAAACGTGTGGTCGGCGCGCCCGCCGGAGCGGTGTTCGGTCGAAGGCTCGAGCGGCGTGTAGTGCGAGAGGTCGAGGCCCCAGTCACGCGTTGCCGTCGTCTCGGCGATGATCCGCGCTGTCTCGACGGACAGGTTCGCGCCGGGCGCGTCCTCGCGGAGTTGGTCCACGAAGCCATAGGGCTTGCCGTCGGGACGGAAGCGCAGCATGACCTCGCGCGTCTCGCCCTCGCGGAACAGCCGCACCTGCCTCGTGTAGGCGTCGTAGAGGTGATCGCGCAGCATGGCGCGGACTGCCTCAGCGCCGCCGGCTTCGAGCTCGACGAACGTCTTCACCGTATCGTCGCCACTGAACGCGGCCGCCTGGCGCAGGACGCCGCCGGGGCCGAGCCCGCGTTGGGCGGCCAGCGTCTTCGCTGCCGAGAGTGCCGCCGCGCGGTCCATGCGCAGGTCCAGCGAGATCACCGCGAAAGAGCGGGTGAAGTTCGGGATGGCGAGTGCCAGGACACCCGCGCTGACGCAGAGAAAGACGATCCAGAATATGAGCTTGCGGGTCATGCCGCACTCCTTTGTGGCGTGAGGGACTGGCTGCGGCGAAGCATGCGGGCAGTCGCGTCGCAGGATAGCCCCAGCCGGGAGTGCGGGGAAGCGCAGTTCCTTGGATTGCTTGCGGCTAAGCGCGGCGGGAGGGCAGCGCGCGGGCGAACTCGCGCCGCTGCTTGGCGCCGTACAGTTCGCGATCGGCGCGCGCCAACACTTCATCGAGCGCCAGGCTGCCGCGGCCGAACGTCGCCGTGCCCACACTCATCGTCAGCGGGAAGTGCAGCCGCGCGCGACGCGCCAGTGAAGTCAGCGTGCTCGCGACACGCGGCAGCAGTACATCGCCCGCGCCTTCGCAGACATCGAGCGCCAGCGCCACGAATTCGTCGCCGCCATAACGCGCCAGCAGATCGGAATCGCGCGTCGAGCGTCGCAACGCCTCGGCGCACAACTGCAATGCCTTGTCGCCCGCGGCGTGGCCATGCTCATCGTTGAGCTCTTTCAGTTGGTCCACATCGGCGAACAGTAGCAGCGACTGCCGCTGCGTGCGCCGCATCAGTCGCAGGTGCGCCTGCGCCAGCGAGCGGAAGCCGCGGCGGTTGTGCAGCCCGGTCAGCGAGTCGGTGAGCGAGAGGTCGCGCAGTTCGGCGACGTGGTGCTGGCGTTCGATCGCGCATGTAATCGCGACCGGCAGCCGCTCGGGAGTCAGATCGCCACGGCGCAGCACGTCCTGGGCGCCGCTGCGAACGGCCGCCCGTGGATCGATCGATCCGCAGTCCGGCACGATCAACAGCACAGGGGCAGCACCCGCGAAATCACACACGCGTTCGAGTTCGGCGAGCGCGTTGCCTTCGAGCGCGTCGGCCGAGACCAGCACTGCCTCGAAGCCGCCGCGTCCCAACCGCTGGAGCGCGTCGTGCAAACGAGGCGCCGACTCCACGACCGCGCGCGATCCCCCCGGCAGCTTCGCCGCGCGCAATGCCTCGGCATCGCGAGGCTCGGCCGAGAGCACGAGGAATCGTCGCGCGGCGCGGGAGCGGCTCACCGACGGCGTTTCGCGCTGCGGGGGCGCAAGGGCTGGGATCAAGGAGGGCTGAGTCATGATGGGCCGGTACGGGCAAATTGCATTGGACGTGCCGGGACGCAGAGTTTTGGCTGCAAGTCCTGCACGGTGCCCCCAAGTGCTTGTGATATCAGCGGCAGGCGGTTGGGCATCCGCGGGCGGTGGGGTAGCTTGGCGAATTCCCGATCGGCCAGCGGATAGCCAATTGGCTGGCTTAGGTCCGCACCGTCACCCAGTCCAGTAATTGTTCACCCGAGTGGCCCGATGCCCATCAACGGATCCCGAGCCCAATTCACAACCTCGCTGCGCGCCCTCATGGCACTCGCGCTGCCGATCGCCGGCGTGCAGGTCGGGATGATGCTGATGGGCGTGGTCGAGACGGTGATCTGCGGGCACGTCTCGCCGGTTGCCCTGGCGGCTGTGGCGCTCGGACACCTGTACCTGTTCTGCGTGCTGGTGTTCGGCATGGGCGTGCTCTCGACACTGGACGCGCTCGTCTCGCAAGGACTCGGCGCAGGCGATGAATTGCAGGTGACGCTCGCCGTGCAGCGCGTCGTCGTGCTCGCGGTGGTGATGTCGGCCGTCGCGACGCTGCTCTACCTGCCCGCCGAGCAGGTGTTTCGCGCACTCGGCCAGCCCGCCGAGCTCGTGCCGGCGGCGGGAGCGTTCGTCCGCTATTCGATCGCCGGCGCCTTGCCGCTGCTGTTGTTCTTCGCATTCCGGCTGGCGCTGCAGGCGATGCACCATACGCGCCCCGCGGTCGTGACGATCATCGTCGCGAATGTGATCAACGCGGTGGTGTGCGGCGCGCTCACGCTCGGGTGGTTCGGCCTGCCGCGCCTCGGCGTCGTCGGCGCCGCGTGGGCTGGGACCATCGCGCGCTGGTTTATGGCCGTCATGCTGCTGTGGTTGGGGCGGCGTGAATTGATGCCGCGGTTGCGGCCCTGGCACCGCGACGCCATTAAACGCAGAGCACTCGGCCGCATGCTCGCGCTCGGTGCTCCGCTCGGCGCCACGGCATCGCTCGAGTACGGTTTGTTCGGCGGCGCCGCGTTGTTGATGGGCCGCTTCGGCACCCTCGCAGTCGCCGCGCACCAGGTCGCGATCAGCATCGCGTCATTCACCTTCATGGTGCCGGCGGGAATCTCGGGCGCTGCCTCGGTGCTGGTGGGGCGCGCCGTCGGCCGCGACGACCTGCCCGCCGTGCGTTATGCCGCGGGTGCGGCACTCGTCGCGGGGCTCGGCTGGATGGTCGTGACCTCGCTGTTGTTCTTCACGATCCCGGGCGTGCTCGCGTCCGTCTACACTCCCGACCGTGCGGTGTTGGCACTCGCCAGCATCTTGCTCGTCGTCGGTGGCTTCTTCCAGATCTTCGATTGCACGCAGGTCATCGCCATAGGAATCCTGCGCGGCCTGGGCGACATGCGCGCGCCGATGTGGATCACAGTGCTCGGCTACTTGATGGTGGGTCTGCCGGTCAGCATTCTCCTGGGGTTCCGGCTCAAATTCGGCCCTGTGGGCCTGTGGTGGGGAATCGTGGCCGGACTCGCGGTTGTCTCCGCGATGCTGGTGTGGCGGATCCGCTCGCGGCTCGCCAAGGCGCTCCGGCGGTTGCGAATCGACGAAATCGAGACTCCCCGGTAGCCACACCCTGCCGGCGCGCCATGACGCACGAATCCCGGCGTCACGGCCCGCTACGGCACGCGGTCAGCGTGAACTCGCCACTTCTTCCGCGACGACCTCGAGCAACGCGTCGTTCTTGGTGACCATGCGGCCGTTGACGAGGAACGTCGGCGTCCCGTCGACGCCCGCGGCCACGCCTTCACGGATGTCGTCGTCGATACGGTGGTCGGTGTCGCCAGCAGCCAGGCAGGCCTCGAATTTCGCCCGGTCGAGCCCGGCGGCCTGGGCCCAACCGGCGAAATCGGGATGGGCGAGTTCGGACTGGTGCGCGAACAGCACGTCGTGGTACGCGGCGTACTTGCCCTGCGCCGCGGCGCACATCGCGGCATTGGCCGCCGGGCGCGCTGCCGGGTGGGTGGGCAGCGGGTAGTTGAAGTAGTAGAGCGCCACGCGATCGCCGTATTTCTGGCGGATCAGGCTGAGTGTCTGCTCGGACTCATGGCAGTAGGAGCACTCGAAATCGGTGAATACCACGACATGAACCGGTGCCGATGCCTGACCGACCAGCGTCGCGCCTGCCGTCTTCACCACGACCCGCGGTGCCGACAGGCGCGTGCCGACCAGTCCCTTACTGCGGACCGAATCGATCACGGCCATGCGCAATCGCTCGACACGGGCCGCGCGAATCGCGGCTTCGAGCCGGGACTCGCCCGGCGGCACCGTGGCGCCGACTTCCGCTTTGCTGTTCTCGTAGGCCTTGATGAAGTCGATGTCTGCCTTGGTCACCGTGCCGGTCTGCTGCGCCAGCGCCGCGGTCAGGGCTTCCCCGGACATGCCCCGGGAACGCGCGGCTGCTTCGAACAGGCGCTTTTCGACCACCCCATCGAGGACCGCCTTCTCGATGCCGTACACCCGCTCGCGTTGCTGCTGGATGCGGTTGCGCAGGTTTGCGTCGAAGCGTTCGTAGTCGGAGCGCAGCACGCGGGCGTAGATCGAGTCGGGGGGCTCGTGCTGTTGGGCCGCGTCGCGCAGTGCCGCCTGGCGGCCCAGGTAGTCGCGCGCGCCCGCGTGCTCGAAGTCGACCAGGTCGGCGAGCGCCTCGTCGTAGTTCTGGCGGCCGGCATTGTTCATTGCCGCAAGAATGTCCGCCCGAGTGATGGGACGGCCATTGACGAGGGCGAGGATTTCGGAGGCCAGGATGGTGGCCGCTACAAGCACCGCGAGCATCGGGTTCTCCTAATGAAAACCGAGGGCGGCAATGTCACGCCGCCCTCGGAATGGGGGATTTTCGATCGTTACGGGGTGACGCAGCCGCGCGGCCAGCCGGCCAACGCGTTGGAATACTCAGGCTGCACCCACGCACCGCCGGATTGCTGGTAGAGGTTATGCCACGCGCACTTGTCGTCGTCCTCGTAGCCGGACGAGGATTCCCACCACGCGTTGACCGGATCCGTGACGGCCTCGCGGATTTCGTGCGAGGTGACGATGGTCTGCATGTCCAGCACGCTCTTGCCCGACAGCGAGCAACCGGCGCAATCGTTGTACGGGAACACGGCGTAAAGGATCGTCTGGCCGTTGTACGTGTAGCTGCTGTGGTAACCGCAGTAGCTGCGGCACGACGCGGACGAGCCCATGGTCGACGTGGTGCCCTGCGGCAAGTAGACGCCGTAGATCGTGTTCGTGGTCGCCGCGATGCGGCCGCCATTGAACAGGCCCGACAGGTAGGACTGGACCCCTGAATCGGAAATCTTGCGCGGGGCGGCCTGGTTGTCGACCAGGTCGGCCGAGTGCGTCAGCGACGCCGAGATGGCATTACCGGTCTTGCTGTACTGCGTGATGACCTTCATGCCCGGATCGGAATTGCTGAAGTTGGTGAGGAAGTTGCTGATGCCGCTCTGCAGCGCCGCCGCCGTGGCCGCGTTGAAGTAAATCGGCAGGAACGCGGCATTCGAGACCACCGCGCCACCGTGGTCGTCCAGTTGGCCGGGCACGGCACCGTAGCTTGCGCCGTAGACCGAGTAATTGTTGACCCGGGTCGGCGCGGCGGGAGTGCCGAACCGATGCTCCCATCCCTCCGCGGCCGCCGGATTCGGCAGCACGTGGACGATTTCGCCGTTGTCACCACGGACACGCCAAACGCCGTCTTCATTCTGCTGCGCGAACGCCTGGTTCACGCTCAGCAAGCTCGCCACCGCGAGAAACAGAACTGCCTTCCGCATGTTGGCACCTCTCCTGGATGGTACGGGGTCATTGGAACCCGAGGGACGATTCCGTGACCAGCGCGTCATGCGGACAGCCAGCCCGGAGACTTGACCATATGCCTACATCGCGGAGCATGGAAAGGAAATTTGTTCATTCATGGGATTGGGGCGCGCCCTCGCGCCGCCGTTTCCCCAAAAAACTTAACCTATCTCACCCGGACGAGCCTGGCTTGAGCCGAGGATTCGGAACCGTCCCCGGCTACCACGCTCAGCCGCGCCAGGTACACGCCGCTGGGGACCACGCGGCCTGATTCATCGCGGGCATCCCAGAAGATGACGTTCGGTCCGGCGACGAGCCGCCCGGGGGCGATGCGGCGCACATGGCGTCCGGTGACGTCGAGGATCTCGAGCGTGACGCGGCCTGGCTGCGGCAGCGTGAACTGGAGCGTCGTCGCCTCGTGGAACGGGGTGGGGCGCGAAGTGATGCGCAACTCGACGCGAGCGGGTGGGACAATCAGATCCGGCACGGCGAGCGTGCTGCTCTCCGTCTGGATCACGCCCACGGAGCCGAGCTCTTCATATGTAGCGGTTCCCGGGACGTGACGTTCGAGCACCAACTCGACGAGTTCGAGCGTGCCCGGATCGAGCAGCTTCGCGTCGATCTGCAGGTCCTTCGACTCGGGGCCCGCGAAGCTCACGTCGGTGAGCCACGGCTGGCCGGGCGGCAGGCCGTTGAGCGAGATCGCGGGTGGCGGTGCCGTGTGATCGTCCGGGCTGCGGGGGCGCAAGCGCAGGCTCTCCGTTGCGGGCGAGTCTTCGTCGCGCGTGACGGTCATGGTGGTCAGCAGCGAGCCGGAGATCTTGGGGACGCCGATGATCACGCCACCCGAGGTGGTCCAGGGCGAAGCGCGGCGAATGGTGGTCTGGCACGTGCAGCAGCGGCCCGTCGCGGTGTTGACGATGGTCAGCTCGACGCACGTGGTCTGCCCGACCGTGAGGCCCGCTGGCAGCGGTGCCGCGTAGAGCACCGTGACGAATGAGCTGGGGGGCACAGTCACGGTGCCCGCTGCGGGCGTGAAGCTGCTCGGCCCGGCGATGCTGCAACCGGTGCTCACCGGCAATCCCGCCAGCGTCCACTGGTAAGTCTGCGCGGTCGACGCATAGTTGCGCACGGTGAAGTTCGAGTGCACGACGCTCGCGAGCGTGCCCACCGTCACGACGGAAGGCAGGTAGCACGTCTCGCGGCACTTACCGCGCTCGCCGTAGCCATAGATGCTCACGATGTCGGTCGAGTCGACGCAGCAGTTGTAGACCTCGACCTCGTCGATCTGGCCGGAAAACGGTGCCTGCGGCGCCCACGGCTCCTGCTGCCCGATGCGCAGCGCTCCAGAGTTGGTCACGCTGCCGTGACGCACGGCGAGTCCGGTGAAGGTCTTCACCACCGCGCCATCGACCCACAATCGGATGATGTTCTTCACCACGTCCGTCGAATCCGTCGAGTCGCGGCACACCGTCGCGGCGACGAAGTGCCAGAGTCCGTCGGTTACGTTCACGGGATTCGAGTTGTAGTCCGTGGAGCCGCCCGTGTCGCCCACCTGCAGCCCGATGTGCCCGCTCTCGAGATAGAGCAGGTAGCCCTTGGGCGAGGCGTTGCCTGAAGTCGCGCGCTTTTCGAGCACGGCGCGGCGCGGTTGGTCGGGTGCTGCGGTGCGAATCCACGCGTCGATGCCGAAGCTCTTGCGCCCGAAGTCGAGCGCGCTGTTGGCTGAGCTCTTCTGGGCGAAGGCGCTCGCGTCGCCCGGCGGACAGACGAGTGCGCAGCCGACGTATCCCGTGCCCCAGGTCGCTCCGCCCTGCAAGAGTGTGTGGTTCCCGCCAGCGAGATCCTTGCCGAACACACCGCTGCACTCTTCGAACGGCCACCATCCCGCGGTGCAACGCGGCGGCGTGGCGCAGCTCGGCGCGCCGCATCCGTAGTTGCCGAAGGCGAGATTCACGGATTGCCCCTGGAGCAGCGTGAGCGTGGTGCATGCGGTCGCCGGTGTAGTCACGACCCAACCGGGCTGCGTGAGCTCGCACAGCGTGTAAGTGCCCGGCGGCAGGCCAGTGAGGCAGAACCTGCCCTTGATGTCGGTGACCAGCGTTGCGGAGACGGGGCCGCTCACGCGAATGGTCCAGCCCGAGAGGCCCAGTTCGGTGATCTGGCGGATGCCGTCCCGGTTGGTGTCGGCGAACTTGAGGCCACAGATCTGCCCGCACGCGAGTTGCAGGGTGTTGCGGAACACATTGATCTGCACGGCTTCCTGGCAGATCACGCTGACGTCGGGCTGCC
>JANLOX010000428.1:0-5073 GCA_031366795.1 Candidatus Eiseniibacteriota bacterium | reverse complement strand
GGTCTTGCCGCACTGACGAGGTCCATGGATCAACACCACCGGTGAATCGGCCAACGCATCAATCAGCTGCGGTTCCGCAAAGCGTGCGAACAACGTTGCTGGCGACATCGGCTGATTGCAACCTTAAGCATCGGCTAATTGCAAGGTTAATGCGCGGCTAATTGAAGGTTTACGACTCGGCTAATCGACAGACCATGACTACCCACTCCGGCTTCAGGGAACGGTCTTCGCTCGAACGACGCTCCATGCCTAGGGCAGCACGACGACCGGCTTCACGACCGACAGGCCTCCCCACTCGAGCCGCGTGAACAGGATCCCGGCCGGCCGATCGCGGCCGATCCACGTGGAGAGATCGCCGGCCACGACATGCTCGCCCGCCTCGTACCATCCCGAAGCGAGCGTGGCCCGGCGTCGGCCCGCCACGTCGAACAGCGCGAGCCATACACGGCCCGCCACGGGCAGCGCGAAACGCACGCGCATCGAGTCGTGGACCGGCTGCGGGGATACACCGAGCGTCGCGGCGCCCGGGCGGGCGGCAACGCCGACGGCCGTGACGCAAGCCAGCGGCGCGAGCGGAGCAAACGACAGGGAGCCGGCGGTTCCTCCCACCGTGCCGGTGTGTCCATGTCCGGTCGCGTCCGTGAGGTCCGACGCGTCGAACGGATAGTAGGCGACGAGCCCGGGCTCGGTTCCAGACAGGTGGCAGAACATGGATGAGGCGATCTCCGCGCCTGTCCGAGCGTGATCCCAGATCCGCACGTCGTCGATCTCGCCGTCCAGCCGGCGCAAGTAGCCCGAGCCGAAGTTGCACGCGCCAATCAGGACATCGTTCGTTCCCACGTAAACGGTACCGAGTGTCCATGCCGCCGCCGCGGACCGCGCGCCGTCGACGTATAGGCGCACCGAATCGGCGGCCACGACGGCCGCGAGATGGTGGCGTGCGAGCGGCGTGGAGACGGGCGGCGCCTGCATCTCGACCCCATTGCTTCCCAGGGTGTGCGTGACGCTGAAGTACGCCTGTCCCGCGTTGTTCCACACCAGGTACCACGACCCGAGGAAACTGCCGACCGCGCCTTCCGCGGGCTTGCTGACGACTCCGCCGCCGGCCGCGTCCGTCGTGAAACCGTAACCCGCTCCGATCCGCTGCACCCACGCCTCGACCGTGAACTGTTGCAGCGCGAACTCCGGGCTGTTCGGAATGCGCACGAACGAAGTATTCGTGGCGCTGACGTTGGCGAGGCGTACCGCGGTGTCGTTCGCGGCTCCCGCCACGGCGGCGACGCACATCGCGATCGCGATCAGCGCGATGGCGAGGCGCAGGGCGCGCGGCATGCGGTGGCCCACTGGCGCCGCGCACGAGTAGAGCGGTGTGGTCGCGGCGACCTGGCGTGACGGCTCTGGAATTTTAATCGCAAACCCCCTCTCGGGCTGCTGAAGGAACGCGCGTCATGACCTCACACGAGCTTAGGGCAACCGCGTTCATGGTCAATCAGAAGGCTCAGGTTCGCAAAAGCAGCCGCGATTCGCGATGGGCTCGTGAACCCCGTGCTGCTCGACCGGGCCGCACAGGAAGGTCCGGTAACGCTTCCCGCCTGCCGGGGCTGGCGCGTGGTTCGTGGTTCGTCGAAGCCGAACCGCGCGACCACGATCTCAGGTTTCGTGCGCCCCGGGGACTACGGAACCTCGTGTCCGACCGAGGCCTCCCAGATCTCGAACCAGCTTTGGCGATCGAGCTTGATGGCCTCGGCGGCCACGGCCGCCCGTATACGCGCCAGCCTGCCCGTACCCAGAACGGGCAGGGGGCGAGCGGGGTGCATCAGGATCCAGGCCAGCGCCACTTGGTCCGAGGCGGCGCCGATCTGGCTTCCGATCTTCTTGAGTGTTTGAAGCAGCCGGGTGCCCCGCTCGTCCGTGCTCGTGAAGATCCGGCCGCCGCCGAGTGGCCCCCAGATCATGGGCCGCATGCGCAGGCGTTGCGCCTGGTCCAGCGTACCGTCGTAAAACGGTTGCATGTGCGCCACTGAGAATTCGACCTGGTTCGTCAGGAGCGGGAAGTCGAGCCGGGCTTGCAGCAGCTCGAGTTGGAACGGCAGGAAGTTCGAGACGCCGAAGTGGAGCGCCTTGCCGGATCGCCGCAGCTCGGCCAGCGCGGCCGCCACCTCGTCCGCGTCCATCAACGGATCGGGGCGATGAACGAGCAGCAGGTCGATGCGATCCGTGCGCAGGTTCTGCAGCGAACGCTCCGCGGAGGCCAGAATGTGCGCGCGGCTCGTGTCGTAATGATGCACGCGAGTGTCCGGCCGGTTCGGCGTGACGAGCCCAATGCCGCACTTGGTGACCAGCTGGATCTGGTCACGCATGGTTGGGGTCAGCGCCAGGGCCTCGCCGAACGCGGCTTCGATGGCATAGCCGCCATAGATGTCCGCGTGGTCGAACGTGATGCAGCCCATCTCCCGGCAGGCATGAATCCAGTGGTTCAGCCCTGGGGCGTCGAGCTGCCAGTCGAACAGGCGCATGAGGCCGGGGATGGTGCGGGAGAGCGTGGGGCCGTCAGGGCCCAGCGTCACGACAGCGCTTTGAGGTTGGGTCATGGGGCGTTCCAAGGCTTCAGGGGCGGCGCCATGCGGCGCGCGGGCAGCGTATCGGAGGCACGGACCCGGGGCCAGCCGATCAGCATCCTTGAAATTTGAGCGGTAGCCGCTCAGATTTCATAGTATCCTTCCAGACATGATTGACCGTCCCGGGCACCTGAAGCAAGTCGAATCGCTGCTCCGTCAATTTCCCGTGGTCGCGATTCTCGGGCCCCGGCAGGTGGGGAAGACGACCCTTGCCCGCGAGATCATGGCCGACCGGAAGGGTGGCGCCACGATGTTCGACCTCGAGCGCGCCGAAGATCTCGCGCTCCTGTCAGACCCGATCTTGGCGCTCGAGTCCGCTCGAGGCCTCGTGGTCATCGACGAAATACAGCGACGCCCTGAACTATTCCCGAGTCTGCGTGTCCTCGTCGACCAGCCTCGAGTACGGCGGCGTTTTCTGATTCTCGGCTCTGCGGCCCCCGAGCTACTCAGGCAGTCTTCCGAGAGCCTGGCGGGCCGGATCGCCTATCACGAACTGGACGGGCTTTCCCTCGCAGAAGTCGGGACAGATGCAACAAGCAAACTCTGGCAGCGAGGCGGGTTCCCGCGGTCCTTCCTTGCCCGCTCGGACAGCTTGAGCCTGCGCTGGCGACAAGAGTTGATCCGAACCTACTTGGAACGGGACATTCCCGCCCTCGGGCTGCGCCTCCCCGCACCGACGCTGCGCCGGTTCTGGATGATGCTCGCTCATTACCATGGACAACTTTGGAGCGCGTCGGAACTGGGGCGCGCGTTCGGCGTCGCGCACACTACCGTGCAACGGTATCTCGATGTGCTCAGTTCCACGTTCATGGTGCGGCAGTTACCGCCGTGGCACGAGAACATCGGCAAGCGCCAGATCAAGACTCCGAAGGTCTACATCCGGGACACCGGTGTACTTCACGCCCTGCTTGATCTGGGCACATCCCGCGCCATCGAGGCTCATCCAAAAGTCGGCGCTTCATGGGAGGGGTTCGCTCTCGACTGCACGGTCGCCCGCCTCGGCGCCCGAACCGAGGAATGCTTCTTTTGGGGAACGCACACCGGGGCGGAACTCGATCTGTTGGTCGTTCGGGGTACTCGCCGTTTGGGATTTGAGTTCAAGCGGAACTCTGCTCCCCGCGCGACCAAGTCGATGCACGCGGCCGTCGAGGACCTGGGACTGGAGCATCTCTACGTTGTGCACCCGGGTGCTCGGAGCCTGCCACTCGCTTCCAAGATCTCCGGGCTCGCGCTCGCCGCCCTGAGCAAAGAGTTGCGGCCGCTGCGTTGACGTTGTGGGCAAGGATCACTCCCCCATCCATGGCGGGCAAGCGAGCGTGCGGCTCCCATTTGAAGAGTACTTCCGCGCTGCGGAATGCCCGGGCCGATCTACCGTCTCCCACAGCGCTCGAATCGGCACCGCATGAAGTCCTTCGCCAAAGCTTGCGCTGGTCTCTCCGTCATACAGCACAACGCCACCCGCAAAGCGCTTGCCCGCGGAGTCCCTGAGCTTGCGTAAGCCACGGAAGTCCGAGGCGGTCACCGTGGCTCCTGCCTTGACCTCCACCCCGACCAGCACCTGCGCACCGCGCTCGATCACGATGTCCACTTCGACATCGTCGCGGTCGCGGTAATGAAAGAAGGCGATCGGCTCGTCATGCCAACTCGCTTGCCGTCGCAACTCCTGGAACACGAACGTTTCGAGGAGATGGCCCAGTAGAGCGCGGTCGGCGGTAAGCGCTGCGGCATCGACGCCGAGCAGTGCACTTGCCAACCCGGTGTCGCCCATGTGCAGCTTCGGCGTCTTAACTAGCCGATTCAGGCGATTGGTGTGCCACGGGGGAAGCATCTCCAATAGGAACACCCGCTCGAGCAGGGTGACATAGTCACGAATTGTCGGCCGGCTGAACTGGAACGGAGCGGCCAGATCGCTCACGTTCAGGAGTTGCGCTGTTTGGGCCGCTGCGAGCGAGAGCAGCCGTGGCAGTGCATCGAGCGAACGTATTCGCGCAAGATCACGGACGTCGCGTTGCACGATTGCATCCAGATAGTCGCGGTACCATGTGGCACGCAGTCGTTCAGTCGGACGCGCAAGTGCCGCCGGATAGCCCCCGGCTACGATCGAGCCAACTCGCACTGTGCGAGCGGATGCAGGCGCATGCTTCGCATGCGACACGCCAGTGAATCTGCGAGCTTCGGCACCAGCAAGACGTTGGCCGATCCGGTCAGGATGAATCGGCCCGCGACGCGTTTCCGATCGACCACCAACTTCAGGGCGGCGAATAGCGCAGGCACTCGCTGGACCTCGTCTAGAATCGCTCGCTCCGGCAGGCTGGCCACAAAGCTTGCTGGGTCGGCCTCCGCGGTACCGCGCGCGGCATCGTCGTCAAAACTGAAGTAGGCGTAGCCCAACCGGTCGCCCACCACCTGAGCCAGCGTGGTCTTGCCGCACTGACGAGGTCCATGGATCAACACC
>JANLOX010000259.1:0-86612 GCA_031366795.1 Candidatus Eiseniibacteriota bacterium | reverse complement strand
TCGCCGTCGGCGATCTCGATCTTGTCCTTGTGGATCGCGGCCGCCAGCTGCAGCGGGTGCACGGTGGCACTGGTCAGCAGCGAGCGGTCGAGGCTCAGGTGGTCGCACTTCTTCTCGAACAGGTCGATCGACAGGTACGAGTTGTCCTGGAAGAAGCGGATGCGGCGCAGCCGTTCCTGTGACACGCGGCTGGCGGTGAGGTTGGCGACACAGCCGTCCGCGAACTCGAGCCGGGCATTGGCGATGTCCTCGTTGCCCGACAGCACGGCCACACCGACCGCGGAGATCTGGGTCGGCAGCGAGCCGATGGCGTGAAGGACGATGTCGATATCGTGGATCATCAGGTCAAACACGACGTCGACATCGAGCGAGCGCGGCTGGAACAACGCCAGCCGGTGCGCTTCGACGAACTTCACCTTGCCGATCAGTGGCCGTACCGCCGCCAGCGCCGGGTTGAAGCGCTCCACCTGGCCGACCTGCAACACCGTGCCCGCCCGCCGCGCGTGCTCGATCATGGCGTCGGCCTCGGCGAGCGTGACGGCCATCGGCTTCTCGACCAGCGCATGCACCTTGGCGGACGCTGCCTGCTCGACGGCCGCCGCGTGCCCGATCGTGGGCACCGCGATCGAAATCGCGTCACACGCCCCGAGCAGTTCGGCGGGGCTCGTGAAGGCGCGTGTCCGGTACTGGGTTGCCACCGCCGCGGCGCGGCCCAAGTCCTGGTCGTAGATGCCGGCCAACTGCGCGCCTTCGAGCGACGCGTAGACGCGGGCATGCTTCTCGCCCCATACGCCGACACCCCACACCCCGACTTGCTTGGGCTTCATGGTTTCGCTCCTCAACGCGTCAAACCGCGCTCGGACGTCTCGGCGAAACGCGCCAACAGCTCGACCGCCGGGATCCCGGCATACTGGGCGCGCATCTCCGCCACCGCATCCTGGGTGGTGCGGGCGCCACGGAACAGCAACTTGTAGGCACGGTCGATGGCCGTGCGCGCCTCGGCGCTGAAACCCCGCCGCTCGAGACCGACGGAATTGACGCCGGCGAGCCGCGGCGGGCTGCCCGCCAACTTGATGTAAGGCGCCACGTCCTGCGCGATGCGCGAGCCGCCGCCGATCATGGCGTGGCAGCCGACGCGCACGAATTGGTGCACCACCGTCCCGCCGCCGACGATCGCCCAGTCCTGCACTGTGACGTAGCCGGCGAACTGCACGGCGTTCGCCACAATGACCCGGTCGCCGAGATGGCAATTGTGCGCGACGTGCGAATACGCCATCAGCAGGCAGTCGCTACCCACACGCGTCGTGGCTCCCGGTTCCGTGGCGAGATTGAGCGTCGCGTATTCGCGGATCACCGTGCGATCCCCCACCTCGAGGTACGATGGCTCGCCCGAGTATTTGAGATCCTGCGGAGCGCTGCCCAGAACTGCTCCATGATGCAGGTGGCAATTGATGCCGACCGAAGTCCAGCCCGTCACCAGTGCGTGGCTGCCGACACGCGTGCCCGCCCCGATCCGGACATGCGGCCCGATCACGGCACCGGGTTCGACCACCACACCGTCACCCAACTGCGCCTTGGGGTCGACGAATGAGCCGGGATGCAATGATGCCACGCTCATTCGGGCGCCCTGTCCACCAGCGTGGCCAGCAAGTTCGCCTCGGCCACCAACTGGTCATCCACGAAAGCCTCCCCCCGCATTTTCGCGGTGTTGCCCCGGAAACGCACGAGGTCGAGCTTGAAACGCAGCTGGTCCCCCGGCGTCACCGGGCGGCGGAAACGCGCGCCGTCGATGGCGGTGAAGTACATCAACTTGTTCGAAGGATCCTCCACCGAGTTAAGCAGCAATAAGCCGCCGACCTGCGCCATGGCCTCGAGGATCAGCACCGCCGGCATGATGGGATGCCCGGGGAAATGACCCTGGAAGAACGACTCATTGATGGTGACGTTCTTGATGCCCTCGACCGATTGGCCCTCGTCGAGCCGGGTGATGCGGTCCACCAGCAGGAACGGGTAGCGGTGCGGCATGATGTCCATGATCGCGGTGATGTCCCACTCTTCCGGCGGCGCGCCCGCCCGCCGCCCTGGCAGCGGCAGCGTCCGCTTCAAGTGGCGCACGAAACTGACATGGCCCTGGTGCCCCGAGCGCACGGCCGTGACGTGCCCGAGCAGGGGTGCCCCGAGCAGCGAGAGGTCACCGATCAAGTCGAGAATCTTGTGGCGCACGAATTCATCAGGGAAGCGCAGGGCGCCCGGATTGCGAATCGCGTCGTCCCCCACGACCACGGCGCGGTCGAGTGAGCCGCCCTTGATCCAGCCGCTACTGCGCAGCGCCTCGAGATCGCGCTCCAACACGAACGTGCGCGCCGGGGCGATCTCCTTGAGGAACGTTTCCGGCGTGATGTCGAACGATCGCGTCTGGGTGCCGATCAGCGGATGGTCGTACTCGATACGGAAGGTGATGCGCAGGCCGCCATAGGGAACCGCCTTGATCGTGACGGGGCCCTCCGACCAACTCACCGGCCGCGTCACCTTGATGTAGCGCTTAGGGCGATCCTGGTCCTCGAATCCCGCGTCGAGCAACACCTGCGCGATCACCGCGGCGGTGCCGTCGGCGGGCTCCGGAATCTCCAGCGTGTTCGTCTCGACGATGACATTGTCGAGCCCAAGCCCCGACAGTGCCGCCAGCAGGTGTTCCATGGTGTGAATCTGCACACCGTCCTGCTCGAGGATGGTGCGCCGTCCGGCCTTGGGGTCGAACAGGGCGTTCTCGGGACGCACACGAACCACCGGGTTGCCGGGCAGGTCGGTGCGCACGAACGTAACGCCTGCGCCGGTGGGTGCGGGGCGAAAGATCACCCTTCCGCGCTCTCCCGTGTGAAGGCCGACACCTTCGAATTCAGCGATGCGGCGCAGTGTCCGCTGGGGCGTGGCCATCACCCGACCCGCTCCTTTTCCTGGGGTTGCAGTCCGTTGTGCGCTTCGAGACGGTCGAGGCGCTGCTCGAGTTCCATAGCATGCTTCCACATGCGCGGCAGCCGCTGCATCAAGGCATGGAGACGTTTGAACGCGCCGATAGGCATGGCGGGATAGCCCAGCACGGTGACGTTCGCGGCGACCGACTTCGTGACGCCGCTCCCACCCGCCACGGTCGAACCGCGGCCGAGCCGGATATGCCCGCTCAAGCCGGCCTGGCCCCCGATCGTGACGTAATCCTCGAGCTGGGTGCTGCCCGAAATACCCACCTGCGCCACGACGATGCAGTGATTGCCAATGGCCACGTTGTGGCCGATCTGCACGAGGTTGTCGATCTTGGTGCCATTGCCGATTCGAGTCGCATCCGTGGTCGCGCGGTCGATCGTCGTGTTGGCGCCGATCTCGACATCGTCGCCGATGATCACGCTGCCGACCTGGGGAATTTTGTGATAGCTGCCGCTGTCGAACGCGAAACCGAAGCCGTCCGCGCCGATCACGGCATTCGGGTGAATGATGCAGCGCGCGCCCAGCGTGCACTCCTCACGCACCACGACGCCGGGGTACAACACCGTGCCCTCGCCGATCGACGAGGCGAAGCCGACATAGCACCGCGCCATCAGGACGGCATCTGCCGCGATTTTGGCCTTCGATTCCACGACACAGAACGGGCCGATCGAGGCGCTCGGGTCGATCTCAGCATCGGGCGCCACCACGGCCGCCGGATGCACACCGGCCGCCGCCCGCTGCACCTCCGGGCGGAACACCCTGACTATGCTCTGGAACGCCAGGTAGGGATTGTCCACCTTGAGCAACGGCACCGGCGCGGGGCTCGCGTCGCGCGAACAGATCACGGCGGAGGCGCGCGTCTCAAGCAGGTAAGCATCGTAACGGGCGTTGGCGAGGAACGTGAGGTCGCCGGGCATCGCTTCGCGAATGCCTGCGACGCCGCGAATCTCGACGTTGCCGTCACCCACGACCTCACCGCCGAGAATCGCCGCCAGCTCGGCCAGCGTGCGGGTCACCATGGAATCACGTTCCTTAATGGGTGGTGGTCGGGGACGTCGTCAAACGGCTGTTGAGCTCCTGGATCACGTCCGACGTGAGATCCAGGGACCGATCCGCGTAGATAATGAAGCCGCTGGCTGCGTCGAGGACCAACGTCAGTCCCTTGTTGGCTGCTACCTTCTCCACTGCGGAACGGATGCTCGCCACAACCTCCTGCGTGGCGCGTTCGTTCTCCTGGGAAGCGTGGCCCTGCGGGCCCCACACCTCCTGGATGAACCGCTCGTATTCACTGATCGCCCGCTGCAGCTCTTCTTCCTTCTCCTGCCGCTTGAGCGTCGAGAGGATGGGCGACAGGTCACGCACATCTCCGCGCAATTTCTTGACGAGATTCTGTTTCTCGCCCGCTTCGTCACGCCAGCCCTGGACCTGGCGGTCGAAGCGCTGCTGCGATTCCTGCGCCGTCTTGTATTGATCGAAGATCTTAGCCGAGTCGATGTAGCCGATACGCAAGTCGGCGGCGGCGGCCAACGACGTCACGGCAAAGCTGAACAGCAAGGCGAGTGTGACGAAGCGGAGGCGTCTCATGGCCGCCTAGAAGGCGAAACTTCCAAGCAGGAAGTGCGCCTTGGCCTTGGGTCCATCGTCGCGATTGAAACCGTAGCCGTAATCCAGACCGACGTTGCCGAGCAATGGGATCTCCATGCGCAGACCGGCGCCCGCGCCGATCTTCAGGTCAAACGGACGAATGTCGTGCCACGTGTCCCAAGTGTTTCCCGCATCGAAGAAAAACACACCGTGGAGTGGATGAACAATAGGGAATTGTTGCTCCACCGTATAGAGCGTCATAAAGCGGCCACCCGGGTAGCGAACCCGGCTGTGGAGGTAGTTGTAAGTGGTGTCGCGGGTGGCGCCTGAACTGTCGATGCTGGCGATGGATCCCTTGGTGTAGAGGTCGCGGATGAACTTCGCCGGCACGACCTGGTAGTCATCGTAGCCGCGCAGCGGGTCGAGCGTCGTGCCACCGCCCAGCCGGAACCGCTCGTACGAAGGCACCGGCGTCGACTGGTCGCCATACTCACCGAGGGCGCCAAAGCGGGCGCGCACCATGGTGGTGAAACGCTTGGTGATGGATGGCAAGTAGGCGCGCCCCTCGATGCGGTGCTTGTGGAAGTTCACTGCGCCCCCGAACGGGCCGCCGGCGAACTCGTGATCGAGTTCGAGCTTCGTTCCCTTGGTCGCATAAAACGGATTGTCGGTGCTGTTGCGCGTGAACACCGCTTCGAGGCTGCTCGTCCTGACCGGCCGTCCGACGGGTTGCCCGGCGAGCGCCAGGCTCTCCTCAACCGTCAACGGCACACCCTCGATCGTGACGTCCTCGAGCCGGTACGACAGCGAGCCGCGCGAGTAATCCGGCCATCCCAGAGGGCGGCCGATGCGCGCCGAACCTCCGACATGCTTCTCGGCGAACAGGTCCCGCTGACTGCGCGTGTTGAACAACGAGAAACCCAGCAGCGTCGGCGTGCTGCGGAACCACGGCTCGGTGAAGCTGAGCGTGTAGTTCTCGGACTTGCCGCCGCGCTCAAGGTGGAGTGCCAGGTTCTGGCCATTGCCGAGCACATTGGCATGCGCGAGTTCGAGGAAACCCGTCACGCCCGTCTGCGCGGTATAGCCTGCGCCGGCGGAGGCGGTGCCGACCTGCTTCTCCTTCACCTTCAAGTTGATGTCGACGTCGGTGCTCTCGGCCGGCGTGAAGTCCACCTGCACGTCCTCGAACAGGCTCAAGCGGAAGATGTCGCCCTGCGTGCGCACCAGCGCCGACTTCTTGAACCGGTCGCCCTCGTGCAGGTCGATCTCGCGGCGGATCACGTGCTCACGGGTAGCGCGGTTGCCGGTGATGTTGACGAGCCGGACCTTCGAGGGTTGCCCCTCTCGTACCGCGATCTCCAGATCGACCTTTTGGTCCGTCACGTTTTCATGGGCTTCGACATCGACATACAGGTAGCCGCGCTCGGCGTAATCACCGTAGGCCGCCTCGCGGATCTTGTCGATCTTTGAGGCGTTGTACGGGTCACCCGGGTGCGGTTGCGGAATGCGCCGCACCGCGGCGGAGTCGAGAATCGAGTTGCCGGACCACACGACGGAACCGAAACGGTACTCCGGCCCTTCCTCGATCGCCACCGCGAGCGTCAGGTCGCGCGGTTTCGAACCCGGCTTCGTCTCGATCGACACGACCCTGGCGTCGCGGTAGCCGGAGTTCCGGTACAGCGCTTCGAGCTTGGTGCGGTCCTCGGCAAAGGTCTCGTCCTTGAGCTCGCCTCCGCCGATCAATCCCTTGGGCTTCGTCTTCATCGCTTTGCGCAGGCGTTTCTCCCCAAGCGCGTGAACGCCTGTGAACTCAACGCGCGTGATGCGAACCTTTTCGCCTTCGACGATGTCGAAGCGCACTGCGACCGCATTCGTGGTGGCGCTGGTGTCGGTGGCGACCGTGACGGTGGCGCGGGCGAAGCCTTCGTCCTTGTAGAATTTGCCCAGCGAGTCGAGCTGGGTGCTCAGGGCCGCAGGCGTCACGATGTCGCCCACATGCAGCGACAGCTTCTTCTCGAGCTCGGAAGTCTCGCGCTTGTGATTGCCGCCGAAGGCAATCGAACCGACGCGTGGACGCTCGCGAACGTGGATCAACAGGTCGACGACTCCACCGGGACGCTTGAACTCCTCGAGCCAGACGTCCTGGAACAGGCCGAGCGCGAACAACTTGCGGATGCCACGACGCAGCGCGTCCTTGTTGTAGCGGCTGCCAGCGGGCACTTCAAAGGAGCGCTGGATACGTTCGCGGTCCGTGCGGTCGTTGCCCGCGACCGCCACCTCGCCGACGCGCGCTTCGACCGGCGCCGCTTCAACCGAATCCGCGACGGGCGCTGCGCCTTGCAGCTGCGCCGAACTGTCTGCCACGAGCGTTCCCGAGCTCAAAGAAACGTCCCCTGGAACCTGAGCGGCTCCAGGGGACGCGAAAACAGCAACGGCCGCCAGAACACTAGCTGCGAGGAGTACTGGCCTCCGGAAGTGACGGAATGGGTGAAGTCGAAGCGATGTCGAACACCAGCTCGTCGTCCTTGCGAGCCACCATGATGCGGCCGCCCCCCGAGAACTTGCCACGAAGGATGAATTCGGAGAACGGGTCTTCGAGGTACTTCTGGATGGCTCGCTTGAGCGGACGCGCTCCGAGGGCGGCATCGAATCCCTTTTCGACGAGGAGTTCGACGGCTTCGGGCGTGAGGTCGAGCTCGATCTGCTGGACGCGGAGCCGCTGCTCCACCTGAGCCAACAGGATGGAGACGATTTGGCGCATGTCGTCGCGCGTGAGGGCGTGAAAAACGATGACGTCGTCAATGCGGTTCAGGAACTCCGGGTTGAAGGCGCGCTTGAGCTCGTCATGGACGGTACTCTTTATTGCCGCAAACTGCTCGGCCCCAGCCTCGGCGTGCTTGAAGCCGAGGTTCTTGCCCCCCGACACGATCTGCCGGCCACCCAGATTCGAGGTCATGATGATGACGGTGTTCTTGAAGTCGACCCGCCGCCGTGAGCTGTCGGTCAGGACGCCATCGTCCAGCACCTGCAGCAGCACATTGAACACATCCGGGTGCGCCTTTTCAATCTCGTCCAACAGCACCACGGAGTAAGGCTTACGACGAACCTTCTCGGTCAGCTGACCGCCCTCTTCATACCCCACATACCCCGGAGGCGCTCCCACAAGGCGCGACACCGAGAACTTCTCCATATACTCCGACATGTCGATCCGAATCAACGCGTCGTCGTCATCGAAAAGAAAAGCCGCCAGCGCCCGAGCCAGTTCCGTCTTTCCTACCCCGGTGGGTCCGAGGAAGATGAAAGAACCGATCGGCCGCTTGGGATCGCGCAAGCCGACCCGGTTGCGGCGCACCGCCCGCGACACGGCCGCCACCGCTTCGTCTTGGCCGACGACCCGCTTGCGCAGCTCGTCCTCCATGCGCAGCAGCTTCTGCGTCTCTTCCTCGGCGAGCTTGACCATCGGTATGCCGGTCATCGTCGAGAGTACCTGGGCGATCAACTGCTCGTCGACCTGCACGTCCTTGCCGCGCGTCGATTCGCTCCACGACTTCTTGAAGTCGTTGCGGCGCGCGCGCAGTTCCTTTTCCTTGTCACGCAAGCGGGCAGCCTTCTCGTACTCTTGGCCGCGGATCGCCGCTTCCTTCTCTTTCACGACCTCCTCAAGCTTCTTCTCGAGATCGTGGATCTCCGACGGCACCGTGCTCACCGACAGCCGCGCGCGGGCGCACGACTCGTCGATGATGTCGATCGCCTTGTCCGGGAAGAAGCGGTCGTTCATGTAACGGTCCGCCAGCTTCACGGCCTGCACCACAGCTTCGTCGGTGATCTTGACGCTGTGGTGCGCCTCGTACTTGTCGCGCAGGCCCATCAGGATCTGGATGGTGTCCTCGACGCTCGGCTGGTTCACCATGATCGGCTGGAACCGCCGCTCGAGCGCGCCGTCCTTCTCGATGTACTTGCGGTACTCGTCCAGGGTCGTGGCGCCGATGCACTGCAGCTCGCCGCGCGCCAGCGCCGGCTTCAGCATGTTCGAGGCGTCGATGGCGCCTTCAGCACCCCCAGCGCCCACGATGGTGTGCAACTCGTCGATGAAAATCACCGTGTCCTTGGATTCGCGGATCTCGTTCATCACGGTCTTCAAGCGCTCCTCGAACTGGCCCCGGTACTTGGTCCCGGCCACCACGGCCGCCAGGTCGAGCGTGACGATGCGCTTGTTCTTGAGGCTCTCGGGCACCTGCGCCGAAACGATGCGCTGCGCCAGCCCTTCGGCGATCGCGGTCTTGCCGACGCCGGGTTCGCCGATCAGCACGGGATTATTCTTTTTGCGCCGCGACAGCACCTGAATGACGCGCTCGATTTCCTTCTCGCGCCCGATCACCGGGTCAAGCTTCGCCTCGCGCGCCAGCTGCGTCAGGTCGCGGCCGAACTGGTTGAGCGCCGGCGTCTCGGGACGCTCCTCGCGCTCGCCGCCCGCGGCCGCCGACGGCGTGCCGCCGAGCAGCTTGAGCGTCTCTTCGCGCACGCGCTTGCGGTCCACGCCGAGCTCCAGCAGCACCTTGGCCGCCACACCTTCCCCTTCGCGGATCAAGCCCAGCAGCAGGTGCTCGGTGCCGACATAGTTGTGGCCCAACGAGCGCGCCTCTTCGACGGCGAGTTCCAGCACGCGCTTGGCGCGCGGCGTGAAGGGAATCTCTCCGATCGTCATGGTGCCGCCCGCAGCGCTCACCATGTTCTCGACTTCCTGGCGGATGCGCTCGAGATCCAGCCCCAGGTTGTTGAGCACGGTCGCGGCGATACCCTCGCCCTCGCGAATCACGCCCAACAGCAGGTGCTCGGTGCCGATGTAGTCGTGCTGCAGACGTGCTGCTTCCTCGCGCGCCAGGTAAATGACCTTGCGGACCCGTTCAGTGAATTTGTCGTGCATAGCGCGCTTGGACACCGGTTCGATCGAACCGCGACGTGCGGAACGAGCAAGGGTGGCCTGCTCCTCCTTCTTATGGGTTGGACTCCAGCTCGCGCTCGGCGGCAACGAGCCGCTCGCGCACCAGCTGGGCACGGATGACGTTGCGTTCGGCGGGCGCCAGTTCGGAACCCGCGTAGCGCTGGAGATGACCCGGTTGCGTCAGCACCAGCAATTCATTGACGACGCGCAGCGGACACAAGCCAGGCAACCCGAGGGCCACGCCGAGGCGGATCGCCGAGCACAAGTTGATGACCTCGCGCGCATGCACCGAGCGGCAATGGCGCAGCGTGCCGTAGGCGCGCCACACCTTGTCCTCGATCTGGACACGCGCGTCGCGCATCATGCGGTCGCGCGCGCGCTCTTCGGCGTCCATGATCTGGCGCGTCACGCGTTCGAGGCTCTCGATGGAGTCGCGCTCGCTGCGGCCCAATGTGGTCTGGTTCGAGATCTGGAACAGGTTGCCCATCACTTCGCTATGCTCGCCATACAGGCCGCGCACGCTGAGTCCCACCTGCATCACGCCTTTCAGCACCTTCTGGATTTCATCGAGCAGCACGAGCGCCGGCAGGTGGATCAGCACGGAAGCGCGCAGACCCGTGCCGGCGTTGGTGGGGCACGCCGTCAGGTAGCCCATCTCTTCCGAGAACGCGAAGTCGAGCGATTGGCCTAACTCATCGTCCGCGGCATCTGCGGCCGCCCATGCATCGGCAAGCTGGAAGCCCGGCGCCATCGACTGCAGGCGCAGGTGGTCTTCCTCATTGATCATCAGCGACAGGCGCTCACCCGGGGCCACGAGGATCCCGCGCGGTCGCGTGCCGTCGCCCAATTCGTGACTCACCAGATGGCGCTCAACCAGCACCTGCCGTTCGACCGGCTGGAGATCGGCCATCGGCAGCAGCAGCCCGCCGATGAACGAGGGCGAGCGCTGCGCGGCGCCTCCCGCACTCGCGAGCACACCCTGAAGCTGCTCGTCGCGGGCGCGGTGCGTAAACGGCACCTGGTCGAGGTTGCGCGCCAAACGGATGCGTGTCGACAGCACGAGATCGGCGTGCGGGCCATCGCCCGACAGCCATGGACTCGTAGCTTCGATCAGTTCGCCAAAGTTGGCCGGTGCGCGCGTCATGCTCCCCCCTCGGGTGCCGTGGCCAGTTCGGCTTCCAGCCGCTTGATCTCGTCGCGAATCGCGGCGGCGTGTTCGAACTCCTCGCGCTCGACCGCGCGCTGCAACTCATCGTGCAGGCGCTGGATTTGGCGTGAGCGGGTCGCCCCTTCGCCATCCCGCGAGGGCACCTTGCCGCGATGCCGGGTGTCCCCATGGATGCGCCGCAGCAGCGGCCGCAGCTGGAACTGGAACGCCGTGTAGCATTCCGCACACCCGAGCCGTCCTGTCTCGCGGAAGGCCGAGTACAACAGGGCGCAGCGCGGACATTGGACGCGCCCGACGCGTTCCTCATCGGAAGTCGTCATGGTGTCGACCATGCCGGCGAGCAGGTCCGCGATGTCGAACTTGTGCGGGTTCGAAGAGGCCTGCAGTCCCTTTTCCTCAGCGCAACGTTCACACACGTGGATCTCGGTCATCCGATTGTCGTGGATTTCCGTGAAGTGCACGGTCGCGGGATTCTTCCCGCACACCTGGCAGAGCATCAAGACCCCTCTATCCCGCCGGAACGAGCCGTCCGAACTCGAGTTTCAGCACCCGGTCGGCGCGTGCGGCCAGTTTATCATTGTGCGTCACGATGATGAATGTCTGATGCCGCTCGGTTCTCAACGATGACATGAGGTCGTGAAGCGCTTCCGCCGACTTGGGATCGAGATTCCCCGAGGGTTCGTCCGCCAGCACCAGTTCGGGAGACCCGACCAGTGCTCGCGCCACAGCGACTCGTTGAGCCTCGCCCCCCGACAATTCCGACGGCCGGTGCGTCCAGCGGGTTTCGAGTCCCGCCGTCCGCAGCGCCTCCTGTGCCCGCTGCCTGCACGTCTCAGGGTTTTCGCCCACTAGCAGCAGCGGCATCATCACATTCTCTTCGGCACTGAATTCCGGCAGCAGGTGGTGAAACTGGAAAATGAACCCCAGGCGCCGCGAACGGAACGCCGAGATGTCGGCGGCGGACATGGCGTCGAACCGCGAGTCGCCTATTTGGATGACCCCCGAGTCCGCATGATCCAAGGTTCCCAAGATATTGAGCAGCGTGCTCTTACCCGCCCCCGAAGCCCCCACGATTGCGACGATCGTGCCACGCTCGACCTCGAGATCGAGCCCGTCGAGAACAGGCAACGGCCCCGTCGGGGAGGCATAGGACTTGTGGATCCCGCGTGCGACCAACGCCGTGGTTCCGTCGTTAACTGTCTTATTCATAGTCGTCTCTGCGGGTCCTCGAAGGCTGTTTCTCAACTGGTGCGCCGGATGGCTTCCACCGGGTCCAGCCGCGAGGCGCGCCATGCCGGATAGAGGGCGGCGGCCAAACACAGTACAAATGTGGCAAGAATTACGGCGACGAAGTCCCCCATCTCGGGCCTGACCGGCAGCCGCTCGATGAAGTAGACGTCCCCGGGCAAGCGCACGAACGGGTAGCGCTGGAGGACGGCGATCAATCCCCCGCCGAACAGGCAACCCAATGCGACGCCGCTGCCGCCGATCAGCAGGCCCTGCAGCAGGAACACTTGAAGCACCGTCCCGTCGCGCGCGCCCAGCGACTTGAGCACGCCGATGTCGCGGCGCTTCTCGAGCACCACCATGAACAGCGTGCTGACGATGCTGAACGCCGCCACCACCACGATCAGCGCGAGGATCACGAACATCACCACCTTCTCGAGCTTCATCCAGGTGAACAGGTTGCGGTTCAGTTCAATCCAGTTGTTGGCGCGCAGACCCTTGACGCCCAGGCTGCTCACCAGCCGCTCACCCACCGCCGGCGCATCGAACATGTCGCGCACCCGCACTTCGATGCCGGTCACCGCGTCGCCCAGGCTGAAAAACTGCTGCGACGCCGCGATCGAGGTGAAGCCGAGACTGGAATCGTAGGTGTACAGCCCCGACTGGAATACGCCCACCAGCCGGAACGCCTTGAGCTTGGGAGCGAAGCCGAGCACCGAACCCGGGTCCCCCGTCAGCGTCGCCACCAGCACTTCATCCCCGACATGCGCATCGAGGTGCGCCGCCAGTTCGGAACCCAGCACGATGCCCGGACGGCCGCCCGCGGTGCGCAGCGGAATCGAGTCTAGCGGCGGCGTGATGTGGCGGCTCACCGTCGTGACTTCACGCTCGGCGCGCAGGTCCACACCCTTGACGATCATGCCCTCCGTGTAGCCTTCGCGGAAGGCCATCGCCTTGACGTAGGTGAACGGCGCCAGCCCCAGCACGTCGGGATCATGGCGCATCGCTCGGATCAGCGACTCATGGTGCGCGATGCCCGCCGAAGTCGAGCCGAGAATCACCACGTGCGCATCCGTGCCCGCGATGCGCGTCTGGATCTCGTTCTCAAAGCCGTTCATCACGGCGAGCACTGTGATCAAGGCCCCCACTCCGAGGGCCACGCCGCCGACCGAGATGGCGCTCAACAGCGTGACGAAGGCACTGCGGCGCCCACTGCGCAGGTAGCGGAGGGCGATCCACAGCGGAACGTTCACGATCGCGCGGAATCCGTGGCGCCCGGGGTCGCCGCACCTTGGGCGGCCGCCTCAGCGGGAGCGGCCTCTTCGTCCTCGACCTCGGTGCGCCCTTCCTCGGGGCGCAACTGCGGGAACAGGATCACCTCGCGAATCGAACGCGAGTCGGTCGCCAGCATCACCAGCCGGTCGATGCCGATACCGCAACCGCCGGTGGGCGGCATGCCGTACTCGAGCGCGCGCACGTAATCCGAGTCCATCACCTGAGCTTCGTCATCGCCCGCGGCGCGGCGCGTCATTTGCTGCTCGAACGCCGCTTCCTGTGCCAGCGGGTCATTCTGCTCCGAGAACGCGTTCGCCACTTCCATGCCGGCGACGAACAACTCGAAGCGCTCGACCACCGCCGGGTTGGCGCGGCTCGCGCGCGCGAGCGGCGAGGTCTCAAGCGGATAGTCCACCACCAGCGTTGGCTGCCTGAGTTGCGGCTGCACCAACTCACTGAACAACGCATCGAGCAGGGCGCCCGCACCGGAATCGGGGCGCGTGGAGATCTTGTGCTTCACGCTCAGGCGCTGCAGCACCGCGCGGTCGAGCGCATGAACCGGCTCACCCACGGCATCGCTGACCGCATCGAGCATCGACAGGCGCCGCCACGGCGGACTGAAGTCGAGCGTTTCGCCCTGGTACTCGATGACGCATCCACCGCGCGCGCGTTCGATCGCGTGCGTCACGAGGGATTCGATCATCGACATCATGTCGAAGATATCCGCGTACGCCTGATAGTACTCGAGCATGGTGAATTCGGGATTGTGCGAACGGTCCATGCCCTCGTTACGGAAGTCGCGCGCGAACTCGTAGACGCGGTCCAACCCGCCGACGATCAGCCGCTTCAGGTACAGCTCGTTGGAGATGCGCAGGTACAGTTCCATGTCGAGCGCGTTGTGCCGCGTCACGAACGGCCGCGCGAACGCCCCGCCGTAAAGCGGCTGGAGCACAGGGGTTTCCACTTCGAGGAAACCCCGCTCGTTGAGGAAGTCGCGCAACCCGGAAATGACACGCGCGCGGCGCCGGAAGGTCTCGCGCACCTCGACGTTCATGAACAGGTCGGCATAACGCTGCCTGAACCGCGTCTCGGGATCACGCAGTCCGTGCCACTTCTCGGGAAGCGGGCGCATCGACTTGGCGAGCAACTCGAACGAATCCACGCGCACGGTGATCTCGCCGGTGCGCGTGCGGAACAGCGGCCCACGCACGCCGATCCAGTCGCCGACGTCGAGCAACTGGTATTGCTCGAACGCGTCGCCCAGCAGGTCCTGGCGGAAGTACAACTGCAGCTTCCCCGTCGCATCGAGCAGGTGGGCGAAGCCGGCCTTGCCATGGCCACGCAGCGTCATCAGGCGGCCGGCGATCGCGACGGTTTCACCCGGCTCCGCCGTGACGGCCTCGCCGCGCGCGAGCAGTTCGTTCACCGTGTGCGTCGGGTCATACCGGTAGGCGTAGGCGGGCACCCCCAGCAAGCGCCAGCGCTCGAGCTTTTCGCGTCGTTGGCGCTTGAGTTCTTCGAGAGACATGCGAGTCCTTTCGGCCACCGGAACACCGGCCGTCGCGCCCACTCGAGCGGCGGCGGCACCCAGCCACCCAAGATAGTGGAAGAACCCGGCCGGGCCCAAACCACGCGGCGGGCGCCGGCACGGTCTCCCGGTGCCCGGCAAACCACCGCGGCCGCGGCGTCAACGCGCCGGCAGGATCCCGTGCATGGTCTCGATCGACAACTTGTGGTTCGCCGGATCGACCGGGATGGCGTATTCGCCGCTGAAACAAGCATGGCAATAGCGGCTGCCGTCACGCTCGCAGGCGAGCAACCCTTCGCGCGAGAGGTAGCCGAGCGAATCGACCCCAAGGTAGGCGGCGATCTCGTCCACCGACTTGAGCGCGCCGATCAACTCCCGCTTGCTCGGTGTGTCGATGCCGTAGAAGCAGGGGTGGGTGACGGGCGGTGACCCGACTCGGAAGTGCACTTCGCTGGCACCCGCCCTGCGGATCGTCTGCACCAGCTTGCGGCTGGTGGTGCCGCGCACGATCGAGTCGTCGACGACCACCACGCGGCGGCCCTCTAAGATCTCGCGCACCGGGTTGAACTTGATGCGCACTCCGGTGTCGCGGTCATTCTGCTGCGGCTGGATGAAGGTGCGGCCGACGTAGTGGTTGCGGATAAGCCCCAACTCGAACCGTGTCCCCGACGCCTCGCTGTAACCGAGCGCGATGGAGTTGCTGGAGTCCGGCACGCTGATCACCACATCCGCCTCGGCCGGATGCTCAGCCGCCAGCCGATGCCCGATCCGCCGCCGCACGCCATCGACGCCCTCACCGAACACCCGGCTGTCGGGACGCGAAAAATAAATATGCTCGAAGATGCAGCACTGCGAGGGCTGGGCCGCCGGCAGCGCCTGCTGCGACTGCATGCCCTGCGGGTCGATGCGTACGATCTCGCCGGGCTCGACATCGCGCAGGTAATCGGCGCCGACCAAGTCCAGCGCGCAGGTCTCGCTCGCCACCACGTAGCCGTCCCCCAGCCGGCCGATGCATAACGGCCGCACGCCGTGCGCGTCGCGCATCGCCAGCACGCCATCGCCGGTCAGCACGATGAGCGCATAGGCGCCCCTCACCTGACGCGCCGCTTCGATCAGCGCGGCCATCGGGTCCTCGGCGTGAGCGAGCGCCATCAGGTGCAGGAAAATTTCGGTGTCGAGCGTGGTCTGGAAGATCGAACCCGAACCTTCGAGCCCGGCGCGCAGCTCACGCGCGTTGACGAGGTTGCCGTTGTGCGCCAGCGCAAGATGACCGCCGCGGTAGACCACGTGCAACGGTTGCGTGTTCTCGAGCGTGACACTACCGGTCGTGGAATAGCGGTTGTGCCCGATGGCGATCCGTCCCGGCAACTTCGCCAGGTCTTCGTCGTCGAATACGTCCGAGACGAGGCCGATTCCCTTCTGCGTGTGAAAGGTCTGGGCCGCCTGGTCGCACGACACGATCCCCGCGGCCTCCTGGCCCCGATGCTGGAGTGCGTGCAACCCGAGACCCACCGTCGCCGCGGCGTGGGGCACGCCGATCGCCGCGAATACGCCGCACTCTTCGTTCCAGTGCCGCTTCGGGGTCCAGGACGTCATCGCTCGGCTCCTGTTCATGAGGGGTTCGTTTGCGGCGAGATCCAGGGCAGTGGTTCGGCGCCACCCAGCATGCGGTACTCCTGCGACCAGGGATTGCACAACAACCCGTGACGGGCATCCCGCAGCATCGCCAACTCCACCACGACGGCTGAGGCCGCCGACTCGGGCTGGGACGTTATCGCCCACACCGTCGCTTCTCGCACCTCGACGGTCTCTCCCGCCTCGTGCAGCCACCATCGCTCGGCCGCGGACCGCCGCTCATCGCCCCGTTCCCACACCGCGACCCTGCTCACATGATCTCCATCCGGGAGCGGGCCTGAGCCGCTCTCGCGCAGGACGCAGCATTCCTTGTGCGGATTGTAGAACTGCGTCGAGGCATGAAGCAGCGTTTGTGCCTCCGACGAGCTCCTGCCCGAGCCACGGATCTCGATCAGCCGGCTGCGGCGCAGATCCGCCAACCGCATGTCCGCCTTGCGCGCGACGCCCAACGCCGAGACCGCCTCGGGATCATCGGCGCGCGAGATGATCCACGCCTGCAGCACACGTTCCGCCGTGCGTTTCACCCCTTAGGCCTCCACCAGGTAACCGTGCAACGCCCTGAACAATGCCAACCCCGGGCCATCCGCCGCGGGCGCACCGGGTGCGCCTGCGCTCCACTTACCGTTCATCATGCGCGCCGTCGCGCCGCGATCCAGGGCACGCTCGGGGTGCGGCATGATCGCCATGACGTTGCCGCGCGCATTGCACACCGCGGCCGCGGCTTCCTCGGCGCCGTTGGGCGCATCGGGGAAACGCGAGGCGACCTCACCGCGGGCATCGGCGTAGCGCAGCGGCACCTGCCCACTGCGCACCAGCGATGCCATATGCCCCGGCGCGCCGGTGAAGCGTCCCTCCCCATGCGCCATCGGCAGAGGCAACACACTGCCGGGCGCCATGCCGTGAGTAAAGAGGCACGGGGACTCTTCGATGCGCACGCGCACCCAGCATGAATAGTAGCCCACGCGACCGGTCATGCGGTTGCGCGCCAGTGCGAGTTCAACGCGCCCTCCCCCGGGAACGAGTCCCGCCTCAACGAGCACCTGAGCGCCGTTGCAGATCCCCAAAACAGGCTTGCCGCGCTCCGCCTCCTCGGCGAGCACTTCGATGAGCGGCGACTTCGCGGCGAGCGCGCCGGCGCGCACCCGGTCCTGGTACGAGAAGCCGCCGGGGATCACATAGCCCTGGAAGTCCCTTAACCCCCGAGCCGCCCGCGTCCAGCGAAACACCTCCGCTTCGAGCCCCGCGCGTTCGAGCGCCCAGCCGGTCTCGGTCTCGCAGTTGACGCCCGGCAGCTGCAAGATGGCGATGCGCGCGGTCATCAGGCGAGTTCCTCATTCCACAATTGCGACAGCGGCAGTTGGGCGGCGAGACGCAGCGCTTCAACCTCCCACGCCAACCGCTCAGGCCCAGTCCCCACCTCGAGGATGCCGTTCGCGACGACACGGCCGACCGGCCAACCGGTGAGCCCATGCGCGGCCGCGGCGTCGAGGAACCCTTGAGCCCCCGCAGCCGCTACCGAAAACACGATCCCGGGGCTGGCATCGAACAACGCCACTTCCCGGGCGGCGCCCAAGCCGCTCACGTCCAGGCGGGCACCCGCACGCAATTCCGGCGGTCCCCCCAGCAGCATCTCAGCGACCGCCATGAGCAGGCCGCCCTGCGAGACACCATGCGCAGCGCTCGCTAGCCTCAAGTGCGCGGACTCGACGGAAAGCGCCTGCAACCGCGCCTCGGCAGCGAGATCGAGTGGCGGCGCGCCGTTGCTCAGGTTGGTCAAGCACTCCCGCGCGAAGGATGAACCCGCAAGCGTGGTGCGCGCAGCGCCGACCAGCACCAGGGTATCGCCGGTTCGAACGAGCGCGGACGGCACGGCGTTCGCGACGCGCTCGAGCACACCGGCGCACATGACGATGGGTGCCGGCGGAATCGAGCGGCCGCCTGTATTGTTGTAGAGGCTCACGTTCCCACTGACGAACGGCAGCGCCGCACCCGCAGAGGCGAGACCGCCGAGCGCGTTCGCCGCTTCGCTCAAGCCAGCGATACTCGCAGCCAACTCGCCCATCACTTCGGGATCTTCGGCATCGCCGAAGTTGAGGCAATCGGTGAGCGCCCACGGCACGCCTCCCGCGATCGCCACTTTGCGCGAGGCCTCCGCGACGGCGTGCATCGCGCCCAATTCAGGATCGGCGTCGCACCACGCCGCATTGCCGCCCACCGCAAACGCGAGACCCGCGTCACGCTGCGGATGCGTTCGCAGCACCACCGCGTCGGCTTCACCCGGACGCAGCCACGTGCGCCCCTGGACTTCGCTGTCGTAGTGACGGAACAGGTATTCCCGCGAGGCTCCGGCGAAGCTGCCGAGCAGGCGCGGGAGTGCGTCCTGCAACGAGGTCCCGGTGGCATCGCACGCCGTCACGGCGCGCCCGCGAACGGCAGCCGGTCGCGACACCGCGGTCCCTAAGGTGATCGCTTCGACGGGGCAATCGATCACGGTCTCGCCCTGCCACGTCACGGTGAACTGCCCGTCATCCGTTGCCACGCCGATGACCCGCGCCGCAGCGTGAGGCACGATGTCGCCCAACGCGAACTCGCGGTTGTAAAGATCGCACAACTCGTCCGCGAAACTGGCCGGGATCACCCAGCAGAAACGTTCCTGCGTCTCGGAGCACAACAGCACTTCCGGCGGCAGCGTCCGCGGCACGCGGTGCAGGTGATCCAGCGTGATGCGCGCGCCCCGTCCACCGGCTGCCGCGAGTTCGCTGGTGGCGCACGCCACGCCGCCGGCGCCCAGGTCCTTCAAGCCGGCGGGAATGTTCCGTGCGCGAATCCGTGCGAACACTTCCTGTCCCGCCACCAGCAGGATGCGTTTGAGGAAAGGATCCGGCAGCTGCACGGCGCCGCGGTCGTCGGCGTGACTCAGCGCTTCGGACGCGAACGCCGCGCCCCCGAAGCCGCTCTCATCCGTCGGCTTGCCGACCAGCACGAACACCCAGGGCCCGGGTCCGTCAGGCACGCGACTGCGCAGCACACCGCTCGCGGGCGCCAGCCCCACCGCGCAGACATTCACGAGGCAATTGCGATTGAACGCCGCATCGAACACCGTGTCGCCACCCAGGTTCGGCACCCCGAGCGCGTTGGCGTAGGATGCCACCCCCTGCACCACCCCACGCACGACATCACGCACGGCCACGCCGGAGCGCGGATCGCCGAAGCGCAACGCATCCATCACACCGATCACCTCGGCCCCCATGCATGCGACATCGCGCACGATGCCGCCGACGCCCGTCGCGGCACCCTCCACCGGCAACACCTGGCTCGGGTGATTGTGGCTCTCATGGCCCATCACCAGCACGATGTCCTCGCACGGCGAAGGCAGCGAGACGACACCGGCATCCTCACCCGGCCCCAGCACCACCTGCGGCGCGCGCGTCGGCAGACGCTTGAGCAGGGCGCGCGTGGACTTGTAGGAGCAGTGCTCGCTCCACAGGATCCCGAACAGCACGGCCTCGGGCCACAGCGGCTCCCGCCCAAGCAATGAGTTCAGCAGCCGCACTTCCCCCGCATCCAGCCGCACCCCGCGAGCGCGCAACCGGCGCGACACGGCCTCGGCATCCCGCAATTCCGCCGCAGTCCACGCGGCTTCGGCGCGGAGGAGCGGCTTCACGCCACGGGCTCCGTCGCGCGCGCGAACAGCGCATCGACATGACGCAATGTCGGCTCGAGATCGAAACACGCGGCCAGAGCGGCGGCGGCCAACCGCTCGCTCACGCGCGCATCAGCTTCAAGGCCGGCGCGAAATTCACTCGCACCCTCGAGCGCCGCAAGCGCGTGTTCCTGCACGATGCGGTAGGCCAGGTCACGCGCCATGCCTGCCGCGGTCAGCGCCAACAAGACGCGCTGCGAGTGCACCAACCCGCCGCCGGCGTCCAGGTTGCGGCGCATCTGCGCCGCATCGACCACCAGTCCATCGAGCACCTCGCGCAATTCGGTGGCCATGAAGTCCAACAGCAGGAAAGCATCCGGCAGGATCACGCGCTCGACCGAGGAGTGACTGATATCGCGCTCGTGCCACAGGGCTTCGTTCTCGAATCCCGCCTGCGCGTGCGAGCGCACGAGCCGCGCAAGCCCGCTGATGCGCTCGCACCGCACGGGATTGCGCTTGTGCGGCATCGCCGAGGAGCCCTTCTGGAGCCGCTCGAACGGTTCCGCGGCCTCGCGCACTTCGGACCGCTGCAGGTGACGGATCTCGACCGCGATGCGTTCGAGCGTGCCGGCCGCCACGGCCATCGAAGCAAGCAGCGCGGCGTGCCGGTCGCGCGGCACCACTTGAGTTGCCACCGGCTCGGCCCGCAACCCCAGCGCCCCCAGTGCGCGCGCCTCGATCTCAGGCCCAAGGTGCGCGAAGGTTCCCACCGCGCCCGAAATCTTGCCCACGGCGATCGCGTCCAAGGCAATGCCGACGCGTTCGCGGTCGCGGCCCAGCGCCTCGCTCCACCCCAGCGCCTTCAACCCGAACGTGATGGGTTCCGCGTGCATGCCATGCGTCCTGCCCACCTGCGGCACATGCCGGTGACGCTGCGCCAACGCCCATGCCGAGCGCTGCAATGCGCCCAGGCTGCCGCGCAACAATCCGCCCGCCTCGACGAGTTGCAGGGCGAGTGCCGTGTCGACGAGGTCCGAGGAGGTCATCCCCGCGTGCAGGTGCCGGGCATCGTCCCCGGCGGTTTCGGCGATCATGCTGAGGAACGCGATCACGTCATGCCGCACGTCCGCCTCGATCGCCTCCATGCGCGCCGCATTAATGCGCGCCGTCCCTCGAATGCGCGCCGCAGTGCCGGCCGGGACCGCGTCCGGTTCGCGCGCCTCGGTCACCGCCACTTCGACACGCAGCCACAGTTCCAGGCGATGCCCGTCATCCCACACCACGGACATCCGGGGCCCACAGTAGCGCGGGATCATGGTTGGCCCTCGGCCGGCGCCTCGCGCAAGGTCAAGAATACCGCGCGCGGTTTCCCCTCGCGCTCGAAACCGAGCTCGAGTTTGTCGCCGACCGCCGCGCCGTAGATCGCGCGCTGCGCGTCGTCGACCGAACGCACCTCCACGCCATTCACCTTCATGATGCGATCGCCGACCAACAATCCACCCGCCGCCGCAGGGCCGCCCACGTCCACGCGCGTCACCAGCAGACCGCGCGCTTCGGTGTAGCCGAGGCGCTGCGCCAGGTAGGGCGTGACCGCCTGCACCTGCATGCCGGGCCATGCAGTGCGCACTCGGCCGAAGCGGTTGATCTCATCGAGAATGCGCCGCGCGCGATTAATGGGAATCGCGAAACCGATCCCCAGCGAGCCGCCGCCCTGCGTGAAGATGAAGGTGTTGATGCCGACCACTTCGCCATCGGCGTTCACCAACGGGCCGCCGCTGTTGCCGGGATTGATCGCGGCGTCGGTCTGGATCATGTCCTTGTAGACGCCATTGCCCGTGGCTTCCGACTTGATGTCCCGGCGCGTGGCACTGACCACCCCCGCGGTCACGGTTGGCTGTGTGTCATCGAGCAGGTAGCCGAACGGATTGCCGATGGCGATCGCCCACTCCCCGACGACCAATCCATCGCTATTGCCGAGCATGGCGGCAGGCAACGCTCCGCCCTCCACCTTGATCACCGCGAGATCGCAAGCGCCGCTGGACCCCAGCAACTTACCCGGCAACTGCCTGCCTCCGGGCAATGTCACGGTGATCTGCTCGGCATCCCGCACCACATGCTCGTTGGTGAGGATCAGCCCCTTCGGGTCGACGATGACGCCTGACCCAAGTCCCGGCACCTTTTCGCGAACCATCGACGGTGGATAGAACCGCTCGAAGAACTCGTCATGCAGCAGGCCGCCGAAAGGATCCGTGCGGACCAATCGCGTCGTCACCACGCTCACCGACACCACTGCGGGGCTGACCCGCTGCGCCGCGGTGACAATAGCGCTGCGCCGCGAGGCCGGCAGGTCGCCGGAACCGGGGCGCCGGGCCGGCGCGCCGGCGCCGCGCGCGGGTGCTGCCCCGACGATGGGGACCTGCCCAAGACTAAGTGCCGCAACCAGCGCGATGACCGCGACATTCAAACCCCTGCGATTCATGACACGTCCTCCACCGGGTAGTGGACCGCTTCAAGGCAAAGTCCATGCGCGGGCGCGGTTCCCGCGGCGCGCGCGCGGTTTCGTGAGGCAAGGATGTCACGCATCGTGGCAGCGGGATCGCTGTCGCGCGAGGCCCGCAACACGGTGCTCACCACGTTGCGCACCATGTGATACAGGAAATGGTCGGACACGATGTCCAGCCTCGCCCCGCCCCGCTGCAGTCTCCAGCGCGCGCGACGCACCTTGCAGTTATTCGAACCGACGGCGCTCCCCGCCGCTGCGACGGCGCTGAAGTCCTGCTCACCTTCGAGCACGCGCGTCGCCTGCTGCACCTTCTCCCAATCGGGAACGCGGCGGATGTTCCAGGCGAAGCGCTCCAGCAGCACATCGTCCGTCTCGAGCACCCGGTAGGCGTAGCGCCTGCCGCGCGCGTAATGCCGCGCGTGAAACGGCGGTGCTGCCTCGGTGGCGGAGCGGACGCGCACATCCCGCGGCAGGCGGCGATTGAGCAGCGGGGCCAGCGCGTGGCCCGGCACGTTCAACACGGCCTGGAATGAAGCGACCTGCCCTCTCGCATGCACTCCGACATCGGTCCGTCCCGCTCCCGACACGCGTGGCGTCTCGCCATTCAGGATGCCGTGCACCGCTTCCTCCAGCACGCCCTGCACGGTGCGCAGACCAGGTTGGACCTGCCAGCCGTGGAAGGCAGTGCCATCGTACCCTATGAGTAGCCGGAATGTTCGCATTCACGCACGCCAGAGAACCGAGGTGGCAATCAACGCGAGCGCGAACAATTCGGCGCCCAGCGGCCGCGCGACGTGGGGCACCGGGCGCACGCGATAGTGCCTCGCTTCGAGCCCCAGTGCGACGCGTTCGGCCCGCTCGAGCGTGCACACCAGCAACGGCACCACCAACGCGCGGCGCCGCACCAGCCACTGCCGCCGCGATGGGGGACGTGTGCCTGCGCGGTGGTCTTGCAACGCGGCGATGCGCTGGGCCTCGGCGGCGACCAACGGAGCAAAGCGCAGCGCCAGCCCTGCGACGGCACGTGCCGAGCGCACCGGCACGCGGAGGCGTTCGAGGAATCCCGCGCGCGCCGCGAGTTCGTCCGCGGCCCGCTCCCCCGGCCACGCGGAGCGCAGGCCATGCAGGGCGATGCCGGCGCCCGCCAGCCGCAGCGACAGCAGGAGACCCGCGCGCAATCCTTCCCACGAGCCCGCCCAACCCCCAGGCAGGGGCAACAACGGCGCGCCCCGCACGAGCCAGACATTCAACACAATGGCGACGGTTGCCCCGAGGCCCAACAGCTTCGCGTCCCGCGTGGTAATCATGCGCGCTCCCGCCCACGCCGCCGTCAGCACCGCGAGCAGCACGCAGCCGAGGGCCGTCTCGAATCGGCCCGCCACGAGCGCTGCGACGAGTGCGCCGAGCAGCACCGGGCCGGCCGCCCGCGGCGGACGTGGCTCCGGCCTTAAGTTCACGAGCGGTTCGCCCTCGGACCACCCATGAGGCGTTCGGCGATCTGGACCGCGTTGAGTGCGGCACCCTTGCGCAAGTTATCAGAGGCCACGAAGAAGTCGAGCCCATGTTGCTGCGAAATGTCGTGACGCGCGCGGCCCACCAGCACTTCATCGCGGCCCGCAGCTTCGAGCGGCGTCGGGTAGCGGCCCTGCGCGGGATCGTCCACCACAATGACGCCGGGCGTCTTCGCCCACAGCGCACGAGCTTCTTCTGGCGTGGTCGCCCGCCGGAACGTGACGTTGATGGCGGCGGCGTGGCCGATGCGCACCGGCACGCGCACCGCGGTGGCCGTGACCGGCAGCCCGGGCAGGCCCAGGATCTTGCGCGTCTCCCAGATCACTTTCATCTCCTCGCGCGAGTAGCCGTTCGCCTCGAAGCGATCGATCTGCGGCACCACGTTGAAAGCGAACGGCGGCAACCCTCCCGCGCGCGGCGGGGGCGGCCCTTCGAGCCCGGCGCGAATGCCGGCCTCGAGTTCTTCGACGGCCTGCGATCCGGCACCCGAGACCGACTGGTAGGTCGAGACGACGACGCGCTCGATCCCGATCTCCCGCGCCAACGGTGCCAACGCCATGACGATGGCGATGGTGGAACAATTCGGGTTGGCGACCAGCGTCGGGCGGGCATCCAGCAGTTCGCCGTTGACCTCGGGCACGACCAACGGCACTTCATCGACGTAACGGAACGCGCTGCTGTTGTCGACCACCAGCGCGCCCGCGGCCTGTGCTGCCCCGGCCCACTCCTGGCTCACGGCGTTGGCGCTGGCGAACAACGCGACGTCGACCCCCTTGAATCCCTCGCTGCTGACGGCGCGCACCGCGATGGAACGGCCGCGGAACGGCAACTCGCGCGAGGCGGACCGCTCGCTGGCGAGCAGCACGGCATCACTCACGGGGAACCCGCGCGCCTCCAGCAGTTCGAGCATGGTTCGCCCAACGAGACCAGTGGCACCGAGAACGGCAACGCGGTAGCTCATGCCCTATCCGGATTCAGGTGGTGCGGGAATGTTCGTGGCCGGCGGCAGACAAAGCGCGACCGAAGGCGCGCATGTTATTCAGCGCGCCGCCGTCCTGTCAAAACACGCGCGAGCGACCCCGCGAACGCGATGAACGTGGCCAGCAGCGCCAGCACACTCGGCCAGTCACCCAGCGCGCCATAGAGCGTCTGCTTCCCCGGCGCGGCCAACCGCGCCACGATGAACGCCGGCTTCCACACCGGCGCTTGCGCGGTGATGCGGCCATAGGGATCGATCATCTGGGTGAGGCCGGTGTTGGCGCAACGCGCAATCGGGACGCGATTCTCGACGGCGCGGAACACCGCCATCGCCGCGTGCTGGTAAAGTGCCGCGCCCAATCCAAACCATTCATCGTTCGTGATGTTGACGAGCCAGGTGGCGCCGTGCCGCACGTCCTCGCGCGCCAGCTCGGGGAAGATCGACTCGAAACACACGAGACAACCAAAACGGCCGCCACCGCCCGGAAACAGGACGGGCGAAGTGCCGGGAGTCCATTCCGCCTGCCCGAACTGTAGCTTGCCGAGAGTGGGGATGATGCGTTGGAACGGAATCCGCTCCCCGAAGGGGACAAGATGTCGCTTCGCATAGATCGAATCGTAGGGACCCTCGGCCCGGAACAGCGCGCCCGCGTTGTAGTAGCGCGGCTGGCCTGTGCTATCGAGCATGTAGTCCGGTGTGCCCGAGAAGATGTCCACCTTGTGCATCCCTGCGAACTCCGTCACGGCCAGCAGCTGGTCGAGTTGCTTGCGCAGGTAACTGCCGGTCGCGGTCTCGGGCCAGATGATGATGCCGGGGTGCCGGGAATCCGCCGCGGCCTGGGTGGACAGATCGAGGAAGGTGTTCAAGATTTCCTGCTCATGCCCCCCCGCCCACTTGATCTCCCCCGGGATGCAACCCTGGACGAGCCCAACGGCGGGCCCGGTAGCCACCGGCGCGCGCCACACCGTGATGCCGCCGAGCACCCAGGGACACGCCAACAAGAGCGCCACGGCGATCCAGCGCACGGGACGGCGTGAACGCCACGCCAGCCAGCCGCACACATTGAGCGCGTAGATCCACAGCGTCACGAGTGAGACGCTGCCGAGAGCGGCCATTTGGATGAGCGGCAAGTAGGCGTGCTGCGTGTAGCCCGGCTGGAACCACGGGAAACCCATCTCACCCGAAGCGCGCACTGCCTCGACCGCAAGCGCGACCACCGGGAAGACGATCGCCAGCGACAACCGCAGCCGCCTCACGATGACGCCCGCAACCACCGTGGTGAGCCCGGCGAACAACGCGAGATAGCCGCCCGCCAGCAGCCACGCCGGGTACTTGAGCCACGGTGTCGTCATCGCGACATTCGAGAGCAGGGCGATCCAGTGCATGCCCGTCAGGTAGAACGCGAGGCCGTAAACATAGCCGGTGCGGAACAGCACGCGAGCGCGATCGCCGGCGCTGATGCGCCGGTCGAGCTCGATCAACAGCGGGATGAGCGCGAACCAAGCCACGAAACCCAGCGGCGCCGGGAAGAAGGCCACCCCCAACAAAGCGCCGGACGCCAGCGCCGGGAGATGCCCCCACCGCTTAAGCGAGTTTGACCTCTTTGCCGAGTTCGGCAGAGCGGTAAATCGCGTCGAGCGTATCCATCACGGGCACGATCTCATCCGGCAAGCCCATTGGCTTGCTGCCCTTGCGCAGCGCCTCGACGAAGTGGAGGATCTGCGCCTCCATCGACTGCTTGTACTGGTTGCGCGCGTTATCGAGGTCGGGGGTGACATTGACGAGCGTGCCGTGCATGCCCTTGTGCAGGCGGAACGGGTTGAGCAACGCCGCACCCCCCGTGCCGAACAGGTTGAGGTAGGCGAAGTCCTTCTCCATCAGCAGACCCCACGTCAACTCGAGAGTCAGCGTGGCGCCCGTCTCGAGGCGCACGAACGCGGTAGCACTATCCTCGACCTCGCCCTTCTTGGAACGATGCACACTCGCCGTCACCGACTTGACCGCCGGGCCACCCAGCGTCCACAGAGACAGATCGAGCATCTGGAACCCGAGATCCAACACCACGCCACCGCCGGATTCGCGCTTCTGGCGGCGCCATTCGTCGGAGTCCCAGTCGGTGCGTCGCCGCAGCCAACCGGCTTTGGCGTAGTGGATCTCTCCCAGCTCGCCCTTGGCGACGAAGGTGCGAAGCAACTGGGCGTCGGCGCGGAAGCGGTGCTGCAGCGCGGACATCAGGACACGGTCGGCCTTCTTCGCCGCCTTGGCCATCGCCGCCGCCTCATCGCCGTTGCGCGCGAACGGCCGTTCGCACAAAACGTGCTTGCCCGATTCCAGCGAAGCGATCGCCATCGGGGCGTGCAGGTAATTCGGCGTGCACAGGTCCACGGCATCGATGTCGTCGCGCTCGAGCATCTGCTCGATGCGCCCGAAGCTGTGCGGGATGCCGAACTTCTGCGCCACCTGCGCGGCCTTTTCGGCGTCGCGGTCGACCAGCGCCAGCAACTCCACGCCTTCGGTGCGCTTAAGCACCGGGATGTGGTTGATCTGGGCCGCCGCGCCGACTCCGACGAGCGCTACACCCAGCGTCTTTCTCGCCACAGCCGCCTCCTTGAACGCCAGGGGTGCAGGAGCGCGGCGCTTGAGGCGTCGAGCGCCGCGCGATACATCAGGCCGGACGTTGCGTGAGCAGGATGTCCTCGTGACGCCTCATGCGGCGCACCCTCGCCCGGCTGGCGCTGCAATCTACGCAGGGGCCGCGGGAGCGTCAAGCACCGCGGCCGCCGCGGTGGCACCGAGGACGTCATCGGGCCCCGGGCCCAGCCCGTAGCGCCTGAGTTTCTTGAGCAGGCCCTGGCGCGACAGCCCCAACGCACGGGCGGCGCGCGACTTGTTCCAGTGAACGCGCTCGAGCGTCTCGACGAGCCGACGCTCTTCCAGGGCGCGCGTCTCGGCGTGCAGCCCGGCGGCCTGCGTCGTGTCGATGCGCAGCGTCGGGCGCGGCCAATGCTCCCACGCCACCTCGCCCCGCGCGCCGGCCACACGCACCGCGTAGGTGCACGCATTGGCCAGCTCCCGCACATTACCCGGCCATGGGTAGTGCAGCACGAACTCCTCGAGCTCGGCATCTAATCGTGGCGTCTCGCAACCCATTCGCTCGGCGGCCAGCGACAGGAAGTGGCGCGCCAGCAACAGCACATCGCTGCCACGCTCCCGCAAAGACGGCAGCATGATGCGCACGGCATTCAGGCGGTAAAACAAATCGGCGCGAAACGACGATTGCTCGACCCCTTCATCGAGCGGCCGGTGCGTTGCCGAGACGATGCGCACATCCATCCTCCGTACCCGCGTCTCGCCGACGCGGCGCGCCTCGCCCTCCTGCAGTACGCGCAACAGCTTCATCTGCAGCAACGGGCTGGCGTCGCCGATTTCGTCGAGGAACAGCGTGCCTCCATTTGCCGCATCGAACAGACCCTCACGGTCCGCGACGGCGCCGGTGAACGAGCCCCGGCTGTGGCCGAACAACTCGCTCTCGATCAGGGTGTCCGGCGTCGCGCCGCAGTTGTGCGCGACGAAGCTGAAGGCGCGGCGGGCGCTCAACTGGTGCAGCGCTCGCGCGATGAGTTCCTTCCCGGTGCCCGTCTCGCCCAGCACCAGCACCGGCAGCTCGCTCATGGCGATGCTCGGCAGGGCATCTCGGATGCTGCGCCACGGCGGGGATTCCCCGAGCATCTCGGGTCCCCGTGCTTCCACCGCACACTCCAGTAGACCTCGCCGCTCCATCGTCCCTCCCACACCCATTGGTCCCTTAAAGCGTCCGCGCCGCGGCGCTCACGTCGATCCCCGGTCGTCACGCCGCACCCGCCCGAACGGGAAGATTCGGCATGAATCGACGGCGTGCGCGCCAGCCGCGGCGCCCGGGGTTACATGTTGGAGAACAAACGGGGCCACCGTGGGAACCCTAACGCAAACCACGCGCCAGTGTCTGGAAAGGCACTGCGGTGGCGGGAACACGCGCGAAGCACAGCGCGCAGGCGGCCCCGGATCCGCCCACGCCGTTGACGTCCGCGCAACACCGTTGCCACCGCGCGGCGTCCACCGGTGGGGCGGCATGACCGATCATGCCAATCGGCTCGAGCATCAACCCCACGCATCACCGGCGCATCCGCGCGGGCGACCAGGCGTGGCCCCGCGGCGGAGCGTTGTGTCACCCCGCGGACCACGTCACGCCGCGCTCGCCCGCGATCACGGCGCCACAGCCGATCACCCGCTCCCCGCGCGATTCGAGATCGGTCGTGAGTGCCTGCTCGGTGCCCGCCGCGGCGATGACGATAAAGCCGATGCCGAGATTGAACGCTTCGAGCGCGTCAGCATCGGGAATCGCGCCGGCCTCGCACAGCCACCGGTAGACCGCCGGGCGCGGCCAGGCCCCGCTGATCACCGCATGGCATCCGGCGGGGAGCACGCGCACGAGATTGCCGGCGATGCCGCCGCCGGTGATGTGCGCCATGGCGCGCACACGCGATTCCGACAACTCGGGGATCAACGAAGCGCCATACCAGCGGTGCGGCGCCAACAAAGCATCGCCAATGCTCACGCCCGCGCCGCCGGGCAACGGCGAGTCGAGCGCCAATCCGGAATCCTTGAGCACACGCCGCGCAAGCGAAAACCCGTTCGTGTGCAATCCGTCCGCCGCGAGTCCGAGCACGACATCCCCCGGCTGCACGGCCGAACCATCGCGCAACGCCTTAGGATCGACCCACCCGATCATGCAGCCCGCCACATCGACGACCCCGTCCAAATACGTATCTGGCATCTCGGCGGTCTCACCGCCGAGCAACACGGCTCCGACCTCGCGGCAGGCGGCCGCCAGCCCGCGCACGACTTCGCGCACCACCTGCGGATCGAGCCGGGCCTGCGCCACGTAATCGAGCATGGCGAGCGGACGCGCGCCGTGGACCAGCAGGTCGTTGGCACCGTGGTAGACAAGATCCGCCGAGGCGTCAGCGACTCGATTGGCCGCAAGTGCGAGATGCAGTTTTGTTCCCACGCCATCCATCGTCGCCGCCAGCAGCAGCGGCGCTCCGCTCCCGCTGCTTGCGCCACCCGCGCCACCGGGCCACTCCATCACGCCGGCGAATCCACCGCTCAAGCGCCGCACCGCGGGCGTCCAGGTCGAAGTCGCATCGCGAATCACGTCGCGTTTCACCGCATCCGCGCGACCCACGTCCACGCCGGCATCGCGGTAGCGGGTCACGCGTGCGCCCCCGAGGCGCGTCCCTTGAGTAGTTGGAGATCCTCGCTGCTCGGGCTCGGGAGCAGCGGGAAACGCCCTCCGTGATGCAGACGCACGAGGCACTCGACGACGCGGGTATCGAACTGCGAGCCGGCCCCGCGCTCGATCTCGTTGAGCGCTTGTCCCAACGACAGCGCGCGCCGGTACGGCCGGTCCGACGTCATGGCGTCAAAGGCGTCCGAGACTTTCAGGATCCTCGCCCCCACCGGCACATCCTCGCCGCGCAATCCGTAGGGGTAACCACGGCCATCGGGTTGCTCGTGGTGGCTGCGCACGATTTCAGCGGCGCGCCGCAGCGCCCGCACCTTCGACACGATCGCCGCACCGGCGGCCGGGTGTGCGCGCAGCGTGCGTTGTTCTTCCGGGGACAGCCCTCCCGGCGTCTGCACGATGCGCTGGTGCTCAGGTCCAATCTTGCCAAGGTCATGCACGAGCGCCGCGTATTCGACCTCCTCGACATCGAGCTCCGGCAGCCGCAGCGCGCGCGCCAGGCGCACGCTGTATTCCGCGACACGCATCGAGTGATGACGCGTATAAGGATCGATCTCGTCCAACACCTCGGTGAGCGCGCGCACGAAGTCCTTCAAGTCGGAGCGGATCTCCATGTACAGCTGGAACGCCTGTCGCGCCACGAGGAACGGAATCGCGAACAGCACCAGGGCCCACGGCCCCGCGCCGAAGTAGGTCACCGCCACCAGCGCGCCGAGTGCGATAAATGACAGGTGATGCAGCAGCCCGGCCTGGAAATTACGCTGCCACACGCGCCAGGGACTTGGCCCCGCGGAGAAGCCAATCACCGTCGAGACGAGGCTTGAGTTGAGCGCGAAGTAGACGCCGCCGCTGGCGAGCAGCGGCAAGACGTCCTGCGGCAACCTCAGTTGCCCCACGTGGCCGCCGGCGGCCTGAAAAGCGTAGCCCGCGGCAAAATCGGTGACGATGAAGCACGCGATGTTGAAGCCGATCTTGAGCGGGGGCTTGCGTTGCACCAGTCCCTGCACGAACACGGCACTCAGAACGTCGAGCAATGCCGTGTAGGCGGGCCCCAGGATGACGAGGCTGGGCAGGTCGAACACCGCGCTCGCGCTTTCGTAGCCGCCGCTCGGGAGCGTGATGGGGCTCAATTCGCTGGCCAACATCAGCGCCCACACGAGCCCCACCGTGAACCACGGTGGAGTGGTCAGCCCGGGCACCGCCTGCGCGACCAGGCCTAAGGCCACGAGGCTCAGGCTGGCGTAGTACAGGGCGAAGCGCCTCGGGGCGCGGAGGGTGATCTTCAAGGATTGCGGAGTGTTTTGCGGGCGCATTCCCTTGCGGCATGGGAGAGGAAAGGAAACCGACATCGCCTTCGGGGGCTTAAAATTTCATGCTACTGAAGCAAACTACCAGCCGGCCTGACCGAAGAAATTCACGAGAACCAGGATAAGATCCACGAACTCCACCTCCTTCATGAGGGATTCCGGAACACAACGGATGTTTCGGTGAGTCCGCTTCGCTACCTAGTGATCCCGCTTCGCTAGCCTCCTACAACGATGTCGGTCGCAAAACGTATTCGACGGGCTCGCGGGTCGGCAGGCCTCCCAGGACCCGGTTGACCGCAGCCAAAGTCGCCAGAGCGACCGCCTGGGGGACATCCTGCTCCACCGTGCAACATCCTACAAGGCTCTTGTGCTCACGGTGCGCCACCAGCTGAACGGTGACCACGGCGACCTCCCGTCCCCCGACGCGCGCCAATTCAACGCCATCCAGTGACAACGCGAGATCCTCCTCGAGGAAGTCCTGGATGCCCTGGAGGACCGCCTGCGCCACGAGGCGCTGGCCCGCGTCGCGCGTGCCGTGTCCCGCGGCCGTGCCCGAACGCGGCAATCCCTTCCACTGGAAGTCCACTTGCGCCTGCACGCGCGTCCCATTGACGAATACATTCGCGGCCCTGAAACGGATGCGCGTATCCGCGAGCTCGGGGGAGGCCGCAGGCGCCGCCGTGGCAGCCGGCGCGGGGACCGCCGCCTGCTCGTGCGCGGGCGCTGGTTCGGGGGGCGCAACCGGCGCGGCAGCGCCGACGGGATGCCCGGTGAAGGCAATCGAGACCACCTTGTGGTTGATCACACGATGGAAGCGCGCAGCGAGCAGCGTTTCGACGTCGCGCACGATCTGCTTCGCGGGGCGGTTCGACGAGGTGACGATGTGGATCTCGCGGATCTCGTCACCTTGGGCATGGATGACCGCGCCTTCCACGTCGCGAAGGCTCATCAATGCGGCTTCGGCCTGGCTCATCCAACCTGCGCGGGCGGCGTCCATTGGTGTGTCTCCTAAGATGCAAATGCATACAAGGTCGCATGATCCGTGCATCGTCAACCCTAACACATGAACAAGCGCGCCGGGTAAGTGCTCAAGCTCCCCATGCGGCAGGCCGTCAGGCCTTCGCGGCGAAGGGGTCCTGCAAGTCGAAATGCATCATCCCGTGGAGCGTCGTCAGGCGCGCGGTGATGTCCTCGGGGCTCGCCTCGGCCAGCCGCTGTGGGCTGAAGCCCTCGATGGCCAGCGAGGCCATGGTCGCGCCGCACGCCAGCGCCTGCCGCAGGGCATTGCCGTCGCGGGCCCCGCAGCGGGCCAGCCAGCCGATGAAGCCGCCGGCGAACGAGTCCCCGGCGCCGGTCGGATCGGTCAGGTCCACCACCGGGAAGGCGGGTGTGATGAAGCGTTCCTCACGGGACTGGTAAAGGGCGCCGTGCTCGCCCTTCTTGATGATGACGGCCCGCGCGCCCTGGTCGAGCAGACGGTCCGCCGCGCGCGTGAGCTGCGTTTCTCCCGCCAGCGCGCGCGCTTCTTCCTCGTTCAGCAGGGCCACGTCCACTTCGCGCAGCACTTCGAGCACGCGATCCGGTTTGCGCGCGATCCAGTAGTTCATAGTGTCCGACAGCGACAGCAACGGGCGCGGAATCTGGCGCAACACTTCGAGCTGCAGGTCGGGATCGATGTTCGCGAGGAACACGTACGGCGTGCGCCGGTGCTGGTCGTCGAGATGCGGATGGAACGTCGAGAACACATTCAACTGCGTTTCGAGCGTGTGCGCATGACCCAGCTCGGCCGCATACTCCCCGCGCCAGCGGAAGGTGCGTCCCTTCGCCGTCTCGAGTCCGCTCAGGTCGATGCCTCGCGACTCGAGCAGCGCGCGTGATTCGGGTGGGAAGTCCTCGCCCACCACCGCCACGAGCCGCACCGGCGCGAACTGGCTGGCCGACACCGAAAAATACGAGGCCGAACCGCCCAGCGCGTCGATGGCTTCGCCGAAGGGTGTGCGTATGGAATCGAGCGCCACCGAACCCACGACCAGAATCGGGGACGCGGTCACGCCACGGGCTCCGTTTCGCGTTCCATGCGCTCGGGGGCCGCAACGCCCATCAAGGCGAGGCCATTCGCCAGGGTTACGCGCGTAGCCTCGGCGAGTAACAAGCGGTCCCGCGATTGCGCCACGTCATCCGAGACGACGCGGCAGGCGTGGTAGAAGCGGTGGAACTCGGCCGAGGTCTCGATCAGGTAGTTGGGCACACGGTGCGGCTCGCGCATGTCCGCGGCACCCCGAACCACTTCAGGGAATGCCGCCAGCTTGCGCACCAGCGCGCGCTCTTCCGGCGCCGCGTAACGCAGCGTCGCCGCGTGCGCCGGCGCCAGCCCGCGCTCGGCCGCATAGCGGATCACCGAGGCGATGCGCGCATGCGCGTACTGCACGTAAAACGCGGGGTTTTCATCGTTCTGCTGCTTGACCAGGTCGAGGTCGAAATCCAAGTGCGCGCTGGTGGAGCGCATCAGGAACGAGAACTTGGCGCTGTCGGCGCCGACATCGTCCATCAACTCGCGCAAGGTGATGAACTGGCCCATGCGCTTGCTCATGTCGAGCGCCTTGCCGCTGCGCATCAGGTTGACCTGCTGCACGATCAGCACCTCGAGGAAGTCGTCCGGAAGCCCGAGCGCCTTGAGGGCGGCGCTCAATGTCTTCACGTAGGCGTGGTGATCGGGCCCCCACAAGTTGATCGCCCTGCGGAAGCCGCGCGCGCGCTTGTCCCGGTGGTAAGCGGTATCCGGCAGCAAGTACGTCGGCGCGCCGTTGCTGCGCACGACCACGCGATCCTGCGAGTCGCCGAATTGCGACGCACGCAACCACAACGCCGCCGATTCCTCGGCGGCCGCGGGCGCATCTGCTTCGCGTTCGTAACCCGACTCCGGGTGCACCGAGCGGTACACCACGCCGCGCGATTCCAGCGCCTTAAGCGTCTCCGCCACGGCGCCCGATTGGTGCAGCGTCGACTCGAGGAACCAACGCGCGAATTCCGCACCGTAGTCACCAAGATCCTTGCGTTGCCAGGCGAGCATCAACGCCAGCGCCTGGTCGCGGAACCAACCTGCCCCAGCAGGCAGCTCGAGCTGGGCCCGTGCGGCCATCTCGGGCAAGGCTGCTGCGACATCACGCAGGTACTCGCCGCGATAACCGTTCTCGGGAAACGCCCGCGCGATCCCGTGCGCCTCGGCGAAGCGGGCGGCGACGGACTCGCCAAGCAGGTCGACCTGGTTGCCGGCATCGTTGACGTAGAACTCGCCTTCGGCTTTGAAGCCCGTGGCGTTCAGCAGGCGCACCAAAGCCGCTCCCACGGCCGCCGCGCGCGCGCTGACCACGTTGAGCGGTCCGGTGGGATTGGCGCTGACGTACTCGACCAGCACCGACTCGCCGTGGCCCTGGTCCGAGGCGCCGAAGCCTGAGCCCGCGGCGACAATGCGCTCCGGCAACCGGGCAATCGTCTCATCGCGGTAGTGGAAGTTCAGGAACCCCGGGCCGGCAACGTCGACGCGGTCGAACGAAGTGCCCTCGAGCCGCATGCTGTCGCGTAGCGATTCGGCGATGGCGCGCGGCGCGCGACCGACCCCTTTCGACAGCAGCAAGGACAGGTTCGTCGTCCAATCACCGTGTGACGCATCACGCGGGATCGCCAACTCGAGGCGGCCCAACCGTTCATCCGTGTAGATTCCGGCGCCCTTGAGGCCTAAGGCGACGATCTCAGTCAGTTCCGTCCAGACCAAGTTCCACGCTCCTCGCATCTCCCCACAACCGATCCAGCATGTAGTAGTCGCGCGTCTTCTCCTGGAAGACGTGCACGACGAATTCGACATAGTCCAGCAGGACCCAGCGGCGTCCTTCGAGGCCCTCGACGTGCCAGGCGCGCTGACCTATTTCGCGCAGGCGATCCTCGACAGACTCAGCGATCGCTTTCACCTGCACATCGCTCGAACCCGAGACGATCACGAAGTAATCACACACGCCCTGCAACTCGCGCAGATCGAGCACCAGCGGGTTCGTGGCCTTCTTGGCAAGCGCGGCCTCAACGGCGACACGCAACGGTTCGGGAAGTGCGAGCGGGTCGGGCGGAACCGGCGCCTTGGGAGCCGGGTTACGACGCGGGGCAGTCACTTTGGGCGCCGTCACGAATTACGCTGCACGGAATACTCGACCGCCTGGTCCAGCGCGCGGCGCACCGACTTGAGCGACGGCGAGAGCGCGGCACTGGTCCGCGATGTCCGCGACATGGCGGGATCCGCCAGCACCAACTGCCGGGCCTCGGCGGCAAGCTCGAGCGCTCTTCCCCGCGCGAATTCGAACCCTCCGCACTTCTCCACCAACTCGAGCAACTGCACCCACTGGGCCTTCGTCCAGCGCTTGCGCAGCGCGAGCCGCTTCAACACGCGGCGGTCGGCTTCAGTGGCCTGGCGCAGCGCCGCGATCAGCGGCAGCGTCACCTTGCCCTCGGCGAGATCCGAACCCACCGGCTTGCCCGTGATCTTGGGACTGCCCAGGTAGTCGAGCTGGTCATCGACGATCTGGAACGCCACGCCAATCAAATCGCCAAAACGCCGGTAGTGCAGACTGCGCTCCCGCTGCGCGGGCGTGCCGGTCAGGTCGGCGCCCATTTCCGTCGCCGCGCCAATGAGTGATCCTGTCTTGTACTGGATGAGTTCCTCGTACTGTTCCTGGGTCACATCCAGGTCGTAGGCGTATTGGAACTCCAGCGCTTCGCCGCACGACATCTCGGCGACCACGCGCGACAGCACATCCATCGCGGAGTACAGCTTGTGCCTCACCAGCAGCGCCATGGACTGCGCGTACAGGTAATCGCCCATGATGATCGCCATCTCGTTCGTCCACAGACCGTTCACCGTCGGGCGCCCGCGGCGCAGGTCGCTCTTGTCGACGGAGTCGTCGTGGATGAGTGCTGCCGCATGCACCATTTCCACCACGGTCGCGGCGATCAGCGCGTCCGGGCTCACCACGCCCTTGAGCCGCGCCACGAGCAGGAGCAGCGTGGGGCGGAACTTCTTGCCCCGCGTCGCCAATACATAACCACCCACCTGATTCAGGATCGGAATCGGTGTGCGGAAGGACTCACGGAGGCACTCTTGAACGCGCTCCAGTTCCCGGCGTACCGGCTTCTGGATTTCAGCGATCGGGAGCGGCGCGTGCGCCTGGTCAGGAATGGAAAGGGTCGGTGCGGACATGTCGAAGCAAGCAGAGTACGGGGCTTGTCGAAAGGGTGTCAAGTCTCGTTGCCTCCAGCATTTCCCGTCGCTACAGGCTCACGCATCAACGTCAACAACCGCTCGCGCTGGTTGAGTTCAGGGTTTTCGAGGACGCGTTCGAGCAGCGCCTCGAGCACCTCTCCCACACTCGGGCCCGGCGGCAGCCCCAGCGCCTCCATCACGTCACGTCCATCAACCTTGAGGTCGCGCACGCTCAGCGCATCCTCACGCGCCAGCTGCAGCTGGATGCGCTCATGCAGCTCGTCGAGCGCCCGTGGGCTCGAAATCTTAATTCCATTACCCATGGCGTCCGCGATGCGCAGGTCGAACAAATCGGCAACCGCATCGATGCCCACGCGCCGCAGCCAGCGACGGATCGCGGCATCGCTCCACTCGGCGCGGTAATCGAACATGTGCTGCCGCACGAGGTGGACGATTGCGTCGCGCTCATCATTCGGGAAGCGGAATCGTTCGAGCAGTCGATCCGCCAGTTCGGCGCCCACTTCCTCGTGGCCATAGAACGTGGCATCGCCGTTGCGCATCACCTTCGTCGGTGGCTTGCCGATGTCGTGCAGGAGCGCTGCCCAGCGCACGCGCGGCTTATCGCGGGGTGCCGCGTCGCAGGTCTTGAGGCTGTGCTCGTACACGTCATAGGCGTGGTAGCGGTTCTGCGTGACACCCACGCAGGCGTCGAGTTCGGGCATCCACAGCGCAAGCAGGCCCGCGCGCCGGAGCAGTTCGATGGCGCGTGAGGGCGCGGCCGCCGCCATGAGCTTGAGCCACTCCTCACGCACGCGCTCCATCGCCACGAGCCGAGCCCGTTCGGTGACGCTCCCCAGGGCTGCTTCGGTCGCGGGATCGAGATCGAACTCGAGCGTCGAGGCGAAGCGCGCGGCGCGCAGCGGCCGCAACGCATCCTCGTGGAACCGGTCGGCCGCCGCGCCCACCGCGCGCAACACGGCGCGCTCGAGGTCGAGTGCGCCGCCGAACGGATCCAGCAGCGTTCCCGCCACGGGATCGAACGCCAGGGCATTGACGGTAAAGTCCCGTCGCGCGAGGTCTTCGAGCGGATCGTGGGTGAAGGCGACATGGTCAGGGTGGCGGGCGTCGGCGTACTCACCCTCCCTGCGGAATGTCGTGCACTCGAAGCGCAGCCCCGGCTCGACGACGAGCACCGTGCCGTGCTGGAGCCCGATCGGTTCCACGCGCGCGAACCGCCGCATCACCTCGGGCGGCGTCAGGCTGGTGGAAACATCCAGCGTGGGATCGCCCGCGCGATCGAGAAGGCAATCGCGAACGCTTCCACCGACGAGGTATGCTGGCGACGAGGCTTCGCGCAGGCGGTTAAGCGCGGGCAGCACCGTGGGCGGCCAGGCATGATCGCGCAATACCCGCTCGGCGCGCGCGCGCGCCCGCTCGCGTAGCAGGTCCACCGGCACGAGGCCGGCTCGCTCGCGCAGGCGTTCGAGTGCGGCATCCAGGCGGTGCCGCCACTGGTTCAGGTTCGATCGATCGGAGGATGTGGGCATGATGCGTTCGGGTTCCACGGGGGGGTGCGTCATCTTGATCATCGCCAGCGTACTCGCTTCACCACCCGCGCGGGCTGCCGCGCCGGTTGCCACTACACTCGCTGCCCCTGACTCCGCCGTAACCGTGGCGACCGCGACCCCATTCGCGGCACCTGATTCCGTCGCAACCGCGCGCGCGGCAATCGCGTTTCCGCTACCGCCGGTCCGCCGCTGGCAAGTCGGCCTGCTGCGCGCGGACCGTCTGCAGCACGCCTCGCTCGCCATGACACTGGGGCTGGCCGCCGGCCTCATCACGCGCAGTCCGCGCATCGCCGGCTACGGCAGCCTCTCGCTGGGACTCGTCAAGGAACTCCTGGACATGAGCGGAAGCAGCGGCTTCGACGCCGTGGACCTGGTGGCCGATGCGGCCGGCGCGGGCGTCGCGGTCATCGGGACACGCGCCGTCATCGAGTAGCCGCGCTCAGTTGCCGCCGCCAGGGACCCCTCCCTTGCCGCCGCCTGACAAGCCGCCATCGTTGCTGCCGCTGTTCTTGTGAATGGTCGTGACCACCGCCGCAACCAGCGCCGCCACGGCGCCGCCGCCCGCGAGGCCCGTTTTGTACCAGTCGATCTGCCGTGTCGACAGCGCGCGCACATCTTCCAGCGGCATGCTCAGCGTGCTCACTTCGCTCACGGGTCCTTCGGTGTCGCGTTCCTTGAAGCCGGTCAGCGAATCGTTCGCCACCTGGACGTAGTCGAATTCGTAGTGCAGGCCTTCGGTCGTCTCGATCTTGACGTGCTGGCGTTCAGGGCGCGCCGCGTACTCACTGCGAGGCAGTTCGCGCAGCGCGGTGCAGCCCGTGCCGCCTGCCAGTGCGCACAACAACAGCCAGCCGCTGGCGCGTGATGTCCGGATGAACAACGTGTGACTCCTCCTCGGTGCGGGAGAACCTGCCCGGTGCAAGGTTCAGCATAGCCGACGGCGCGGGCGAGCACCCAAATCTTGTGGGGAGCCGGGTCTGTGGGGGGCCTGGCCGCAGCCGCGGCCCCCCGCTCAGCGCCAGTATAGAATTCGCCCGCAGGACTCACAGGTCGTCAGCGGCTGGCCGTCCGAGGGCGCCGCACGGGTCGGCAGGGTGATGAAGCATCCCTGGCAGGCACGCCCCCGCACCACGGTGACCGCGCGGCCGTAGCGGCCCTGGAGCCGCTCATATTGAGTGGCCCACCTCGGTTCCAGTTGCGCCACGAGGCGTTCCCGCAGCGCATCGAGATCCGCCGCAACTGGAAACGTGAAGCCGAGCTTGCGCAAGCGCGACACCGTGCGGGGATCGGCGATCTCCCCGCGCAGCACATCGACGTCGTGCAGTTCCAGCAGGACTCCGAGGTTGCTCATGGCGCGCCTTCACCGAACACCGCCGCCAGTTCGGGAAACTCGCGCGCCTCGATCAGCCGCGTGCGGTTACGCTGCAACCGTCCAAGCGCAGCAACACGAGCGACGAATTCGAGATGCGCCTCCTCGCCGGCCTCCGCCGGGGAGAGCACGAGCAAGACGAGGTGCACGGCGGCGCCGTCGCCTGCGCCCCAGACGAGGCCCCGACGTGAACGCGCGATCACGAGACGCGGCTCGATGACCGCGATCGATCGCAGGTGCGGCACCGCGACGCCCTTGCCGATGCCGGTGCCGAACAGGCGCTCGCGCACATTCAGCGAGGCACACAGCACTTCGGGCTCACGCACCACACCGGCGTGGGCAGCGATTCGAACCAGTTCATCGAGGACAGCGAACTTGCGCCGAACTTTGAGTTCGGGGATGTAGAGCGAGGGGTCGAGCTGCGCAGCGCCGAACGCGGAGATCATCGGCACGGGAATACCTCCTCGCAACGGAGGCTAGCAGATGCGCGTGAGCCGCTCCACATTCATTTGCACCCCGATCACTTCCGCGATGGCTTGCGCCGGTTCACTTGCGCGCCACCGCCGTGGGTGCTGACGCAGCCGGCCACCGCATTTGCCGCGACACCCACAGCGCTAGCCCCGCGCCCAGCAGGGCCCCTGCCACCACATCCGAGGTGAAATGGCGGTTAAGGTAGACGCGCGACACCGCCACCAGCGTGGCTCCCCCGAGGAACAGGATCGAGCCCTTGGGCCAGCGCCTGCAGAACAACACCGCCAGGGCGAACGCGTTGGCCGCATGGCTGGAGGGAAACGAAGCATTCGACCGTTTGCGCTCGCCATCGGGCCGCGTTCTGTCGGTCGTGCGTTTGATGACTTCGACCGCGAGGTTGACCACCGCAGCACTCACCAGCGCCACGCGCGCCAGCGGCACCCCCTGCGCGACATCGCACACCGCGATGGCGAGCAGGACACCGAACACCACGACCGGCTTGCCGATGTCCGAAGCCGTCCGCATCGTGCGCTCCAGCGCGGGCACGCGGTGCTGCTGCATCGCTTGCTGCAACGTGGAATCGGCCTGCTCGATCGGCGTCAACAGACTCAACAACAGCACCAGCGTCTTCATCGGTTGTCCTCAACCACGATCAGCGCCCCACTGGGCACATCGCCCAAGACCTGTGGGCCCGCCGCGACACGCGCCATGGCACCATTGAGACGGATGACCCGCACCACCTGCCCAGGGGCAAGGTCCACGCCTGCCCCACCGAGCGACACCGCACGCGACACCACCGCTCGCGGCTGCTTGGAGGCCCGCGCATGGTCGAGCCAGGGGGCGACCGAAATCACGGCCGCCAGCGCGAGCAACACGATGGCGCCGCGCCTCCCGGCCCACGCGGACGCCAGCCCGAGGGCCAGCGCGAGCAGACCCCATTCGAGATTCCGCACCGGCAATCGCGCAGGGGAGTAACCCTCGAGGCCTCCCGCATCGCGCACCTGTCCCGTCGTCCAGCGCAGCGCGGCGTCGCGCGGTTCGCCCCGTTCGCCCCGCAACACCCAGGCGGAAGCGCGCGCCACGTCACCGCCTCGCGCTGCCCCCCACGCCAGCCGAGCCGCAAGTCCCGGCGCTCGCGCGCCGTCCTTCCACAATGCCGTCCAACGGTTCGCAGCACCATCGACATCGCCGCGCCGCGCCTGCGTTTCCGCCTGCAGGCTGCGCGCCGCGAACGCGTCGCCGCGACCTAGCCCCAGGCTCAGCGCTACCAGCGCGAGTACGACCACCGCTGCCCCGGCCGGGAGCGCCCAATCGATCGCGCTCGTTTGTGTCGCGGTGCGCACGCTCAATTCGACGCGCCGCAGCATGGCGCCGCGCAGGCGGTCCTCGTCGTGGCCCTGTCCGCCATAGCGCGCGGCGTCGATCTCCGTCTTCCAGGTGCTGACATCGACGCCTTCGCCGGCAAGCGTTTCACAGGCGCGACCCGCCGCCGCCCAGAACGAGGGGCCGCGCGCATGCCGCAAGCCCTCGACCCACGACGGCGCGGGTGCTGCGGCCTGCTGCGCCTTGCCACCCAGCGCGCGAACACGCCGCAGAACCCACCCCAGCAGTGCTCCCGCGATGGCCAGTCCCCACGCCCACACCGGACCGGCCTGCGCCTGCAATGGGTGTTCGGCGAACACCGGAGGGAAACCACCGGACTCACCCGCGTGCCCACCCACCGGTGGCGTGACCTGAACGACGATCGGCGGCAACGCCCCTTCCACGTAGCGCCCACTCACTTCGTCGAACCACACCAACGGAGGTGCGGCGAGCTGCAGCGTTCCCGTCGTGCGCGGCAGGACCGTCCACATGAAGCGGCGCCGCCCCGGGGATAGGGAGCCCGGCGCGCCGAGGCTGTCCTGCACCGTGCTGGAGAACACCTCGGCATCCGAACTCGTGAGCGTTGGCGTGTGGAACAGCGGCAGGTTGCCCACACCGCGCACGTCCAGCACGACCGTCACCGGCACATCCTTCGGGGTCTCCTGCCGGTCCCCGAGCCAGGTTGCCGTGAACCGCCCCACGGCGCCATCGAAACCTTCAGGTGCTCCACCGGGCAGCGCGCGCACACGCACGTCGACCGGCGGGCTCTGCACCTGCACGGCACGCCGCGCCACGCCGCCGAAGATGCCGAACGGATCCGAACTCCCCTCGGGCACCGCCAGCGACAGCACGGCAACGGCCTCCCCCACGCGCGCCGTGCCCGCCGCCAGCGGGTAGAGCCGCGTGCGGGTTTCGGTCACCAGCACGCGCGAGCCATTCTCGTCCGCGTAGTAGGACGTCGGCTGCGAAGCCTTCTCGCCCCAAAACCCAGGCGTCGCAGGGGGCGTGTACTGCGGGTCCTCGGCGAGCGGCGTGCGCTGCACCAGCCGCACGCGCAGGATCACCGGCTGCCCGACATAGGGATTCGACGGCGACACGTCCACGATCATCGCCGCGGCGCCGCTGCGCGCAGCACCCCCCACGCGCGGACGGTCCGCCGCGACGGTGAGCGTCAGGGGAGGTCGCGTGTAGACCTGCGAGCGCACGCGCACCGCGATGGGACCGATGGCGAAGGTGCCGGCGCGATCCGCTCCCAGTTCGATGCGAATCTGCGTCTGCGATGCGCTCTTGCCGTTGATCCACGAGAAACTCTGCGAACGGCTGGTGCCCAGCGTCTGGATACCGTCCGGCAAGGTCACGTTGGGCTGGCCTACCGGGCCATCCGCGCCATCGATACTCACGACGAGGGTCGCCGACTCGCCCGATTGGATCGACGAGCGATCCAGCTGGGCCTGCAGCGTCACCTCGGCGTGCGCGGGCGCAGGGAGAGCGTAGGAGCACACGGCGAATGTGCCCAACACCATCAGGACACGTTGCACGCGCGGGGCGAGCCGCATCACCAGTCCTTGCCCTTGCGCTCGCCTGCCGCGCGCACCGTCTGGCGCTTCTGCTGCACGGAGCGTGACAGGTCTTGCAGGGCGTTGAGCAACCGGTCCGCCTGCTCCTTCGTCATGCCCCCACCCTGCGCGTTCTGGTTCTGCGGGTTCGGTCCCTGCTGCGCTGGCGCCTTGGGAGCAGGCTGCGGCTGTTGCCCCTGCGGCTGCTGCTTCGGCTGTGAGGGCTGCGGCTCGTTGCCACCGCCGCCCGAGTTGTCGGGCTTCTTCTGTTCGTCCTTGCGGCGTTGCTCGTCGATGCGCTTGGCCACGACTTCGTAATTCCAGCGCGCGTCCGCGTCCTTCGGGTTCGCCTCGAGCGCGCGGCGCAGTGCTGCCAGCGCATCCTCGTCAGCGCGGCGTTCCGCCTTCAGCGTGCCGGTATTGTAGCGCGCGGCCTCGCCCGCGCGGCCTGGCGCCTTCGAGAGCAGCTCGAGTTCGCGCTCGGCATCCGCGGCACGCCCCGCGAGCCCCGCGGCCGTGGCACGATTGACGCGCACTTCGTCATTGGCGCCACGCTTGAGCCGTTTCGCATACAAGGACTCCGCGGCGCCGAAGCGGCCCTTGGCGAAGGCGCGATCCCCGCGAGCCCAGGCCGACTGCGCGCGCGCAGCGCCAGGCAACAACAGCAGCAGCACCAGCAGTACCGCGGCCGCGGACTTGCGCCCATCGCTCATCGGCACCGCCGGTCCTGATCGCTCGCGCCGGCGCTTGGGGCGCGCGCGATCGGCGGCCAGCAGCAGCAGACCCAGCAGCGCGAACCATGGGAAGCGCGGCACGGGGCGCTCGACCAGGCGCTGCTTGCGGCTGCTGCGCGCGAGGTTGTCGATCGCGCCCAGTAGCCGGCCCAATTCGCCGCCCGGCCTATTCGCCGCGAAAAATGCCCCGTGCGTGCGTTGCGCGAGGGTGCGCAGCAGCCCCTCGTCGAGCCGGCTGCGCACGGCATTGCCCTTCTCGTCGCGCTTCACGTCGGTCACGCGGCCCCCGCCATCGAGTAGGGGGACCACATCACCCTCGCGCGTGCCGACGCCCACCGCGAATACGCGGATCCCGGTCGTGGCGACTTCGTCGATTGCCGTGCGGGCGCCCGCCTCGAGATCCTCACCGTCTGTCCATACCACGATCGCCTGCTCCTCGCGCCGCCCTTGTGGCATCACTTTGAGCGCCATGCGCAAGCCCTTGGCGAGATCCGTTCCCGGTGTGCTCAAAGAACCCGTCGACATGGACTCCACGACAAGCCGCGCCGCCGGCACGTCCAGCGTCAACGGACACAGCCGTACCGCATCCCCGGCGAAGGCCACCACGCCGACGCGGCTGCCCGAGAGCCGGTCGAGTGCGGCCAGGGCCTCGCGGCGCGCTTCATCGATACGGCTCGGGGGAACGTCCCGCGTATCCATGCTCGCCGAGACGTCCATCAACAACACCACATCGGAACCGGTGCTGCCGCGGCGCACGACCTCGCGTCCCCATTCGGGGCCGGCGGCCCCGATCATGAAGGTCGCGAGTGCGAGAATGCGCAGCGCGGCGCCGATCAACCGCTCGTGATCGAGGCGGCCCTCGAGCAGCGCGTGCGCGGGGCGCTCACCCACCAGCAGCCCCAGGCGCCGGCGCACCCGGCGGCCAGCCCACCACTCGGACAGCACCACCAGCGGCAGCGCCCACAGCGCAGCCAGCCAGCGCGGATCCGAAAAACTCACCACGCGCGCCTCCGGCAAGTGCGTCCGCTGCGCTGTATGTTCACGGGCAAGTTCATGGCGAGGTCAATCCCCACGTCGAGCGGCTCAATAAGTAGAACACCATGAGCAACACGGCAAACCCCAGCAGCATGGGACCGAGATCGAAGAATTCACGGTACGTCACCGCCTTGATTGGGGCGCGCTCCAACCGGTCGATCTGCGCGTAGATCCCCGCCAGCGCCGCGGACTCCGTGGCGCGGTAGAACCGCCCACCGGTGCGCTTCGCGATTTCCCGCAGCGTACCCTCATCGACATCCATGCGCACCATTTCGGTGCGCCGCCCGAGCAGCGGGTCATCGACCGGAACCGGCACGACACCGCCGCGGCCCACCAGCACCGTGTACACCTTCACCCCGTAGGCTCGCGCCAGGTCGGCGCCGGTCAGCGGATCGATGGCGCCACGATTGTTCTCACCGTCGGTCAGCAGCACGACCACCTTGCTCGGGGTCTTGCTGCTGCGCAGGCTCGCTACGGACGTCGCGAGTCCCATGCCGATCGCCGTGCCGTCCTCGGCGAGCCCAAAATCAAGCCCATCGAGCAACTCGACCAATGCCTCATGATCAAGCGTGAGTGGGCACTGGTTGAAGGCCGTCGCCGCGAAGCCCACCAGCCCCAGCCGGTCATGCGGACGCCCCGCGATGAACGTGCGCGCAGTGCTCTTGGCGACAGCCAGGCGATTATCGGGCTGGAAGTCCTCTGCCATCATGCTGGGTGAGATATCGATGGCGAGCACGATGTCCACGCCGCGCGTCTCGGTCTCGCTGAGCCGCACGCCCTGCTGCGGCCGCGCCAACGCGATGATGCCGGCGACCAATGCAAGCCACGGGAGGATCTCGAGCAGCCGCAGCAGCCAACCCGCGCCCAGCCCCCAGCCCTGCGCGTTGCGCCCCCACAGCACGGCGGGCCTGCGCGCGGAGGAGCTGCCCACGCGCCACAACAGCAGTGGCACCACCAGCAGCAGCAACAGGAACGCGGGCGCCTCGAAGCGCATCAGGCGGCCTCCTTCCCATCCAGCTGCTTGCGGCGCCGCACGAACTGCTCAACCGCGTCTTCCGAACGGCGCGCCTCATCCATGGTGAACGGCGCGCGCCCGAACTTCACGCGATCCCATACGCGCAGCAGGCTCACGAGAACCATCGCTTCGCCCGCGGGCACGGACGCTTCTTCCAGCCGCCGCGTCAGGTCGGAGGTCGTGTAGCCAGGACGCAGTCGCACTGCCGTCGCCTCGAGGAAGCGCCGCAGGATGACCGTTAATTCGAAGGCATGCGCGCCGAATTGCCCCGTGTCGGGCAGATTGCGCGCGCGCAACTCGGCGAGCCGCGTGAGCGCAACCTCAGTGGGATCGAGGAACGGCACCACGGCCGTCACCGAGGCGGACGGGCGCCGGCGCAACCACACCACGAGCCAGGCGAGCAGTCCCGCAAACAGTCCGATGGCGATCACCCAGCCCCACGGCACGACTTCCCACCACGGCGCCTTGAGGGGACCGCGCACCGGCTTCAAGTCGGCCGCGGAGTCGGTGGCGGGGATCATGGGCAACACCGTCAGCCGCACGGCGGGCAACCGCATGGGCGGGGAACCCGGCTTCGAGGCGTCAATGAACGACATCCCCGGAATCACGACATTGCCCAACTGGAACGCCTGCACGGTGGCCTCGATGAACAACGTATCGCCGGTGCCCGTGCGCGTCGGGCGTCGCGAAGGACGCAGCAGCCCCCACGTCAGCGCCATCGAGGAATCCGGGGGCAGCCACTTCGGCTGCATCGGGGCCCCCGGCGGCAGTTCCACGAACGCCGAAAGATTCGCGGTCTCCCCGATGTGCACATATGCCGGGGACACACTGGAGCCGACATTGAGGTCCGCCGCGCGCGCAGGCGCCAACGCCAGCGTCGCGCCCAGCAGCGCGAACCCCAACGCCAGCCTCATGCGGACTACTCGAGTCACGCGACCCCGCGCCTGCCGCGCGCCGAAAAGTACTGGATCAGCACGGGCAAGTAGGAACGGTCGGTACGGATCTCCAGCACAGGGCAACGCGCCTCACGCAGGGACGCCGCGAGTCTGGCTCGGCGTTCCGCGCTTTCGCGCGCGTAGGATTCACGCACCGAACGGTTGGACGTGTTGACGAGGCGCCGCGAGCCACTCTCGAGATCTTCCAGTTCGACCCATCCCGCCGCGGGCAGCGTTTCATCGCGCGGGTCGCGCAACAGCAGTGCGGTGAGTTCATGACGCTTGCCCAGCGTGCGCCAGTCGCGCGAGTCGACATCGGCTTCGAAATCCGAGATCCAGAACACGAGGCTGCGACGCTTGGCCACCCGCGCCAGGAAATGCGCGGCCTCGCCCAGTCGCGTGGCGCGGCCCTCCGGCTGCGTCCCCAGCACGTCACGCAGCATGCGCAGCAGGTGCGTCCGCCCGCGCGCGGGTGGCACGTAATGCTCTATGCGATCGCTGGCGAGCACCAGCCCCACGCGGTCATTGTTGCTGATGGCCGCGAAACCCAGCACCGCGACCAATTCCGCTGCGAGCTCGCGCTTCTCGGAGCCGGCGGTGCCGAAGCGCATGGAACGCGACACGTCGACCACCAGCGTCACCGTGAGCTCGCGCTCCTCGACGAACCGCTTGATATAGGGTTCACCCAGGCGTGCGGTGACGTTCCAGTCGATGTCGCGCACCTCGTCACCGGGGACATACGGGCGCACTTCCTCGAACTCGACGCCGCGGCCCTTGAACACGCTCGACGAACGACCCGCGAACAGGTCTTCGACGAGGTGCCGGCTGCGGATCTCGAGCCGCCGTACCTTTCCCAGCAGGTCCGTCGTCTGCATCAGGGAACGCGCACCTGCTCGAGCAGCCGGCGCGCGATCTCCTCGCCGTCGATGCCTTCCGCTTCGGCTTCATACGACACGTGGATGCGATGACGCAGTACGTCGAGCGCGATGCGGTGCACATCCTCGGGCACGACATAGGCGCGCCCATCCATCAGGGCGATGGCCTGGGCGCCGCGCACCAGGAACAGCGTCGCCCGCGGGCTCGCCCCGAACGTGATCAGCGACTCGAGCTGAAGACCATAGGCCTTCGGGTCACGCGTCGCCGAGACGAGGTCGATCACGTAGTCCTGGATTTTCTCGTCCACGTAGATGTCGCCGAGCGCGGCGCGCGCTTCCATCACGTCTTCCTTCGTGGCCTGCGGCGTCAATGAAGGCAGCGTCGCCAACCCCGCGCGACGCAGGATCTCCTTCTCCTCGGCCTTCTCGGGGTAGCCAACCTTCACCTTGAGCATGAAGCGGTCGCTCTGCGCTTCCGGTAGCGGATACGTGCCTTCCTGCTCGATCGGGTTCTGGGTGGCGAGCACGAGGAACGGCTCCTCGAGTTTGTGGCTCTCATCACCCAAAGTGACCTGCTTCTCCTGCATCGCTTCGAGCAACGCCGACTGCACTTTGGCCGGGGCGCGATTGATCTCATCGGCCAGCACAAGGTTCGAGAACACCGGACCGCGCTTGGCGCTGAACGTGCCCTCGCGCGGGTTGTAGATCATGGTGCCGGTCAAATCGGCGGGCAGCAGGTCCGGCGTGAACTGGATGCGGCGGAACTTGAGCGACAACGAGTCGGACAGGCTCTTGACCGCGAGCGTCTTGGCCAGGCCGGGAACGCCCTCGAGCAGTACGTGGCCACCCGTGAGCAAGCCGACGAGCAGCCGGTCGATCATCGCCTGCTGGCCCACCACCGCGCGACCGACCTCGGTGCGCACCCGCGACAGCGTGGCACCGGCGCGTTCGATCCGCAGCGCCGCGGAGCGTGTGTCTACTGTCATGATCTCTCCTTCCCTCGTGAAGCCGGCGGTCCTTCAGCAGACCGCGGCAGGACGGACCGCGCTATAGCAGCGTTCCGCGCAGGATGACACTTGCCACCGTGAAATAAATGACGATACCGGTCACGTCCACCAGCGTGGCGACGAACGGCGCGGAAGCGGTTGCCGGATCGAGGCCGAACCGCCGCAGCAGGAACGGCAACATCGACCCCGAAAGGCTCCCCCAGGTCACGACGCCGATCACGCTGCCCGCGATCGTGGAGGCGACCAGCAGGTGGTGCACTCCATAGGAATGAAACAGCACCTGCCACAACTCAACGCGGCTGAAGGCGATGGCGCCGAGGATCAATCCCATGGACAACCCGGTGATCATCTCGCGCCGGATCACCAGCCACCAGTCGCGCAGGCGCACCTCGCCGAGCACCATGGCGCGGATCACCAGCGTGGACGCCTGGGAGCCGGAATTACCTCCGCCTGAAATGATCAGCGGCACGAACACCGCGAGCACCACAGCGCGCGAGATCTCCGACTCGAACCGGCTCATCGCGGTGGTGGTCAGCATCTCGCTGATGAATAGCGCGGCCAGCCAGCCGACGCGCTTGCGGATCATGGCGGGAAGCCCGATGGAAAGGTAAGGCGCATCGAGCGCCTCGGTACCACCGATCTTCTGGATGTCCTCGGTGGTTTCCTCGCGCACCACATCGACGATGTCGTCGACCGTGACGATGCCCTTCATGCGCCCACCGGCATCCACGACCGGAATCGCGATCAACTTGTGCTCGTCGAACAGCCGGCTCAGCACTTCCTGGTCCTGGTCCTCACGCGCGACGATCATGTCGGTCTGCATGACATCGCGCACCCGTAGCACGGGGTCCGCAGCGAACAACTCGCGGAACGACACCACACCTTTAAGCACCTGGTCGTCGTCGATGGCGTAGGCGTAGTAGATCGATTCGAGCACATCGCGCGCCTGGCGCCGCAGGTAACTGATTGCCTCATCCACCGTGATGTCGGGCCGCAGGCGCGCGTAACGCGGGTTCATCAGGCCGCCGGCGCGATCCTCGGCGTAGGCGAGCAGGGCGGTCACTTCCCGCCGCGTCTGGTCATCGAGCAGTGTCAGCAGACCGTCGCGTTCCTCCCCCGGCGCCTCCTGGATCACGTCCGCCGCGTCATCGGGGGGCAGCAGGCGCATCCACGACCGGCGCTCCTCGAGCGGTAACTCGAGAATGATCCCCGCCTGGTCGGAGGCGGGCACCGCGAGAAACACGTCCTCCGCCTCGTCGCGGGGAGTGGTCTGCAAGCTGGCTGCACGCTCCTCCGCCGCCAGCAGCGGCCACGCTATGCGTAGCTCTTCCGCGGTGAGGCGATCGTCCCGATCGGGGGTGGTGCGAGCCGTCATGGCTTTCCTCTTCTACTTCTACGGAAGTCGTGGGCCTAAGCTGGTTGGGCTAGAAGTAACCCGCGTGGCGCTGGATGGCAAGCGTTGGGGGGTCAGGCGCGGCGCAACTCCGGATGGCTGCGGCGGCGGGGAAGCTGAGGTCGCTGAAAACACCCGATTGCTGCGTTGGCTGCGGTGCTCCTCGTTGCGACGTATCTGCGATACGTCTCACTCGTCGCGCCGCAGCCGCCTTGCACGCGGGCGTTTTGAGCAACCTTCTAGGTACGGACTGGCGCCCACGCGAAGAGCGGGAAGGCCATGGCTAGATCTTGGACCTCTTCGGCGACCTTGGCGGCAATGACTTGGTCCTCTGGAGAGTCCAGAATCCTTGCGATCCAGCCCGCTATGAGCGCCATCTCCTTCGTGGTGAAACCCCTCGTTGTGAGGGCGGGCGTGCCCAATCGGATGCCACTTGTGACCCATGGTTTTTGGGGGTCGTTGGGGACGGCGTTTTTGTTGACAGTGATGCGGGCGCGTTGGAGGGCCTGCTCGGCTACTTTGCCGGTGAGGGCGCGCTTCTGCAGGTCGAGCAGCATCATGTGATTGTCGGTGCCGCCGGAGACTAAGTCGAAGCCGTGGCCGGTGAGGGCGGCGGCGAGGGCGCGCGCGTTGTCGACGATGCGTTGCTGGTAGTCGCGGAACTCGGGGCGGAGCGCCTCGCCGAAGCACACGGCCTTGGCGGCGATCACGTGCATCAGGGGGCCGCCCTGGAGTCCGGGGAACATCGACTTGTCGATTCTTTCAGCCTCGGCGGCGCGGCACAGCACCATGCCGCCGCGCGGGCCCCGCAGGGTCTTGTGCGTGGTGGTGGTGACGACGTCGGCATGGGGCACCGGGCTCGGGTGCAATCCAGCGGCGACGAGTCCTGCGATGTGCGCCATGTCGACGAGCAATGAGGCGCCGGTTTCGCGGGCGATGTCGCCGAAGCGTTCGAAATCGATTACTCGCGAGTAGGCGCTCGCCCCCGCGATGATAATGCGCGGGTGATGCTCGCGCGCCAGTGCCGCGACCTGGTCGTAGTCGATGCGTCCGTCCTCGGGGCGCACCCCATACTGGAACGCCTTCCACAACTGACCGCTCACTGACACCGGATGGCCATGCGTGAGGTGGCCACCATGCGCGAGGTTCATGCCGAGCAGGGTGTCCCCCGGCTTCGAGATCGCGAGATAGGCGCCGAGGTTCGCGGAGGCGCCCGAGTGCGGTTGAACGTTGGCGTGGTCGGCGCCGAACAACTGCCGCGAGCGCTCGATGGCCAGCCGCTCGGCGACATCCACGAATTCGCAACCGCTGTAGTAGCGCTTGCCCGGCAGCCCTTCGGCGTACTTGTTCGTCATCACCGAGCCTGTGGCTTCCAGCACCGCGGCGCTGACGAAGTTCTCCGAGGCGATCAACTCGAGGTGGCCGCGCTGGCGTTCGGCTTCGCCCACCAGGGCGGCATAAAGCGCGGGGTCGCGCTCGCTCAGCTCAGACACGCGAATCCCGCACGCGACCGTGCACCGCTTCGTAGGCCGTGATCTTGGCGAGGCGCGCGATGTGCCGCCCGCCTTCGAATGGCGTCTCGAGCCACACTTTAAGCCACTGAACCACCTGCTCATGGTCCGGGTTCGTGCGCCCGCCCAGCGCGATCACGTTCGAGTCGTTGTGCAACCGCGTGAGTCGCGCCGTCTCATTGCTCGTCACCAGCGCCGCGCGCACGCCCGCTACCTTGTTGGCCACGATCGATTCACCGATCCCGCTCCCACCGAGCACGATGCCGCGATCGGCCGTGCCGCGCGCCACGCTTTCGGCCGCGGGGAAGCAGAAATCCGGGTAGTCCACGGTCTCCGTCGAGAAAGTGCCGTGGTCCTCCACCGTGTGACCCCATTCGGTGAGCGCCGCCTTGAGCCGCTCCTTGAGTTCGAAGCCCGCGTGATCAGTGCCGATCGCCACCCGCATGGCTTAAGCCCTAGACCGGTCGCGCCGATGCCGCGACGGCCGCGGCCGCCGCAACGGGGGCGCCGGCAGCACTGCCGACTGCCGTCAACCAATCGTGATGCTTCGGGTTCTTACCGCGCACCGCTTCGAAGAACGCTTCCTGGATCCGCTGCGTCACCGGGCCCCTGATCCCATCGCCGATGTTCATGCGATCGATCGAGCCGATGGGCGAAATCTCGACGGCAGTGCCGCTGAAGAACATTTCGTCAGCCGCGTACAGCGCCTCGCGCGGTAGCGTCGCCTCACGCACCGGAATGCCGAGATCTTGCGCCAGGGTAATCACCGTGGAGCGCGTGATGCCGGCGAGGATGCTGTTGTTCAGCTGCGGGGTCACGATCTCGCCCTTCATCACCGTGAACACGTTCTGGCCGCTGCCTTCGCTGACGAAGCCGTTCGAATCCAGTGAGATCGCCTCGGCATAACCGTCGACGATGGCTTCCATCTTGGCGAGCTGCGAATTCATGTAGTTCGCCGACGCCTTGGCCATGACGGGCAGCGTATTCGGGGCCGGGCGCTGCCAGGTGCTGATCTTGACCGCCACGCCCTTGGTCAGCGCATCCGCGCCAAGATACTGCCCCCACGGGTAGGCGGCGATCGCCACGTCGATCGGGTTGCCGAACGGGTTGACGCCGATGTTCTCGTAGCCGCGATAGATCAGCGGGCGGATGTAGCAGTCCCCCAGCCGGTTCGTGGCGACCGTCTCGCAGCAGACCTGTTCGAGCTGCTTCGCGGTGTAGGGGACTTCCATCCGGTAGACGCGCGCCGAGAACATCAGGCGCTCGATGTGCTCGCCCAGTCGGAAGACCGCCGGTCCCGCCGGCGTTTCATAGGCGCGAATGCCTTCGAACACCGCCGAAGCATAGTGCATCGCGTGGGTCATGATGTGGACCTTCGCGTCGTCCCACGCCACCCACCGCCCGTTCATCCAGATTTTTTCGGTCTTTGCGATTGCCATCGCTTTACCTCGATCGACCGGGTCGTGACGACGCGGTTATAGAGAACGCGAACGCGCCGCCTCGGCCACGCGCGGAGTTACCCGTTGTACATGGCGCCGGATCCGGCGCCAGCACTCTTCATAAGCTTCAAGCGACCCGCCGAACGGATCCGACACCACCCACGCCGCCGCATCCAATTCCGGCCATTCGCTGATCACGAACGTCCGCGCGGGATGCGCACCCAAATGGATGACGGCCTCCCGGTGAGAAGGCTCCATGCCCAGCACGAGATCCGCCCTGTGCAACATTGTTCGGGTGACCCGTTGCGAGCGGTGACCCGAAAGATCGACTCCCTCGCGTGCCGCCACCACGACGGAGAACTCCGTCGCGGGTTGGCCTTCGAGAGCGCCGGTACCGGCCGAAACGACTTCGACGCGATCCCTGTCCGCCCCCAGCTCCAACATCAACGCCCCGGCCGCCATGGGACTTCTGCAGGTGTTGCCGGTGCACACCAGCAGCACGTTGAAAACGCTGTCACGAGAGGCCATGCGGGGCGAGGATAGATAGCGCCGCGAGCCGCGTCAACCGCTGGCGGAAGCGTCCTCGAAGTCCCCCAGCACGGCGGTGACATCGAGCACACCCCGGCGCAACAGCCGGGGCCGCGGGCCGCTGACATCCACCAGCGTCGAAGGCACCCCCCCACGCCGGGGGCCGCCATCGATGACCAGGTCCAGCTGGTTGCCAAATATCTGCAAGACCTCCTCGGCAGTCTCCGCCGGGGGCAAGCCGGACAGGTTCGCGCTGCTCGAGACGACCGGACCGCCGATGAAGTCGAGCAGCCGCTGGCACAGCTTGTCGTTCGGGCAGCGCAGCGCAATCGTGCCGCCGACACCACACACGCGCGCGGGAACAATTGCCGCGGCGCGAAAGATCAGCGACAGCGGTCCGGGCCAGAACTGTTCCACGAGCTGTTGGGCGACCGGCGAGACATCGGAGGCAAGCCCGTGAATCTGGCGGGGATCGCTGATCAGCGAGATCACCGCGAGCGAACGGTCGCGACGCTTGAGGCGCGCCACCATTTCCACAGCCGAGACATCGAACAGCGAACACCCGAGGCCGTAGAGCGTGTCGGTCGGGAACGCGATCACGCCGCCGCGCAGCACGGCTTCCGCGGCTTCGAGCATGACCTTCTCGTCCGGGTGCTCCGAATCCACGCGCAACACTTGCATCAACGCCTCCCCGTCCGCTTCTGGGCCGCCACCGCCCGCGCCTCGAGGGCGCGTTCCAGGCGGGTATCCCCCAGCGCCAGTATACGCACGGCGAGGAACGCCGCATTGCGGGCGCCCCAGACCCCGACCGACAACGTGCCCACAGGGACACCCGGAGGCATCTGGACCGTGGACAGCAAAGCATCGAATCCGGCCAGCGGCGAACTCGCCAGCGGTACGCCCAGCACAGGCAGCCGCGATTGCGCGGCAACGGCGCCGGCGAGATGCGCAGCACCTCCTGCCCCCGCGATCAGCACCTTGAGCCCGCGCGCGCGCGCGCCACGCGCCCACCGGGCCGTCGCGTCCGGGGTGCGGTGCGCCGAATAGACCACCAACTCGAACGGCACGGCGAAATCGGTCAGCACCTTGCCGGCCTCCTCCATGATGGAGCGGTCGGACTCGCTTCCCATGACGATCCCCACCCGCGGGCGGGCACCTTTCGTTGCGGCCATACTAGATCCTCGCGTTCGCTATCGATTCAAGGGAACCGGGCGCGGCGCGCCGACATCCGTGCGGTAGCGCCAGCCTGTTCCCGACAACCTTGCCGTTCCCTCATACGCCCGCCGGCGCGCTTCGTCCAGTGTGGCGCCCTCCGCGCACACGTAGGCCGCCCGGCCCCCGAGCACGTGCCAGCCACCCTCGATGCGCTTCACACCGCCATAAAGCATCCACGTCTCCCCGCCCGTATCGACAGCGGCGGTCCCCGCCAGCAGTCCCTCACCCGAGTGCGGCGCCGGGTAGCGCGTGTCCACGATGGCGACCGCCACGGTGGCACCCGGGCGCATGACGGCCGTCTGGCCGCTCAGCTCGCCCACCGCCGCCGCATGAAGCAGATCGTACAAGGAGGCGCCTAAGCGCGGCAGGATCACTTGCGTTTCCGGATCACCGAAGCGCACGTTGAACTCGAGCACCATCGGGCCGTGTGACGTGAGCATCAATCCGCAATACAGCACGCCGCGGAAGGCGATGCCACGGCGCGCGAGTGCGGCCAGCACGGGCTCAACGACACGCTCAAGCACCAGCGCATCCCCCGCGGCGCCCCAACCCGGTACCGGCGCGATCGCACCCATGCCGCCGGTGTTGTTTCCCGTGTCGCCATCGTAGGCACGCTTGAAGTCCCGCGCCGCCGGCAGCAACACCGCGCGCGTCCCATCGCACACCGCCATCACCGACACCTCCTCGCCTTCAAGGAAGCGCTCGAGCACAAGCCTGCGCCCTGCCCCTGCGAAGCGCGTTCCGCTCAACACCTCGCGCGCGAAGCGGATCGCGGCAGGGCGCTCCTTAGTTACCCGCACGCCCTTGCCCCCGGCCAGCCCATCGGCCTTGAGCACCCACGGGGGACCAAACGTATCGAGTGCGGCGATGACCGCGTCCACATCCTCGAACACGCGCGCCTCGGCCGTCGGCACAGCCGCCTCACGCATGATCTCCTTGGCGAACCACTTGCTCGACTCAAGCCGCGCGGCTTGCGCACTTGGGCCCAACACGACGATGCCGCGTTCACCCAGCTGGTCTGCGAGCCCATCCGCCAGCAACGACTCAGGGCCAATGACCACCAGGTCAGGACTCAGGGCGACACATGCTTCGACGATCGTCCCGATCTCGTGGTCGGCGAGGCCCACGCACTCGAACGATTGAGCGATGCCATCGTTGCCCGGAAGCACCACCACGCGGGCGGGCTCCGGGTCCGCGGCGAGCCGGCGGGCCAGCGCGTGCTCGCGCCCGCCCGAACCCACGACGACGATGCAACGCGGGTCGTTCAACGGAGCTTCACTCACGCGTTCCCCTGCAATTCCTCGAGCAACAATTCCTGCACACGCTGCGGCACCGCCTGCCCCCCGCTCTTCTTCATCACCTGGCCCACGAGAAATCCCAACGTCACCGCACGCCCGGCGCGGTACTGCGCGACGGGGCCCGCGTTCTCCTCGATCACCGCCCGCACCAGCGGCCGCAACTCTTCGGACGACGACTGCACACGCACCTCGTGGCGCGCCAGCACATCAGCGAGCGTGCCCGGCTCATCCGGCAGCCACGCGAACACCTGCTTGGCGAGGGGCCCTGGCAACTGCTTCGAGCCGACGGCCTCAAGGAATTCCTTCAGCCTGGCCGCAGGGACGCGTTCGGCCCACTGCTCAATATCCCACTCCCGCTCATTGAGGACCCGCAGCACTTCGTTCATCACCCAGTTACTCGCGAGCTTCGCGTCGCCTCCGCGCGCCAATGCCTCGTAGTAGTCCGCGACTCCGCGCGTTTCGGTCAGCACGGCGGCAGCGTACTCCGGCAGCGCGAACTCGCGCGCCACGCGCCCGGTGCGCACCCACGGCAGCTCGGGCGTGCGGGCTGCGGCGTCCGCCCGCCAGGCGGCATCCACACGCAGCACCGGCAGGTCTGGTTCGGGGAAATAGCGGTAGTCGTGCGCGTGCTCCTTGCTCCGCATGATCGCGAGGTGGTCGTGGTCCGCATCATACAGCAGGGTCGCCTGCGTCACGCGTTCCCCGGCTTCGAGCAACGCCTGCTGGCGCCGGCACTCGGCGGCCACGCCGCGCTCCACACCTCGGATCGAGTTCAGGTTCTTCAGTTCGGTCTTGGTGCCCAGCATCGTGGATCCGACCGGTCGCAGGCTGACATTGGCATCACAGCGCAGCTGGCCCTTTTCCATGTCGCCGTCCGAGATGCCAAGCCAGCGCACCAGGCGGCGGAATGCCGTGAGGAATGCGCCGCACTCTTCCGGCGTGTGCAGCACCGGCTCGCTCACCAGCTCGAGCAGCGGCACGCCGGCGCGATTGAAATCCACGCGCGACAGCCGGCGGTCGTGGACGCGTTCGGGATGGAACGACTTGCCGGTGTCTTCCTCGGCATGAATGCGCGTCAGCGCGAAGGTGCGCGCTTCAACTCCCACCATTACCGGCAACGCACCGCCCTCGCACAACGGCCGGTCGTACTGGCTGATCTGGAAATTTTTCGGCATGTCCGGATAGAAGTAGTGCTTGCGCGCGAACACGCTTTCCGCCCGGATCTCGCAGCCGAGCGACAGCCCCAGGCGGATCGCCGCGTCGATCGCGGCGCGGTTGGCGCGCGGCAGGGCACCCGGCAGGCCGAGGCAAACCGGGCACACGGCGGTGTTCGGCTCGCCGCCGAATTGCACCGGGCAACCGCAGAACATCTTGCTCACGGTGTTGAGCTGCAGGTGGCACTCGAGTCCGATTACCGCTTCGAAGGCCATGCGAACTCCTTTTCGTGGGCACGCTCCATGCGGGCTCGGTCGCCATGCACCTCGATGGCGCGCGCCGCGCGCAACAACACCGGCTCGGCATCATCCTTGCCGAGCAGCTGCACCCCAATGGGGAGGCCATCGGAGCTGAGCCCGGCCGGGCAACTGATTCCCGGAATGCCGGCGAGGTTGGCGCCGATGGTGAAGATGTCGCTCAGGTACATCGCCAGCGGATCGTCGAGCTTCTCGCCCAGCTTGAATGCCAGCGTCGGCGAGGCCGGCATCAGCAGGAAGTCGCACCGCTCGAAGGACGTGGCGTACTCGTGGCGGATGCGCGCCCTGGCCCGCTGCGCCGTTCCGTAATAGGCATCGTAGTACCCGGCCGATAGCGCATAGGTGCCGAGCAGGATGCGCCGCTTGACCTCCGGGCCGAATCCTTCGCTGCGTGAATTCAGGTACAGCGCGCGCAGGTCTTCTGATCGCTCGCTCCGGTAGCCATAGCGCACGCCATCGAAGCGCGCCAGATTCGAACTCGCCTCGGCGGTCGCCACAAGGTAGTACGTGGCCACTGAGTACCCACCCGGAATGAATTCCAACGGCACACGCGTGGCCCCGGCGGCTTCCAACTCGCCCGCCGTGCGCTCGAGCGCCGCAACGATCTCCGCATCGACCCCCGCAGCCCACAGATTGGCCGGCCAGCCAAAGCGCAAGCCCGCAACGCCCGCATCCCAGTCCGACACATCGGGAGCCGCCCCGAGCCGCGTCGTGGCATCGTAGGGATCACGACCGGCGAGGGCAGCGTAGGTCAGCGCCACATCGCCCGCGTGCCGCGCGAACACTCCGACCTGGTCGAGCGAGGAACCGAACGCCACGAGGCCGTAGCGCGATAGCCTGCCGTAGGTCGGCTTCAGGCCGAACACCCCGCAGAACGCGGCGGGCTGGCGCACGGAGCCGCCGGTGTCGGATCCCAACGCCACAGGGCAGAGTCCATACGCCACCGCGGCAGCCGGGCCACCGCTCGATCCGCCCGGGACGCGCGTCAAGTCATACGGGTTGCGTGTCGGGCCATAGGCGCTGAACTCGGTCGAAGACCCCATGGCGAATTCATCCATGTTGCCTTTGCCGATGATGACCGCGCCCGATTCACGTAGCCGCGTGATGACCGAGGCGTCATAGGGCGGACGGTAGCCCGCGAGGATCTTCGAGCCGCACGTTGTCGGGTAATCCAGCGTGCACAGATTGTCCTTCACCAGCACGGGCACGCCCGCGAGCGGGCCAGCCTTGCGGACGGCGGAGTCCGCCGCGCGGCGCGCAGCGTCAACGTGCACAACGGCATGCACCTCGGCTTCCCACGCGGCCCCCGGCCCCGCAAATCCCGATTCGACGACATCCGCCACCACGGCGCCCGCGTGACTCACGCGCGCCGCTATTTGCGTTGCGGACCAACGCCAGGCTTCAGAGCGAGTGGCGCTCACGGCTGAACGTTGTCGACGATCGGCGGCACGATGAAATACCCGTCCTCGTGTTCCGCAGCGGCAGCGGTGGCCATTGCACTCGTCAGGCGTCGTGGATCTAGAACGTCTTCGCGTAACGGCGCCTCGGGAGGCGCGAAGGCGAGGGCTTCGAAGCCCGACAGGTCAAGTTCGCGTAGCGTCGCCGCAAAATCGAGCACGGCGGACAGTTCACGCGCGGTGCGCTCGAGGTCTGCTTCGGCTACTTCCAGGCGCGCCAGCTCGGCGATGCCGCGTACGTCCTCAGGCTTCATCGCCGTCGCCCCCTCCCGTCAAGAACCGTCCCAGCACCTTCTTCGTTCCCTCGCCGAACCGCACCGTGTACTTGATGTCCTCACCCGCGCCCTCCGCCGCGACCACGACGCCGCGGCCAAAGCTCTCGTGGTAGACCTTGCGGCCCATCGCGCGTTGCGCCCATGCCGGCGCCGCCTCCGGCAACACCGCGGCGACATACGCGCGGCTGCTGCCGTCATGCCGGCGCGGGCTGCTGCTGGGATTGCGCGCCGTGCGCGCCACCTGGTTCGAGTAGTCCGCCCGCCGCAGCAAGGCGGCATCGTCGTCGCGATCGAGCAACTCCGCCGGGATTTCATGGATGAAGCGCGACACGCTAGCGCCACGCGCGCCATCGAAACGCCGCCGGTACGCCGCGGCCGTCAGCACGACCGACTGTTGGGCGCGCGTGATCGCCACATAGAATAGCCGCCGTTCCTCCTCAAGCTTCTCCGGGTCATCGAGCGAGTTGCCGTGCGGCAGCAGGCCCTCCTCGAGCCCCGCCACGATGACGTGCGGGAATTCGAGCCCCTTCGCGTTGTGCGCGGTGAGCAGCAGCACGCGGTCGGCATCCTCGGCGACGCGATCGAGATCGGTGATCAGCGAGGCTTCGCCGAGGAATTCCGCGAGCGTGCCGCCGGTGTTCGAGTAGCCCGCCGCCGAGACGAGCAGTTCGCGCACGTTGTCCTTGCGGTCGCTGGCATCGTCATCCGCATCGAGGTGTTCGATGTACTGGGAGCGTTGCAGCAGATGTCCCATCAATCGTTCGACCGGTTCTGCCTGCATCGCGCGCAACTCCACGAGCATGTCGAGGAATTCCGAAGCCCCGCTGAACGCGGCCTTCGACAGCTCCTTAGCCTGAACGATCGCCGCCAGCGCGTCGTGCGGCGACTCCTGCGTGGCGGCGACGCGGGCCTGCACCTTCGCTTCGACCGTCGAGCCCAGGCCGCGCCGCGGCGTGTTCCACACCCGCCAGAACGACACCGAATCGTGCGGGTTGGCCACCAGCCGCAGGTACGCCAGGACATCCTTCACTTCGCGGCGCTGGAAGAACGACACGCCGCCCACGATTTCGTAGGCGACTCCCGCCATGCGCAGTTCGGTTTCGAGCGAGCGCGACTGGGCGTTGGTGCGGTACAGCACCGCGTAATCACGCAGCGCCCCCGAGCGCTTCACGTGCGCGTCGAGGATGCCGCGAATACGGCGCGCCTCGTCGGTTTCGTCGGTCGCGAGGGTGAACCGCAACCGCGCGCCCGCTTCGCGGTCGCACCACAGCGTCTTGCCCTTGCGCAGGCGGTTATGCTCGATCACGGCGTTCGCAGCCTTCAGGATGTTACCCGTCGAACGATAGTTCTGTTCCAGCCGGAGGGTCACAGCGCCCGGGAAGGCCAGCTCGAACTCGAGCATGTTCGCCGCGTCCGCGCCGCGCCAGCCATAGATCGACTGGTCGTCGTCGCCGACCACGAACAGGTTGCGGTGCCCCGAGGCGAGTGCTGCCACCAGGCGGAACTGCGCGAGGTTGGTGTCCTGGTACTCGTCCACCAGCACGTGTTGGAAGCGCCGCCGGTAGCGCTCCCCGACTTCGGCGTTCGTCTCGAGCAGGCGCACTGACTCCGCGATCAGGTCATCGAAGTCGAGCGCGCCATTCGCGCGCAACGCGGCCTGGTAGCCGGCATAGATCTCGCCGATCCGCCGCTCGTAGGGCGCGGCGTCCGCGGAGACGAAGCCCGATGGCGAGATCAACTTATTCTTGGCGTCCGAGATGCGATTGAGCACCGCCGAGAGCTTGACGGTGTTCTCGGGCACTTCGAGCACGCGCAGGACGTCCTTGAGGATGCGCTCCTGGTCCTCGCGGTCGTAGATCACGAACTCGCGCAACAACCCCGCCGCCTGGTGCTCGCGCCGCAACAACCGCACCGCCGTGGCGTGGAAGGTGCCGATCCACACTTCGGCGGCCGCCTTGCCGACCTGGCGCTCCATCCGCTCGCGCATCTCGCGCGCCGCGCGATTCGTGAAGGTGAAGGCGAGGATCGCGTAGGGCGGCACGCCGCGCTCCAGCAACCGTCCCACGCGAGACGTCAACACACGCGTCTTCCCGCTGCCGGCACCCGCAATGACCAACAGCGGGCCCGACTCATGCTCCACCGCCAACGCCTGCTGCGGATTAAGGGAACGCGTGGCTTCCACGAAGGACTCACGATCGATTGGGATGCGGGAATGAAACGCCTCCCCCGCAATCTACGAAAAGTCCGCTTGAGCGTCCACCCGTGCCGGGGAACTTCTAGAATTCGGGGCCCAGGCTAAAGTGCCAGCGTGGACGACTTACCTGCTGAAGATCCGTGCGCCACGCCACATCGAGCTTCACGATCAGGAACAACAGCGATGTGCGCAGTCCCGTGCCGAAGCTCATCCCGACGCCTGGACCTTTGAGCGGATCCGTCAGGCGGCCATTTTCGCTGAAGCGGATCTTCTCGCCCCCGCTCCAGATCGCACCCACGTCGCCGAATATGACGCCGCGCAGGTTGAACAATCCCACCGGCAGCGGACCCACCAGCCCCAGTTGCTGGATGAACGGGTAGCGCAATTCGGCGGATACGAGCGACACGCGCGAGCCGAGGAGGGAGAAGTCAGGGAAGCCGCGCAGCGTCGAGAACCCGCCGATCCTGAAGGTCTGCGGATTCCGGCCGTCACTGGCGCCGGCGAGGACGCGCGTCGCGAAGGTGTAGCCGCGCGTGAGGTCCCAGTAGCGCCGGCCATCGAACGTCACCGTGTTATACGCCAGTCCATTCTGGAACCACGCGAACGATGGCCCATAGGTCAGGTTCCAGCGCTGCCCGTTGACCGGTCCGTAGTAGCCGAACAGTGAATTGTCCGACACCAGCGATACCGATGGCGACGATACCGAGCGGTACTCGTGGTTTGCCGCCGCCACGTCCCCGAACACATCGCGCACGAAGAACTGGCGCTCGAGGAACATCTGCGTGAAGTTGAACTCCGCGCGATGGAAGCGGTCGAACGGATATGAGGCCGAGACCAAGCCGCCAAAGTTGCGCTCCGAAAACAACCGCGATGAACCGAACGACTCACCCAGCGTGGACACCTGCGAGTTGAAGTAGTTCTTGAAGTGGAACAGCCCGGCGCCAAAGTCCCAGCGGCGCGGCAGGTAACGGTAAATGGCGAGCGCATTGGTCTCGGAAATCGAATTACTGAACACGTCCGTCGCGACATACAGGCTATGGTCGCCGAGGAAATCCGAGAACACGAACTGCGTGCTGCCCACGAAACCGTAGCCCGTGGCGGCGTAGAAGCCCGCGCCACCGTAGTCCGGGGCCAGGTGCGGCCGGTAGGCGCGAGCCTTCTGGCCCAGCACCGAGTCAGGGAGCGCGAACGGCCCCCCTTCATCATGCAGTGGGATGCGCGTCGCCAGTGGCGTCACGCTGTCCGGCAACGCGGGGAACGGATGTGGTCCCGCCATCCAACCCGGCCGGTTGTCCTCGTCCATGCGGTCGAGGCGCAGGGTGTCGCGCGAGGCGCCATCGTGATGTTCGGAACGCCGGTCCTTGTCCGAACTCGCGGCGATCGAATCGGGCCATGCACCGGCGAGCGCCCCGAATTGCGGCGGCGCAACCGTGGAATCTTTCGGCGCCACGAACATCGCGCTCACCGAGCGAACGGCGGACGGAGCATCGCGACGCAATCGCGCCAGTACGCCATTGACGGCGAGCGGCTCACGCACGCCGAAGATATCGAAGCCGCCCTGGTTGTAGGCGGAGAACACCAGGCGGTCGTTCTGCCGCGACCACGACATGCCCTGCACTCCCCCGAGCACATCAGTGAGCTGAGTCACCGAGGAGTCCGCGGGATCGAACACGTGGATGTTCGGCGTGCCGCTGTAGTCGGTGATGAACCCCAGCAGCTTGCCGTCGGGCGACCACTGCGGGCTGTGGTCATCCCCCGCCGTGTCGAGCACCCGGCGTACCTCGCCACCCGCCACGGTCATCTCGTAGAGGCCGTACTCGCCGAAGCCGCCTTCATGGCGCTTCGGGTGCAGGACGACCGGCGTGCCGCGATCGGTCGAGAACACGATTCGCGAGCCGTCGGGTGACCACGCCGGCTCCTTCTCATCATACGCATCGTCGGTCAGCCGCTGGCGGTGCCCGGTCTTGAGCTCCACCAGCCACAGGTCCGAGCGGCCGGCCGTGACGCCCGCCACGACGAGTGAATCCGAGACCGGGGACCACGCCGGGTCGAACAACGCGTCGCACGGCATCTCGACACGGCGCTCGACCCTGCCCGAGTGGGCATCGAGCACATAGAGCACATCGTGGCCGCCGCTCTTTGCGGTGAGCGCCAGGCGGGAACCGTCGGGCGACCAGGTCATCGTGCTGCGGAAGGACGGAATGCTCTCGAACTGGACGTTGCGCTCGCCGCGAATCACGCGCCGGATGATCTTGCCGTCCAATGCCGACATGACATACACGTCGGTGTACTGGCGGCGGTCAGAGAAGAACGCGATGCGGTCGCCCTGCGGCGAAATCGACGGCGCCGTGTTGAGGTTGCTCTCGTCGTGGCGATGGTCAGTCAGGCGGCGCGCGAATTCCTCGGGCGAGCTCTTGCTCGCGACGGCCGGCCAGTAGCGCTTGCGCAGCCAGGTGCGCCAGCCCTCGTCGAACTTCGAGACAGGCTGCCCCATGCTCTTCTGGAAGGCGCGGTCGAAATTGTGCATCTGGCGCGAGCGCTTGAGGATGTCACGCAGCCGGTCCTCGCCGTAGCGATCGACCAGGTAGCTGATGGCGGACTGTCCCTGCTTGTAGACGATGTAGCCGCCGGAATACTCGAGCGGCGGCAGGTAGCCCTCGACCGTGCCGTCGCGCAGGAACACTTCCGCATTCGACTCCACGCCGAGCGAGAAGTACTCGGCCATGCCCTCGGCGAACCACAACGGCACCGAGTAGAAGCCTTGCCGCGCAATCAGCGAAGCCGCGGAGCCGGCATACAACATGTCGAACATGTAGGCGTGAGTCAGTTCATGCACCACCACATGCCGCAGGTCCTCATAGGAACCGGTGAAGGGCAGCACGACACGGTTGCGCAGCACTTCGGTGAACCCGCCCGTGCCGGCGTCGATCAGTTCGGGAGTGACGTTGGTCTGGGCGAAATCGTTGTGGGAACCGTACAGGATGATCGGGACGCGGCGCCCGAGCTGGTGCCCGAGCCGCGCGGTCATGACGGCGTTGGTCTTCTCGGCCAGGTCGAGCACTCGCATCGCGAGGCTGTCGAGCCCGTCGTAGAAGTACACCTCGAAGTGGTCGGACCCGATCGAGCGCCATTGGTGGCGGGCGTACTGGACCTTGTTCTGGCCAAAGGTCTGGGCACCCGCGGGGATGACCCCGAGGCACAGCATCAGCCCCGCCAGGAGGCCAAGGGTGAAACGAGACATACAGCGATCCTTTCCGAATCGACCACCCGGCGCCGACTCCAGCACGATACGCCCCCCACTAATGTACACCTTCGGCCCCATTCCCGGTTCCCCGCAGCGCTTTGAGATGCGTCAGTATTCCCAACGAGCCTTCAAGTCGACGTTGAAGTCCGGCGCCGAGGAGGGATTTGCCCCAGTTCCCGTGAGGCTGCGCCGCTGGCGCAGCTCCGAACTGATGAGGAACAGGCGGTTCAACCGGTACTCCGCCTGGAAATCCCGCTCGAACGGGGTCGTTCCCACAGTCGGCGCCGCGATGACATCGCGGCCGAGCCCTGGCACCCGCTGGCTATAACGGAGCAGCAGGTTGCGCGTCACCTGCGAGGCGGCGCTCACCGTTACTTCGCCCTCGCCCCTGGCAAGTCCACCCTGGTCGCGTTCGAAGGTCCAGTCGCTCACGTATCCCTTGAAGGCCCGCGACATTTCGGCGGACAGCGTGCGGTTCAAGGCGCGTGTCAGGTAATTGTCGAACGGATCCCCCTGGGCGACGCCGCCCTTCACGAACCGCAGCACCGTCAATTCGCGCAGGATTTCGTTTTCATCCCAATCGGAAGGACTGCTCTCGAACGCGATCACCGGCTCCCTCGATCTGCCTGTAATGGTGACCGTCACCTCGTGGGCCACGGGTTTGCTGGCGTTGGCACTGATGTCCGCGGCGGTGGCCAGCGGGACGACGCGCGTGGTGGCGCTCGCGTCGAGCGTGGGATTCAGGCCCGAGACATTGTCGAACGTCAGGGTCGCGTTGTTGACCGTGAAGCGGTTGCTCAGGAAGTAGTAGGTGCCGCGCAACGACTGCATCTCCCCGAACAGCCGCAACTCCGTCGGCGTCTGCTCGGCGGTCAGGTCTGCGCTGAATTCGATGTCCCCATCGGGCGGCTGCCAGTGCAGGTTGCTCTTGGCACTCAGGTCGATGCGGTACACCCAGTACAGCGGCGGGTTCGACGACGCCAGCTGCGCGCTCTCGGATTGGTTCGCGAAATCGATCAAGACCACTGCCCGGTTGATGACCGCCGAGCCGGTGACGAGTGGCAGCCACTGGCCGCGCACGTGGGGGCCATCCGTCACCTGGAAGTTGCCGTCGAATTGCGCGGCATACAGCCCCGGGTCGGACGCGGTGAAGTCGCTCAAGACGAGATCGATGTGGTAGCCACTCGGCACCAGCCGGTCGAGCTTCACGCTGCCACTCGCGCGCAGCCGCCCCGCCTCGCCCTCGCGGGCCGTCAGCGAATCGAGCGTAAGCGTGGATTGGTTGAGCCGGAAGGACCCCGACATGTGGTCGAGCAATTCGTCGCGACCGGCCAGCCGCAACGAACCGCCACTGATTCGGCCGCGGCCATCCAGATCGGGTTTGAGCGGCGTTCCATGAATTGTGGCGTCGGCCTCGAGACTCCCCGATGCCGCGGCCAGTTGCGGGACCAGACGCGGCAGCAGGCGAAGATCTCCCTGGCGCACGTGCAGGGTGGCGTCCATCGGCTTGTCGAGCAATACCCACGGACGGTCGAACGCGATCCGGATCGGGATCGTTCCCTCGGCCGTCGACTCGAGTTGCAGGCGCGTCGCCTTGAGCCGCGTGACGGCGAGCCGCTCATCCGCGTACTTCCCCTCGGCTTCGATCTTTTCCATGTTGAAGTCGTGCCACGTCAGTGGCTTCACCACCGCCTTCACATCGAGTTCAGGCCGCGCGGGGTTCCCGCCCACCGCCACATGCCCTTCGAGTCTTCCTGCCCAACCATTGCTCGCGGGAAACAGGCCCGTCACGCGTTCGATCGGGAAGCCATTCGCATCGATGCCGCCCGACCACGCCGCCGAAGTGAGCAACCAGCGTTGCACGGCGGTACCGGTCAGCGAATCGGGCCATGCCCTGGTCATCCGCTCCACGCGGCCGTGGGCCGCGAGCTCGCCACCGCCGATCATGAACTTCATGCGGTCGATGCCGACGCGAGACATCGCGCCGGTGAGCGCGAGATCCAGCGAGTCACCATGGTGCCCGCCGAACGCGGGCTGCGAGGCGCGTCCCTCGAAGGTCCAGCGCGGATCACCGTAAACGCCTTCGACCCGCAACGTCGCATCGCTCGTGCCCTTGAGGCCCCACTCGACCGGCAACCCCAGCCGCGCGAGATCGAGCCGCAGCGCTTCGGCACGCCAGTCGTAGCGACCACCGGGGCCTCCCCAGCGGCCGCTGATCTGCATCGAGGCATCGCCATCGTGCGCGACCAAACGGCGGAAGGTGACGCCCTGGGGGTCGCCGACGAACTGCACGGGCGGATCCGCGGTCCAGTGAAACTGCTGGCTCGTCAGCTGCGCGCGGCTCATCTCCAGTTGCCACGCCGCCGCGTTCCAATCCGCGCGCCCCGCGAATGCGAGCAGGGTGTCGCCGGCCTGGGCGGTCATGGACTGCAGGTCGAGATTGCGGTCACCGAGATGAATGGGACTCGCCGCGCTGTCGAAGTGCAGCCCGAGGAACATCACGTCCTCGATCCCGGCGCGCGCCACCAGGTCAGGCGCCGGCAACAACAGTCCGTTGACGTCCGAGAGTTTCCAGCGCGCCGTGTGCAGACCCAGCCAATCGGTGCCCCGTCCCATGAGATTGCCCGTCACCGACATCTTGCCGTCGGTCACATGGACCGTCCCCTCACCCGCGTCGAGCAGGCCGCGAATACCGCTCGCGCGGCCATCCGGCCACTCGTCAAGCGGCAGTGCCGCCACCTTGTAAGTGCCGTCCCAGCCGTGCTCGAGCGTTTCACCGTGCAACTCGAAGTGTCCCCCGCGCCGCAACGAGTGCACATCGAAGACCCGCGTGCCGCGCGAGGGCAGGTCGGCGGTCACGGTCGTCGAGTCGGCGCGCCATCCCGCCAGTTCCGAGGGCGTCAGTTGCGCCGTGAGTGTGCCGTTCGAAATACGGTTGCGTGTGCTGACCGCATACTCGAAGCGCCCATTCAGCTTACCCGCGGGCCAACCGGGAATGCCGATCGCGTCCCACAACGACGGCTGGCCACCGCTGACGTCCCCGCCGACATCCCAACCCAACCGCGACCAGCTGAAGTGTCCCTTGAGGTCTCCCGCCTTCGACTGCGCGGCCAGCGACTCGACGCTCATGCGCTGGCCCTTCCACTCGAACGCTCCGTTGCCCGCGGCATCCAGCCCATTCCAGTTGACCTGCGCGCGGAACTGGCCGTGCCAGATCGAGTCCCCTCGCGCATCAATCGTGGCCACCGCATTGCCCGGCACATCGAACGTGTTGTTGCCGCTGATGCCCGCAAGGTACTTCCAGCTCAACCGGGACACCGCGGCGTGGACCCACTTGGCCTTCTCCCCCTTGCGCCAGCCGCCATCGCCGCTCAGCGCGAAACCGGCCGTGGTCAAACGCTCCACGTGCACCTGCACGCTGTCACCGGCGGAGACCTCTCCCGTGAATTCGAGTTGCCGCGAATCGAAAGGACCCTTGCGCCACTTCATCGAACGGATCACCGCACGGCTCGCCACTCCCGTCGCCAGCGAAGCATCGATATCGAGTCCCTCGATCCTGCCCTCCTGTATGGGCAAATCGACGGTGCCCTGGTGCAGCCGGAATTTCATGTCAACCGTCCGCGCGCTGCCGGCGCTGCCCGCCGTCTTCCATGTAGGCAGCAGCAGTGCTCCGTCCGCGCCGCGCTCAAAGTGGATCGCCGGTGACTCGACGGCCACGTCCACCGTCTTGCCGTCGCGCTTGAGCAGGCTCATCGGCGAGTAACCAATCTCGATCCAGGGCGCCTCGAGCAGCGGACGACCGCTGTCACGGAACACCACGCGAGGCTGCACCAGCCGGAGGCGCTGGAATGGATTGCCGCGAATGTCGGAGAATTCGATGCGCACATTGCTGCGGGTGTCGAGCGTGTGATTGAGGAACAGCGTCAACTCGTGCGCTACGAGCTCGGTGCGGTTGGCGTAGTACAACGCCACAGACACGATCGCCAGCACGATGAGCCCGACCACACCGGCGATGCTGATCAGCACGAGCTTACGCACCGTCCAGCGCACCTTCTCGGGAACGTGTTCGACGACCTCCTCGATCTCATGGCGCAGCTCCTCCACCAGACCGAGCGGTTCCGGTCCCTTGGGCGGCTCGTTCGATTCGGGAGGTGTCGGGTCGGTCATCGGTGGGCGCCTAGAAGGTGGTGCCAATGGCAATCTGTGGATGGATGCGGCGGTCGCGCAGGTCCTGGTGCTTCGAGTCCGGCGGAACTCCGGGCTCGCGCGAGCCACGGTCGGGCTGCGACGACCAACTCACATCGAAGCGCAGCGGACCGAACGGCAGGTTCAGGCGCAGCCCCATACCCGCCACGTAGCGCACCGCGTTCAAGTCATAGTAGTCATCCGAAAGCCGGAGCTTAAAGCTTCCCACGTTCATGAATGAAGGACGCGCCCAGACGTTGCCGGCGTCGCCGAAGAATTCCGCCCCGAACGGCCCCACCAGCGGCACACGCAATTCGACATTGGCGAGCAGCATGGCGAGCCCGCCCGAGCCGGGCAAGGCATTCTCGGTATAGCCGCGAATCGAGTTCACTCCCCCTAAGCGAAAGCGATCCTCGATCGGCACACGCTGCACGCGCGAGTCGATCGTGACGGGCGTGAACACATTCGCCTTGCCGAACGGATCGATGGATCCGGCCCGCACCCTGAACGCCAGCACGGAGTTGCCGTGCACGGTCACGTACCACGATGTCGTGGCGGAGACGCGGGTGAAACTGCTGCTGCCCTGCAAGGGCCCGCCCGCGATGTCCCCGGTGAAATTCGTGTAGGTGCCGCGGAACGGGTTGATCAGGTCGTCGCGGTCATCCCGCTCGACCGCCAACTGCAGCCGGTGGGTGGAGTAATGCGGCGGAATGGAGTCGCGCAGCGCCTCGGTGCGAGCCGAGTCCGCAGCGAGCAGATCGAAGCGCTGGTGCACGTAGCTGTTTGCCTGCGTGACGACCAGCCGGGTGAATCGGTGATAGTCGCGGCGGATCTGGAAGTTCACGCCCCGGCTGTCCTGCCTGAGGAAGAAGTCCGGGTTCGCGCGATCATGCACGCCCTCGATGAAAAACGTCGCCGAGCCGCGGCGCCGTTGGCGCAACAGCCACGGGTCGTACAGCGTCGCCTCGCCGCGCGCCAACAGGAAGCGCGCATTGCCGTCGAGCGCGAGCTTGGAGGACACCACGGCCTGCAAGCCACGGGCGTTGAGGTTGCGATGGCCCCACTCGCCCGTGAAGCGGAAACGCTCCGCCGTGCCGCTGCCCACGCCGGCGGCCAGCCAGCGCGGCCGGCGTTCGCGGATGTGGAGATCGAACTCGACAACGCCGTTCGTCGAGTCCGGCAGCGGCGTCATCTGGACCAGGTTGAACAGGCTGGTGCCGTAAATCTGCTCGATCGACTCCTGCACCTCGGACGCCTTGTACGTCTCGCCCGGCTTGAACACGATCTCGCGCAGCACCAGCCGCGGCTTCACGTGGGTCTGCCCCGGGGACGACAGGTTCACTTCACCGAACTTGTACTTGCGTCCCAACTCCACGAAATATTCGATGTCGTACAACGTCGTGTCGTGTTCCGCGCTGCCCGCCTGCCCTTGCGCGCCGCGCCGCTCGGCGAGCGCCGAGACGCCGGGCAGGAAGCCGTGCTCACGGCACGCGGCCGCGATACTGGCGGTGTCGGCATACAGGTAGAACGGGTTGTACGGCTTCCCGGAGCGGGCAAACAGATGCCGGCGGATCGGCGCCTCCGGAATCAAATCGAGTCCCGATACTTTCACGCTGCCGACGTGGTAGCGGGGGCCTTCGTGGATGACGTACGTGACCACCACGCCTTCGGGCCGCGTGCCCGGATCGAGGCGGGAGTTCACGACGGCGTCGAGATAGCCACGCTGCCAGCACACCTGCTCGAGCGCCGAGGTGTCGGCCCGAACGAAGTCGAGCCGCATCAACACCGGATGGTGCCACGGCCAGATCGAAGGGTTCCGCGTCTTGAGCACCGCGGAGAGCTCCTTCTTCGAAACGTGGTGGCGGCCCTCAAAGCGCACCCGCTCGATCGTCTTGAGCTGGGCGGGGAAATCGAACTGGGCCCGCGCAGGTACCGGCGCAAGCCCCACTCCAATCACCGCCGTCACGGCCATCGCGAGGCACGCCGCAAGCCATCGCCGGGCGCGCGAGGCGCCACGATTGCAAGGTGGGGCTGGCGAAACAGCGGCAGGCTCCTTCCATGGTGCCGACACCGCGGGTCCTCCGGGTTGGGAAAGCGATCCGCTATGGGCTGACCGGAGCAGCCGGCCGCTCAACAGGCGTGGATTGCTGGTCGATGGCGCGATGACGCTGCACCAGCCGCAGCGGATCGTTCGCGAGGATCAACACCAACAAGGTGCCGAGCAACGCCAGGCCCGCCTTCTGGAAGCGCAGGTACGAGCGCGCGGAAATCGCCTGGCGCCGGATCGCTTCAATCACCGCGAGCAGGATGTGACCACCATCGAGCACCGGCAGCGGGAGCAGGTTGAACGCCATGATGGCCACGTTGATCATGGCGATGAACTGCAGGTAGGCATCCCACCCGCGCTTCGCCTGCTGCTGCGCCGCCTGGGCGATGAACAGCGGTCCGCCGACGTACTCGCGGTAGTAGAGCGGCCGGCTGACCGTGAGCCACATGCCGGCGTAGACGGAACTCACCAGCCCCACCGTCGCGCGCGCGCCGAGATCCACCGACTCCAGCAGACCGTGGCGCTCGATATAGGTCCCACGGCGCGGCGGCTCGATGCCGATCCGGCCGTTCTCCTTACCCTTGCCCTCGGGGTCCATTGGCTTGACCGAGACCTCGAACTGACGGCCCTCGCGCTGCACCGTGATCGGCACCTGCTTATCGACCTGGCCATGGAAGGCCAACGGCAACTCGTCCCACGTCGTGATGGGGTGCCCCGCCACGGCGACAATGCGATCGCCTTCCTTGAGGCCGGCCTTGTATGCCGGCATTCCCGTCGCCACGGCGCCGATCAGCGGTTCGTCGGCGGGCCGCTTGAGGCTCGAGAAGAACGGCTCGCGCATGCGCGACGGGATGGTGAGCGTGACGTGCTCGCCGTTGCGCTCCACGCCCACGTCGATCGCCTGCTGCTTCGACGTCGCCGAATTGCGCACGAACACGGCGATCCAGCTGGTGGTCGGTTTGCTGTTGACGCTCACGAGATGATCGCCGCCGCGCACTCCGAGTTGGTACGCCACGCTACTGTCCGGCGCGGCGCCGACGACATTCGGGTAATCGGGATAGCTCACCCCGATGAACGCCACGACGGCGAGCAGCACGAACGCGGTGACCAGATTGGCAGCGGGGCCCGCGACCGCGATCAGCACGCGTCCGAACCACGGGTGGGACAGGAATTCTTCGCGGCCGCCCGGCATCGTGCCGTCTTCGCCCGGCGCGTCGCCCGCCATCTGGACATAGCCGCCCAGCGGAATCCACGACAACTGGTACTCGGTTTCACCGTGCGTGAAGCCGACCACCTTGGGGCCGAAGCCCATCGAGAAGCGCAGGACACGTACGCCGCGCCATTTCGCCATGAGGAAATGGCCGAGCTCGTGCACGAAAATGACCAGCCCCAGCAGCAGCACGCCGGGAAGCGCTTGGTTCCAGTTGTTCCAGATCACGGACAACTCCTTGTTTGCTAATAAGTTGGGCGCAGCGTAAATCCCGCTTCGTGAAGCGTCAAGATCCGCGCGTCCCTACAGGGGCCGCCCTGGCCCCGCCCTGAACGCAATTACCCAGCCAGCAATGGGAGCCAAATCACCCGCATCACCCCTATTCGACTCCCCGGACCGGAATCGGTTGTCCCGCTCCGGTCAATCCCCTGCAGCGGTTGAGGCTTCGGCCCGCACCTTCATGTATTCAGCGAGCGTGAGAACGAGCATGGTCCGTGGCGAGAACTCCCTCACCGAACGCAGCGCCTTATCGCGCCAGCCATCGAGTGTGGCGCGATCGCCCAGAGCGTCGCCCAGACTCACACCCAGCGCGCGAGGATTGCTGACCAGGCGGCCATTGACGCCGTCCTCGATGGAATCGCGCACGCCGCGTGAATCCGTCGCAATCACCGGCACGCCCAGCGCCTGCGCCTCGAGTATCGCGGTGCCAAGGCCCTCGTGCTGCGATGCCGAGACAAACACGTCGAGTTGCGCGATGCAGGCATGCGCGTCCGCGCGGAATCCCAGCACGCGCAGGCGGGCGCCGATGCCGAGGCCTGAAGCGATCCGCTCGAGACGCGCGCGGTCGCGGCCCTCACCGATCCACACGGCCCACATATTGGGATACCGCGCCAGCACCATCGCCGCGGCGGCGGCAAACTCATCGACGCCTTTGTCGCGCGTGACCGACCCGGCAGTGCCGAACACCGTGTCGTGCTCGGCCGCCCCGATCAGATTCCGCAACGACACGCGGTCCTGCCCCGCGTTCACCGAGGCTCGCACCTGCGCGAGACGCTCGCAATCCACGGCGCTCGGCACCAGCGCCAAACGCTTCGCCTCGACGCCGCCCTCCCGCAGGACATCCATCACCGCGCGGCTGATGCACAGGTAGCGCGCGATGCCGCTGCGATACTTGCGGCGGCTGAAGGGGTTACGCGCGACCGGCGTGATCACACGCCGCGACACGATCACCGGCACGCCGAGCCGGCGCCCCGCCGAGCGCGACACGGTGTGGGCGCGCGCCGTGTGCGCATGCAGCAGTTCCGGTCGCCACGCTTCGAGTCGCCGCGCGAGGCGCCCCCCGGCGCCGAGATCGAGGTCGCCTCCGGTCCTCAGCTCCAGCCACTCGATGCCACGTTCGCGCGCGCGTTGCGACAGCGGCGCGTCGGGGGCCGCAAGCATGACCTCGTGCCCGCGCTCTCGAAGACCCTCGAGCAACAGCGCCACCTGCGCCTGTCCCCCTCGCCATTCGCGGCCGGTATCGACGTGCGCGATCTTCATGCTGCCCCCGCGACCCGCTCGAACACCTCGAGCAACTCGCGCCCCAGCTGTGCGGGCGTTCCGATCCGCAGCGCACGCGCGCGTCCCGCCTTGCCCAGTTGGCGCCGCAGGCCGGCGTCGCGGATCAGGCGTGCCAGTGCTGCGACCAGCGCCTGCCCGTCGTCCCGCGGCACGCTCAGCAGCTCCACACCATCGGTGAACCACTCGCGCACTCCGTCGCCATCACCGGTGAGCACGGCGCGCCCCGAGGCGAGCCCCTGCCACACTTTGTGCGGCACCACGCGGCCCGCCTTGGCACTTGCGCCGAAGGCGCCGAGAACAATGTGCGAACTGCCCATCACCACGGGCAAATCCGCGTAAGGACGGGGGCCCTCGAACACCACATGGCGCAGCGCCCTGCGCTCGGCCTGCTGTCGCGCCACGTCGACCTGGATACCACGGCCCACGAACCGCACGCGGTAGGCGGGCAACGTGGCATCGTCACGCTGCAACTCCGATAACGCCTCGATCAACGTCGGCACACCGTGCAACGGCAGGAAGCCGCCCACGTATAACACTTCAACGATCGCGGAGTCCTGGGGGTCCGGCAGTTCGAAGAAGCGCTGCTCTGCTCCCACCGGAATGCGAACCAGCGAATCCGGCCGCGCGCCGAGCTCCGTGAACAACCGTCCATGCGCCCATGTGTCGCACAGCACCGCCTGCGCGCTCCGCAGGGACCACCGGTCGATGGTGCGATTCCACTTCGCCTGCAGCGAGTCCGTCGCATGGATCGCCCAGTCTTCCACCAGCGTGTCCCAGCGCGACACCAGCGGATCGAACACCACAGGCAGCCGCCCGGCGAGCCAACGCGCCAGCGGCATGTCCTTGTGGCGGAACGCCGGAACGAACAGGGCATCCAATCGTGGAGCACGCGCGTAGGCCATCATCAGCCGCGGGTAGCGAAACACGACACGCCGCTCGCGCACCCGCAGCTCCACCACCTCGGCTCCCGCCGCGACAAGTCCCGCGCGCAGGATCCGATTGCGCGGGTAGCCGGCGTCCCAGGCGCCGAAGAAGCCAATCCTCACGCGCCTGGCCCAATGCCGCGGCTCGCGGCCCAGCGCCCGGCGTATTTGAGGAACACCTGTGTGGCCGCCAGCCCGCACAGCAATACCCCGCGTGCGCCGTCGAGGAATCCCAGTTGCATCAAGTACATGCGCACGAAGCGCAACGGTGGGCGCGCGATTACATCCAGCAATGAGACGGTGCGTTGTTCAGCGGCCAGCCGTTGCGCATTGGCTGCGGAGTATTGCAGCAGCTTGCGGCGCGCCTCGTCCCACGACTCGTAGCTCAGGTGTTCGAGTGTCGCCTCGAGGTCCGCGATGTGGCCCTCGACATGCACTTCCTCATGCACGAGGTTGGCATCGAAGCGCGCGCGATCGCGGCGGAACACCCGCAACACGCGTTCATTGCGCCAGCCGCAGAAGCGGATGGGGCGGCCGAGAAACCAGGTGCGACGTTTGATGCGGAAGCCGTCCGCGTCGCCACGCGTCACCGCCGCGCAAATCGTCTCCACACCGGCCCTGTCCAACCGTTCATCCGCGTCGATCCACAACACCCACGGCTCGCGGCACTGTTCGAGCGCGAAGCTGCGCTGGGCGCCAAAGCCCTCGAGGGCGCGTGTGAACACGCGCGCACCCAGGCGCCCGGCCGCGGCTGCGCTGTCGTCGGTGGTGGCTGCATCGACCACGACCACACACTCCGCGGCGAACGCGAGCGCCGGCAACAACACCGCCAGCGCTACGGCTTCGTCGCGCGCCAGAAGCAGTACGGAGACCGGCAGTCGTTCAGGCATGACGCGCGAAATGCTCCTGCACCAGCGCGAAGGCGCGGTCGGGATGGAACTCGGGAAGACAGATCCAGTGCGGGCAGGCGGTGCGGTTGCAACCACGGCACGGCGCCTGGGTCCACCACACGCCTTGCGAAGGATCAGGGGCGGTCCAGTTATCGGGATGCGTGGGGCCGAACCACGCGAACGTCGGCCGCCCGAGTGCCGCCGCGAGATGGCGCGGCCCGCTGTCGGTGCCCACCACTCCCGCGAGCCGCGCGATCACCGCGGCGAGCGAGGGCACATCGCACGGTGGCAACACCGCGATGCCCGGCGCGAGCGATGTGAGCGCGTGTGTCACGTGGTCCTCATGCGGCCCGGCGAGCAGCAGGACTTCGCGCCCTGCCTTGAGCAAACCGCGCGCGAGCCACGCCGCATGTGAGGCGGGCCACGTCTTGGTGGCCCACGTTCCCGCGGCGATCAAACCCAGCGTTGCGCCCGGCTCGCGGATTCCCGCCGCATGCAGCAGCGCCGACGCCTGCGCCACGGCCTGGGGCGCGAGCGACACGTGCGCGGCAAGTCCGTCGTCCTGCCCGCCCGCTGCGACCGCCAACCGCACATGCGAGGCCGCCGCGTATTCGCGCCGGCCCTCGACCATCGGGACGTCGCGCGCGATGCGATGACGATAGGCGCGCCCGCGGCCGCGCAGATCGTAGCCGAAAGAATCCTTCGCCCCGCTCACCTTGGTCATCAGGGCGCTGCGCGGGTTGCCGTAGAAGTCGACGGCGCGGGCATACGAGCGTTTGCGGATGGCGCCGAGCACCGCGCGCATGCCGCCCGCGCCACGTCGCAGGCCGATGACGCGATCGATGCCCGGCAACCCCTCCAGCAATCCGACATAGGACTGGTCGGTCACCACATCGATGGGCGCCGCGGAATCGCCACGATGCAGCGCGCGCAATGCCGGCGTGGTCAGGACCACGTCGCCCAGCGCACGCAACCGGATCGCCAGCACGGCGCCGCTCATCCGCGGGGACCGTAGCCGCTACAATCGTTCACGAATGCGCTCCACCAGCTCGCGGCTGGAATGTTGTTTCGGATCGCCAGTGATGACGGTCGCCACACCGGTGCGCTCGGCGGTCGCGCGCTCAGGCACGGAATCCACGCGGTAGTCGGTGCCCTTGGCGTGCACGTTCGGCGCGAGGCGTTCGAGGATTGCATCGGCGGTGGGCTCATCGAACACCACCACGGCGTCGACACAACGCAATGCTGCAACGAGCGCCGCGCGCTCGGTCGCGGGCAGCACCGGACGCCCGGCGCCCTTCATGCGCGCCGTCTCGACATCCCCGTTGATGGCAACGATCAAACGATCACCCTGGGCACGCGCATCTTCGAGATAGCGCACATGCCCGACATGCAGCAGGTCGAACACCCCATTGGCGAGCACGACGCGCGAGCCCTGAGCGCGCCATGCCGCGACCGTCGCGACCGCATCCGCGACATCGAGCAACTTGCTGGCCGCGAGCCGCATGTCAGGCCCCTGCCCCGGCGAGTGCGTCGCGGAGTTCGTGCGGCGTGACCGCGACGGCGCCGCGGCGACTCACCGCCACGCAGCCCGCGACATTGGCGAGGGCCGCGGCCGCAAGCGGCGGCGAACCGGCGGCGAGCGCCAGCGTCACCGTGGCGACCACCGCGTCTCCCGCACCCGTCACATCGACCGCTTCGTGCCCGCCCCACGCTTCGAGCGAGGCACCCCCTTCGCCATTCCACAACGTCATGCCATCGCGCCCCCGCGTCACGATCAACTGCTCGACGCCCGTGCGGCGCCGCAACGACTGCGCGCCGCGCGCCAACTCGGCGTCGCTGCCGAGGGCATGCCCGATCGCCGCGGCCGCCTCGCCCTCATTAGGCGTCGCGACGGTGACGTTGCGGTAGTCGCCCAGCCGGTAGCGCGCATCGACGCCCACAACGAGCTGGCGTGGCCAAGCGCGCGCCGCGTGCCGCGCCAGCACCGGGGTGACCGAGTCGTAGCCATAGTCCGACATCACGAGCGCGCGCGCATCAGCCGTGGCGCGGCGCAGCGCCTCCATTAATAGACGACGCGAACCGGCGTCCGCTGCAAACGCCTCGCCACGGTCAACGCGCACGACCTGCTGAAGTGCGGTGTGCACGTCGCCCGCAACGATGCGCGTCTTGACGATGGTGGGATTGCTGGGATGCACGAGCAGGCCGCGCACGTCACAGCCGGCACGCGCCAGCAGCGTGCGGATTTCTTCGCCGGCCGGATCCGCGCCCACCCAACCGACCACCGCGACGCGTGCGCCAAGTGAGGCCATGTTGAGCGCAGCATTGGCGGCGCCGCCGCCCTCCGCCGAGCGCGAGCGATAGTCGAGCACGAGCACCGGAGCCTCGCGCGAGACGCGGGTCGAGCGGCACTGCCAGTACTCATCCAGCACGAAGTCGCCCCACACCACGGCGGGCAGGTCGCGCAGCCTGTCTATCCAGGGTCGCAACGCCCGTGCGCCCACGCGACGGCGTACCAGGGGCGAGACTGCGGCACCGCCGCGTCGGTTGCGCGATGCGGAGCCACGTTTGCGCACCGTTGCCGTCTTACGCGCGCTCACGGGCGGCCTCCCGCCGGCACCGCGGCTACTGCGGCGCGCGCCCACTCGCGGACGCGCGCATCGACTTCACGCAGTTGCGCCACCGAGACCACGGCCTCCGGCTCGAAGCGGTCCATCACGCGCGCCAGCACATCGGGAACATCCCCGATCCCGATCGCGCCGTCGAGGAAGGCGCGCACCGCGACTTCATCGGCGGCGTTGATCGCGCAAGGTGCCGTGCCGCCCGTCTTCCCCGCGGCGATCACCAGTGCCAGCGCGGGATAGCGCTCGAGCGAAATGGGACCGATGGTCAGCCCCGCAAGGTCCTGCGCCTCGAGCGGCTTGACGCTGCACGGCCAGCGCTCGGGCCAGGTCAGCGCCAACTGGATCGGCAACGCCATGTCGGGACGCGCCGCCTGCACGAGCGTCGAGCCGTCGACGAACGTCGCCCACGCATGCAGCCGGGCTTCCGGGTGCAGCACGGCCTCGAGTTGATGCCACTCGAGGTCGAACAACACCTGCGCCTCGATCAATTCGAGGCCCTTGTTGAACATCAACGCTGAATCGACGGTGATGCGGTCGCCCATCGGCCACACCGGATGCGCCAGCACCTGCTCGCGCGTGGCGCGGCGCCAGTCGGGATGGTCACGCAACGCGCCGCCCGAAGCGGTGATGGTCAGCCGCACGACTTCCGCGGCCGGCCGCCCACCTAACACCTGAAGGGCGCCGCTGTGCTCGCTGTCGACCGGCACGAGCGAACCGCCGCGCGCGAGTGCTGCGCGCACCAGCACCGACCCGATGACCAGCGTCTCCTTGTTCGCCAGCGCCAAGCGCGCGCCGCGGTTGAGCGCCGCGAGCGAGGGCTCGAGGCCCGCGGCACCCACCACGCCGTTGACGACGATCTCGGAATCGACTTCCGCGGCCAATCGCACCGCCGCCCCCGCGCCGATCTCGATGCGTGCCGCGGGAGCCACGGCCTTGAGCCGTTCGCGCGCCGCAGTGGGATCGCTCGCCACTTCGAGGCCGAGCGCCTGCGGCTTCACGCGCGCCGCTTGCGCCAGCAGCATTTCGAGGTCCGAGCCCGCCGCGAGCGCCACGGCCTCGAGCCGGCCCTGCGAATGTCCGACCACCTCGAGCGTCTGGCGGCCGATCGAGCCGGTCGAACCCAACACGGTGACGCGTACGGTCATGGTGCCTGGAACACGACGAGCCGCAGGTAGTAGAACACGATGGGCGCCCCGAAATAGAGACTGTCGAAGCGGTCGAGCACGCCCCCATGTCCGGGGATGATGTCGGAAGAATCATCGTGCTGGGCATCGCGCTTGAGCAGCGACTCGACGAAGTCGCCCACTTGCGCGAACACGCCGATCAGCATGCCGAGTGCGGCCGCGTCGATGACGCGCAGGTAGGGCGCGAACCACGCGCGCGCGATGAACGCCGCCGCGATCGCGCAACCAAAGCCTCCCACGGCTCCTTCGACCGACTTGCGCGGAGAGATCGTGGTCCACGGCCGCACGCGGCCCCACAGCCGGCCGACGGCATAGGCACCGGTATCACAGCTCCAGGTCACGAAGAACGCGAGGAACACGAACGAGGCCCCGGTCGAGTAACTGGTGCCCACGCGCCACGGCAATTCGCGCAGCAGCACCAGATGCGACGACAGCCATGCCACGTAAAGCACACCGAGCGCGGTGACGGCGATGTTCTCGACCTGACGCGGCCGCGAGGGATGGCGCAATGCCAGTCCCAGCGCCAGCAGCAGGGCCGCGGTCACCAGAAAGTCGGCCTGCGCGCCTTCGGGGCGGTAGGCGATCCACTGGACACCGATGCCACTCGCCAGCCCGAGCCACACCCGCGGATCGAGGCCCTTGTTGCGCATCATCCCGTAGAATTCGAGCAGTCCGATGACGACCTGCACCGCGACGAAGGTGAAGAACGCGGCCCCCCCCCGGGACACCAGCAGCAGCAGCAGCGGCACGAACAGGATGCCGCTCCCTACGCGCAGGGTCAGCGCCCAGGCCGACTTGCGACTGGCCACGGCCATCGGCTCCTTGCTCAGGCCTTCGGGATTCAATCCACGCGCCCGAAGCGGCGGTCACGCGTCTGGTAGTCGGCGACCGCGCGGTAGAGATGCTTCTTCCTGAAATCCGGCCACAGTGTGTCGGTGATCCACAGTTCCGTGTAGGCGAGCTGCCACAGCAGGAAGTTCGAGATGCGCATCTCGCCGCTGGTGCGGATCAGCAGGTCGGGATCGGGCAGGCCGGCCGTGTACATGTAGCTGGCGACCAGCTCCTCATCGACGGCCGCGGGCGGCACCGGCGAATGTTTCTGGTCCTCGAGGATCCGGCGCACCGCATCGACGATCTCCGCGCGGCCGCTGTAGGAGAGCGCCACGAGCAACAACATACCGGAATTGCCCGACAGGTAGTCCTCGGTCTCGCGGATCACTCGCTGCACGGACTCGGGCAGGTCGGCAGGATGACCGATGACTTGAAGTCGCACATTGTTGCTGTGCAGTTCGTCGCGTTCGCCGCGCAGGGTGTCCTTGAGGATCGTCATCAGCGCCTGGACTTCGCGCTTGGGGCGGTTCCAGTTCTCGATTGAGAACGTGTACAGGCTCACCACCTCGACACCCAGTGCCACGCAGCCGCGGACCGTGTCGCGCACGGCATCACGGCCGGCGCGGTGCCCCATCAGGCGTTGAATACCGCGGGAGCGGGCCCATCGCCCATTCCCGTCCATGATGATGGCGATATGCCGGGGGATGTCTCCACTCCGGCGCAGTTCCTCAGGGCTCAGTGTACCGCTGGACAACGCGCCTCCGCGTCCCGGCTTAAGACCCGTCAGACTTCCATGACTTCGGCCGTCTTCTTCTTCAGGATCTCATCGAGGGTCGCAATGTAGCGGTCGGTCAACTTCTGGACGTCCGCGGTCAACCGCTTCGCTTCGTCCTCGGCCAGTTCGTTATCGCCCTGCAGCTGCTTGACGGTGTGATTGACGTCGTGCCGCACCTGCCGCACGTGCACGCGGCCTTCTTCGACGAGCTTCGCAATGACCTTCACCAAGTCCTTGCGACGCTCTTCGGTCAACTGCGGGATCGGCACGCGCACCACGGCGCCATCGTCGGTGGGATTGAGTCCCATCTCGGATTGCTGGATGCCGCGGATGATCTCCTTGATCAGCGACTTGTCCCACGGCTGCACGACGATCAGCCGGGCCTCGGGCGCCGAGACGCTGCCGACCTGCGTCAGCGGCACCAGTGAGCCATAGGCTTCGACCTTGATGGTGTCGAGCAGCGCCGGTGTCGCCTTGCCGCTGCGAATCGAGGACAGCTCGCGCTTCGCACCCTCGACGGCCTTCTTCATCCGCTCTTCGCCTTCGGCGAGGACCTTGTGAGTCGCCATCCTTAAGACTCCTTGACGGTCGTTCCGACGGCTTCACCCTGTACGACACGGAGCATGTTACCGCGCACCCCGACATTGAACACGATCAAGGGCAGCTGGTTGTCCATGCACAAGGAGATGGCCGTCGAGTCCATCACCTTGAGACCGCGATTCAGGATTTCCATGTAGTTCATCGTGGTGAAGCGGGTCGCGGCCGGATCCTTCATCGGATCGGCAGTATAGATGCCGTCGACCTTCGTCGCCTTGAGGATCACGTCGGCGCCGATCTCGATCGCGCGCAAGGCCGCAGCGGTATCGGTGGTGAAGTAGGGATTGCCGGTGCCCGCAGCGAGGACCACGATACGGTTCTTCTCGAGGTGCCGCACGGCGCGCCGCCGGATGTAGGGCTCGCACACGCGGTCCATCTCGATCGCCGACATCACGCGCGTGTAAACGCCGCGCTTCTCGAGCGCATGCTGCAGCGCCAGGCCATTGATGACCGTGGCGAGCATGCCCATATAGTCAGCGCCCGCGCGGTCCATGCCGCGCGTGCTGGCGGCGAGGCCGCGGAAGATATTGCCGCCGCCGACCACGATGCCGATTTGCACGCCGAGATCGTGCACCTGGCGAATCTCGTCCGCGAGATCCGCCATGACGTTTTCGTCGACGCCGTGCCCCCCCTTGCCGGCGAGGATTTCCCCGCTCAGCTTGAGCAGGATGCGCTGGAACGCGGCGGGCAAGCCGCTACTCCTGGCCGAGCTGGAACCGGACGAAACGGCGGACGATGATGTTCTCGCCGGTCTTGGCGGAAGCGGCCTTGACCAGCTCCTGAACCGTCATCTTGTCGTCCTTGATGAAGGGCTGGTCGAGCAGACAGATCTCGGAATAGAATTTCGAGATCTTCCCTTCGACAATCTTCTCGATGATGTTCGCAGGCTTGCCGGAGCCTTCCATCTGCGCGCGGAAGATTTCTTTTTCCTTTTCGATGCGCGCCGCCGGCACTTCTTCGGGGCGCACGAACTCGGCGCCGCCCGCGCAGGCCTGTAGCGCCAGGTCGCGAACCAGCTTGGCGAACTCGTCGGTGCGCGCCACGAAGTCCGTCTCGCAATTGACTTCGATCAGCACGCCTACACGATTGCCCGCGTGAATGTACGAATCGACGATCCCCTCGCTGGCGGAACGGCCGGACCGCTTGTCGGCCTGCGCCATGCCGGCCTTGCGCAACAGGTCGACCGCCTTGCCCACGTCACCGGAGGCCTCGGACAGCGCCTTCTTGCACTCCATCATGCCGGCGCCCGTCTGGTCGCGCAACTGCTTCACCTGTTCTGCGGTGATGGTCATCTCGACGTCCTCATATGCAACAGGCGGCCGGCCGGCGCTTGGGCCGTTCGCGCGCCGCCTGATTGCGCTTCATGGTGGTTAAGGTCGCCAGCGCCCCCGCGAGCCGGGGGCACCCTGCGGTGCAAGATGCTAGACGGAAGCCGGCTGCGTCGGGGTCGGGGTCGGGGCGCCTTCGGCCTCGGCCGCGTCGCCACCGAACGACACCGTTTCCTGGTCAGCGCCCTCGGCCGCGAAGGACTTCGCCTCGAGCACGCTGTCCGCCACCATCCCGGAGAACAGGCGGATGGACCGGATCGCGTCGTCGTTGCCCGGAACCGGGAAGTTGATCAGCGTCGGGTCGCAGTTCGTGTCGACGACACCGACGATCGGAATCCCTAAGCGATTGGCCTCGGCGACCGCGATCTTTTCCTTCTTGGTGTCGATGATGAACAGCATGGCCGGCAGGCCCGGCATGTCCTTGATGCCTTCGAAGGCGAACTGCAGCCGCTCGCGCTCGCGACCCAGCCGCGAGACTTCCTTCTTGGCGAGCTTCTCGAAGGTGCCATCGGACGCCATGCGATCGAGCTCGTGGAGACGCTTGATGCTGGTGCGGATGGTCTTGAAGTTGGTGAGCATGCCGCCCAGCCAGCGCTCGGTCACGAAGTACTGACCTGCCCGCTTGGCATCTTCGACGACGATGGTCTTGGCCTGCTTCTTGGTGCCGACGAACAGCACGTGCCCGCCGCCACGCACCACCTTCTGCAGGGCAGCCTTCGCCTCGTTGACGCACTTGAGCGTCTTCTGCAGATCGATTATGTAGATACCATTGCGCTCCATGAAGATGAACTTCTTCATCTTAGGGCTCCAACGGCGCGTCTGGTGCCCGAAGTGGACTCCTGCTTCGAGCAGATCCTTCATTTGGATATCCGGCACAACTTCCTCCTTTAAGGGGTTAGGTCTCCGCCCGCACCGGCTTCAATCTGCGCTCTGCTCCCGCGCGAACGCTTACGGCTCGCTGCAGGAGACCCCGGCGCACCGATCCGGGCGTAGGGTTGGCTCGCGCGATTAGCGCTTGCTGAACTGGAAGCGCTTGCGAGCTCCAGGCTGTCCGTACTTCTTACGTTCCTTCATGCGTGAGTCGCGGGTGAGCAGGCCTTCCTTGCCCATCAGCCCGCGCAGTGCCTCGTCCTCGCGCACCAGCGCGCGGGCGATCGCCATGCGCAGGGCTCCCGACTGACCGGTCAGTCCACCGCCGCTGACACGCGCGATGACGTTGTACTTGCCGATCAAGTTCGCGACGCTGAGCGGGTGGTACGCCGCCATCACCAGCGTGTCGCGCTTGAGGTATTCCATCGGTTCACGGCCGTTGATCGAGTGGGTGCCGGCACCGGCGACGAGGCGAACACGCGCCGTCGAGTGCTTGCGGCGCCCGGTAAGAGGCTTCGTGGCGGTAGCGGTCATGCCTTCCTCGTGCGGTGGGGCGGAGTCCAAGCCTCAGGCTGCTGCGCCGCATGCGGATGCTCCGCACCGCCGTACACCTTCAGCTTCTTCATCATCGCGCGACCCAGCTTGGTGCGCGGAACCATCCCCCGCACGGCGGCCGTGAACACTCGATCCGGATATTTTTCCATGGTTTCCTTGAGCGACGTCCAGCGGATACCGCCCGGGTACATGGTGTGCCGGAAGATCTGTTCTTTGTCGATCTTGGTGCCCGTCAGCTTCACCTTGCTCGCGTTCACCACGACGACGAAGTCGCCCGTGTCCATGTGCGCGGTATACGTCGGCTTGTGCTTGCCGCGCAGCACCATCGCAATGTGCGTCGCAAGACGGCCGAGCGTCTGCCCTTCCGCATCCACGAGCAACCAGCGCCGCTCGATGTCACCGGCGCAAGCCGTATACGTCTTCATGCCAGATCTCCCAGATGAAACGAATTGCACGTGCACCGCGCGAGATGCCGCAGCTTACGGGGCAGCCGGAAGGCGGCCCGAAGTCACACGTATCCCCAAGAAACATCGAAAGCTAGCACGATATTCGCAAGGGTGTCAATTCCGGGGCCCCACCTGCCCGCTGGCCTCGGTAAACCGCCCCAATGCCGTGCCTCCCCTACCCTTGCCCCCGCGTTACTTGAGAATCGTCAGCTTCTTGGCGCCGGCGAAGCCGCTCTCCGTTGATCTGGAGGTTCCGGGGTTGTCTGGATGCCCGGCGAAGGCTCACCCAAATTCGGCGAGTATCAACCTCAGCCGCTGCAGCGGTAGCCCGACCACATTGAAATAGTCGCCCTCGATCTTGCGCACAAACAACGAGCCGCGCCCTTGGATCCCGTAAGCTCCCGCCTTGTCGAGCGGTTCCCCGGTCGCCACGTAGGCTTCGATCTCAACCTCGCTCATGCGCGCGAACTGGACCTTCGTGCATTCGCTCGCGGTGCGGGATTCCTCGCCGCGGACGACGGCAAGGCCCGTCCACACTTCATGCGTCCTGCCCTGCAGCCGGCGCAACATCTCGATCGCCTGAGCGGGGCTGTCCGGCTTGCCCATCCGCGTTCCGCGCGCGACGACGATGGTGTCGGCGCCGATCACCACGGCCGTAGGGCGCTCCCCCGCGATGCGGTTTGCTTTGGCGAGTGCCACAGCGCGGACGCCATTGCGTGGCTCGGCTTTGCCCGGCCATGGGCGGTCGGGGCCAGGGTCTGCGACGACGAAATCGACGCCGACCTGCCGCAACAGTGCGACGCGACGTGGCGAGGCCGAGGCCAGCACCAGCGGTGCCTTGCCGGCATACAGCAATTTGCCACCACGATCCTTCATGGTTTGATCTCGTCCGCGTCACGCGCGGGCGTTTCGATCATCAAAGTGACCGGTCCGTCATTCACGAGTTCGATGCTCATGTGCGTGCGAAACCTGCCACGCGCCACGCTCACGCCTTCGCTCACGAGCACCGCGCAGAACTGCTCGACGAGCGGCTCGGCCTGTTCGGGTGCCGCTGCAGCGAGGAAGTCAGGACGGCGTCCGCGCCGCGCATCGCCATACAATGTGAATTGCGGGATCACGAGCACAGCGCCGCCCGCCTCGCGCACGTCGAGGTTCATCTTGCCCGCGGCATCGGCGAAGATGCGCAAACCCGCGACCTTCGCGGCGAGCCATGCGACCTCGCGCCCGCCGTCACCGTGAGTCGCGCCAACGAGCGCCACGAGTCCCACGCTGATCTCCCCCGTCACCTCGCCTTCAACCGTGCAGCGCGCTCGCGTCACCCGCTGGACGAGCGCCCTCACGATTTGCCCTCGTCGGGGCGCGGCGAGGACGGACCGGTCGAAAAGCGATGCCGCCGCTCCACGCGGCTGACACCGGGCACCGCGCGCATGGCGACGATCAGGCTCTGCAGCTTGGACAGGTGCGAAACCTCGACGACGAACACCCCGCGCGCGGTCTTGTCCTCGCTCGCAATCCCGGCCGAGCGGATGTTCACTTGCGCCGAGGTGATCGCCTTGGCGAGGTCCGCGAGCAACGACTGGCGGTCCTGTCCGTAGACGACGAGCCGCACCGGGAACGATTCGCCCTGCTTGGCGTCCCACTCGACCGGCAACCGCCGTTCGGGCGCGATGTTGCCGGCGAACGCATTGGGGCAGTCCTGGCGGTGAATCGACACGCCGCGCCCCAGCGTCACGATGCCGATGACGGGATCGCCCGGCACCGGCTGGCAGCAGCGCGCGAAGCTCAGCATCACATTGTCGAGCCCCTGGATCCGCACCCCGCCCGTG
>JANLOX010000233.1:0-1995 GCA_031366795.1 Candidatus Eiseniibacteriota bacterium | reverse complement strand
CGATGCGCGGATCACCACGATCTACGAAGGCACGACCGGCATCCAGGCCAACGATCTCGTCGGCCGCAAGATCGCGCGCGAAGGCGGGGTGACGATCAAGGGCTGGCTGCAGATGATGCAGGGGTTCGACGCGGAATTGGGCAAGTCGAAGAATGCCGATATCGCGTCGATCCGCGCGTCGCTGGCGGCAGGAACCAAAGCGATGGGCGAATGCGTGGACTACATCGTTGCGACGGCCGGGACCGACATCAAGGCCGCGTTTGCCGGGGCCGTGCCTTTCCTCAGGCTCATGGGCATCGTGTGCGGCGGCTGGCAGATGGCGCGCGCGGCGCTGGTGGCCGAGAGGAAGCTGGCCGAAGGCGGCGGCGACGCCGGCTACTACAAGGCCAAGATCGCTACTGCACGCTTCTACGCCGACCACCTTCTGGTCCAGGCGCCGGGGCTTGCGAGCACCATGGTCAAGGGCTCCGCGGGCGTAATGGCGGTGCCGGACGAGGACATGCTGGCCGCCTGAAGCAGTTCACACGAGGAATCCATGGGTCAGGGCAAGGGCATCAGGGAAGTCGCTTATTTCGACTGCGGCGGCGGCGGGCAGGTGGTGGTCGACAGGAACGTCGCATACATAGGCAACATGCGCAGCCCCGACGGAACCACGATCGTCGACGTCTCCGATCCGAAGAATCCCAAGGAGATCTCGCGCCTCGGCATGGTCCCGGGAACGCACTCGCACAAGGTGCGCGTGGCCAAGAACCTGATGGTGATCAACCGCGAGTTCGTCTCGCCGCAGCTCGCGCCGCAGGACTTCAAGGCGGGTCTCGGGATCTATGACGTCTCCGACCCGAAAAAGCCGAAGAAGATCACCGACTGGGTCACGCCGGGCAAGGGCGTCCACCGTTTCGACTTCGACGGCGACTACGCATACATCTCGGCGACGGAAGACGGCTACGTGGGCACGATCATGAAGATCATCGACCTGCGCAATCCTTCAAAGCCGGCCGAGGTCGGACGCTGGCACATGCCGGGGCAGTGGCTTGCCGGCGGCGAGACGCCCACATGGCAGGGCACCGAGCACCGCTGCCATCACCCATTACGCATGGGCAACCGCCTTTACACGAGCTATTGGCTGGGCGGTCTCGTGATCCTTGACATCGACGACATGACGAAGCCCAAGTTCGTCTCGGGCCTCGACTGGAGCCCGCCTTACCCGTGGCCGACGCATACGGCGCTGCCGGTGCCTTTCCTCGTGCGCGGCCGCAGGATGATGATCGTGGCCGACGAGGACGTGACCCGCCAGGAGGAAGCGCCGCCCTCGTTCCTCTGGATCGTCGACATCACCGATGAAAAGCACCCGGTGCCGATCGGCACCTATCAGGTCGAGGCCGAAGACGGCCGGCCCGCGCCGACGTTCACCGGATGCCACCAGCCCTGCGAGAAAGTCACCGGCACCGAGATCCCGGTGGCGTGGTTTGCGCACGGCCTGCGCGTGATCGATTTTTCCAACCCGCATTCGATGAAGGAAGTCGCGTGGTTCATGCCGACGCCGGCGCCTGGCGTGCCGCGCGTGCAGAGCAACGATGTGACGGTGGACGACCGGGGCCTGATCTACCTGCTGGATCGCGTGCGCGGCCTGAATATCGTCGAACGCGTCTGAGGCGTCAGTTTGGTTTGGCGCCCGTCGCTTTCACGATCTTCGCCCACTTCGCGACGTCGGCGCGCACGATCGCCGCGAACTCCTCGGGGGTGTCGGTGACGGGTTCCGCGCCCTGGTTGAGGAAGGCATCGCGTATCTCGGGTGTCGCGACGATCTTGCGGATCTCGGCATTCAAGCGATCGACGATGGGCCGTGGCGTTCCCGCAGGCGCGAGGACGCCGTACCAGGACACCGCGTCATAGCCGGGCAGCCCGGTCTCCGAAACGGTCGGGTACTCGGGCGCGGCGACGCTGCGCTTCGCGCTCGTAATCGCGAGTGCGCGCACCTTGCCGGCCTTGACCAGC
>JANLOX010000216.1:0-2152 GCA_031366795.1 Candidatus Eiseniibacteriota bacterium | reverse complement strand
ATTCGGCTTGCGCCTCGATGCATTTGGCACGATCGGACGGCTGCATCTGGGATATGCGCCCAGTCACGTGACGCTCGCCGCTCCCGGCGGCGGTTCTGGCATCGAGGTGGGGCTAGCACCCGTCGATACATGGAGTAGCGGCATGGGGTTCGCGCTGCGCCGTCACCTACCGGGACCGTGGTCGGCAGCCGTGGAAGTCGAGCGGCAGCAGTTCGCGCTCGACACCGCGCATCGCAGTGATAATGCCATCGTCCTCCAGCACGAACGATTTAGCGAGTGGAGCACACGGCTCGAACTCGCCCGCGTCTACGGCCGCCGATGAAAGGGATGTCATGACGAAGCTCAACGCCCGGAACTCCCAGCGGATCCCGGCGACGCGATGGCTCGCGTGCATCGTGGCCGCCGCATGGTTCACCGGCGGCTCGGCCGCGTTCGCGCAAGCCGGCAGTGAGACGGCTGCGCCGCTCGCCGACAGTGTCGCGGCACCGTCGAGCGATGCGGTGACGTCACACGCTGCCTCCTCGCCCGCGGACGTGGCGGCACCCGCCCCGGAGACACCCGCCGCGGTTCCCCTCGTCGCCAACGCCCGCATCACCGGAGTGCGCAAGGTCCGCCTGAGCGGCGGCGATCGCAACGTCGTGCGCTCGGGCCCCGGCGACACGTTTTCAATCTCCGGGGTCTACCCGGGCGGTGCCGAATTCAAGGTGATTGCCAAGAGCGGCGCGTGGTACAACATCCGGCTCTCCGACAACGAGACCGCCTGGGTCCACGCCTCGCTGTGCCGCGCGTTCGACGATCTCTCGGATCTCGAGTTCCGCCCCAACAAAAAAATCTACTCGCGCACCGGCAGCTTCATCCTCGCGGGCTACGCCGGCGGTTACGCGTTCGACCGCAAGTCCAACTCGCTCGTGCTCGGCGGGCGGCTCGGCTACTACGTGTTCGACCGCGTGCAGGTTGAGGGTGGACTGGCGTGGACGCACGTCAATCGCCCCGCGGAAATCGTGGAGTCGCTGTTCGACCTGTCGCTCGAAGCCGAGCGCTTCCACATGTTGTTTTACCACCTGATCGCCACCTACGAGCTGTTGCCAGGGCGACAGATGGTCCCCTACGTCAGCGGCGGCGTCGGCTCCGCGATCATGCGCGGCGAGTCCGAGCCCACCCTCAATTACGGCGCCGGCACCACGTTGTACATGTCCAAGCGCACGGCGATGCGCTGGGAAGTGCGCGACTACCGCTTCTCCTCCGGCACCGGCAGCGCGCGGCGGAAGAACAACAACATCGAGTTCACCCTGGGCAGCTTGCTGCTCTTCTAGGAGGTTGCCGATGCCCAACGGGTCTGGTTCAACGAATACACGGCATGCCTCCACGCTGCGCGGTGGCACCGCGGCGCTCGCGCTCATCTTTGCGCTCGCGTGCGCTCGCCCTGTCGCTGCAGGCGACGATGCGCCCGTCGGCGCGCGTGCAGGGCTCGAGACCGCCACGGCCGCGGCACAGTCGTGGGCGAGCGATGCGGTGCTGATCTACCTCGAGAACGACGAAGCACTCAACCCGGGCGGCGCCGCAACGCGGTGGGGCTACCTGTTCTATTCGGCCAGCGGCCAGAAGGCGCGCGGCTACTCGGTGCGTGATGGTCACGTCGTCACGGCATCGAACCTCGACATGAAGTTCGAAGCGCCGCCGGTGGCCGCGGGCTGGATCGACAGCGATGCGGCCATCGCGGCCGCCGCGAACGAAGCGGGCAAGGTATTCAAGCAGGACGCCGGCGGCCAGTTGAGCGCCATGCTGCTGATGCGTGGCGCCTTCGATGAAGAACATCCCGATCGCACCACCTGGACGCTCGTCTACACCGCCCCGAACCAGCCGTCGCTGTTCGTGGTCGTGGACGCCTCAGCCGGCAAGGTCCGCCGCACATGGAGAGGGTGATCATGACGACCACTCATCACGCGATGTCACGGACTTCGGCCCGCGCGTGCGGCACGGCGCTGCTCGCCGCCGCCACGCTCGCGATCACCGCAATCCCGGCGCGTGCTGCAACGGTGACCGAGGTGCGCGTCGAACGCACGCGGCCGCAGAACGACAAACCGGCGACGCTGCGCTTCCTGCGTGAGAACCGCGACTTCCTGCGCGGCGAGCTCGACCGGCTGCGCGAGAA
>JANLOX010000207.1:0-1501 GCA_031366795.1 Candidatus Eiseniibacteriota bacterium | reverse complement strand
CGGATCGTGACCGCGCTGATGACACTGTTGATCCCCGGCGCCGGTCCACCCCCGACTAGGATACCGACAATCGCGCGAGAAGCATTCATGACGAGAGGGTTCCGGTGATCTGAGTTGAGCGTCGCAAATACACCGTCCAATAGACCAATGCGACGAGAACAGTCCCGCCGAAGATATTGCCGATCGTGACGAGCGCAAGATTACTGAATGCATCAACGGCTGAGAGCGGCATCGAGGTTCCCGCAGCAAGTGCCACGCCGATCGGGAGAAAGTACATGTTGGCCACGGAATGTTCAAATCCACAGGCGACGAAGGCACTGATGGGGAAAAGAATCGCAAGGATCTTATCCGTGACACTCCGTGCTCCCATGCACAACCAGACGGCCAGACAGACCAGCACATTGCAGAGGACGCCACGGGCTACTGCCGAGACCGGATCGAGCGCGATCTTGCCACGCGCAATCTGGACCATCGTCTCTCCGACCGCGCCATCGCTCATGCTCTGTATGCCGGCCAGCCATACTAACGCTGCTGTTCCGACTGCTCCGACCAGGTTACCGAGATAGATCCATCCCCAATTCCTTATGACTTGTTGTGTCCTCACTCGACCGGAAGCCCAGGCCATGGCAATCAGGTTATTGCCGGTAAAGAGCTCCGCCCCGCCCACCACCACGAGAATGAGCCCCACACTGAACGTGATACCACCCGCCACACGCATGAGTCCAAACGCCGGAAGTTGACCGGTCTTGCCCCCGGTCATCGTGACGGTAAAGAACACGGCACCCAGCGCGATGAAAGCCCCCGCCAAGACGGCCAGGGCAAACATGGTCAGGACCGGCATCGCCGCTTTCGCGACGCCGATTTCACGCACTCGCATGGCAATCTCCGCGGGTGCGTAGGCATCGAGTAGGGAAATCGGTGTGGTGGTTGCTTGATCCATTGGTTAATTGAGCAATCAGCTTTCAGCCATCAGTTGTCAACTTGAAATCTTTCATATCTACCCACTGAAAGCTGACGGCTTATCGCTGACCGCTATCATTATGTGATCAGCTGGCGTCGCATGTGCCGCAGCTCCGCTTCATCTTCCGGATCGAGCTCCTCCCGTTTAATCGGTTCCACGCGCACGGCGGACACCTTGTACTCCGGGCATTTCGAGCTTTCGTCTGCGCTCGATGAGAGCAATGAATTCACCGTAGAAGCAGGGAAATGAAAGCTGGTGAAGAGATGCCCCCGAAGAACGCGTTCACTCCCCACGACGGGAAGCAGGGCTTCGCCACGGGCACTCACCACACGAACGATCTCACCGTCATGCAGATACAGCGCCTCTACATCGACTGGATGCATTTCCAGCACGTCGGTATCGACCAACTCGAGAATGTCCGTCCGCCTGGTTTGGGCCCCACAGTTGTAATGTTGGAGAATACGGCCCGTGGTCAGCACGAAGGGATATTCCTTGCTTACCGCTTCCCCCGGCGGCAAATACTCGACGCCGACAAAGTGC
>JANLOX010000167.1:0-7340 GCA_031366795.1 Candidatus Eiseniibacteriota bacterium | reverse complement strand
CAGTTCCGTCCCACCCTCCGTGGTGAGTTTCACAATGACGGCGTCGCGACGCAGGCCGTCGACAACACCATTCATGACTTTGTCTCCGGTCCGCAGCACCCGGCTGTTGCCGCGCGGGTCCTCGACCAGGGCAAACTTGTCTTCAGCGCCCCACACGATGCCGACGACCTTGAGGCCGCCCACATCAGGAGGAGCGTTCTGCTCTTCAGCACCCACGAACGCGCCGCCAACCAGCGGAGCGAACGGATCGCGCCGGCCCAGAGCGTTGTACTGGTACGTCACGCGCTCCTCGACCGCCGTCACCTCGACCATCGGCGTCGCCTTCGCGGCCGAAGGACCAGGAGCAGGACGCGCGGTCTGCACCGGCGTGATGCTCGGCGTCATCGACACCGCCTTGGCGTTCGGCGTACCCGCTGCGGGGTTGCCCGCCTGCGGATGCGTGGGCGCCGCCTGCGGAGTCACCTTCGCGACCTGTCCCGCTGTCTTTGTCGCCTGTCCCGCCGCCACAGTGGGCTTCACCACCGCCGCCTGCGGGACCGCCTTGACCGCGACCTGCTTGGCCCGCGCGGGTGCTGTGGGCTTCGCCGCATCTGTCGAAATCGTCGCATACGCGGAGCGCTGCGACGCATGCGCATTCGTCTTGGCCGCCGTCGCCAGCACCGCCGACTGCTGCGGCTTCTGAGTGGCCGTCGTCTGCGCCGGCTTTACTGTGCTCACCGCATGCGCCTGCTGGGCAGCCGAGGCCGTCACCGGCTTCGCATTCGCCGGCTTCGACGCCAACGTCTTGTTCGCCGTCTTCACAGCCGTGCGCGGATGTGCAGCCACCTTGGCGGCGGCAGCGGTCGCGGGCGTGACCGAATCAGCCACTGAATGCGTCTGCGCAGCAACCTCCTGCGTTGCGGCATGCACCGGCGTTTCAGTCGTGGAAGCGTTCATCGCGGGTGCTGCCGTGTCGTTCGCAATCGCTGCGGACGTCACGAACACCAGCGCCGTGGCGCTCATCCAGGCCGCCATGTGAGTTCGCGGGTTCAGACGAACTCCTTCTCGATCAGGACGGCTTGTGCGCACGGTTGCTAACCTCCTTGGGAGTGCTGGGCGGTTCCGCGGCGGACGAGTTCAGGCTGTAGGCCGAAGCCGTGAATTCAGCTGAGACCGTCGCACCCGGGTTGTCCGTCTTGGTGTTGGCTTTGAGCTGCAGGTTGGACACGGTGATGATGCGGCGCATGTTCGCCAGTTCGGCGACAAACGAGCCGACCTGGTGGTAGCCGCCGTAGACCGACACGGCCAACGGCAGTTCCGTAAAATGATCCTGGTTGCGCGCTTCCGACGGCCGGAACACCACGAACTCGACGCCCGTCTGCTGCGCGGCTAACGTGATCTTGCGCAACAGCACCGGCACCTGGTGGTCGGTCGGCAGCAGTTCCGCCGCATTGACCCAGCGCTCGTGCAGCTTCTCGTACTCCGCTTCGAAGCGCGGCAGGTCCGAGACGGTGGCGCGCGCGCGCGCCAGCTCGTTCGACTTCTGCTCGTAGTCGCTCTTGAGCGAAGCGAGTTTTTCATGGGATGCCGGGTAACCGAACGGCAGGACGTGCGTGAAGAAGAAGACACCCATGACCGCCAGGGCGAGCACGCCGCTCACAGCGACCTTCTGGATTGCGGGATTCTTAAGGTCGAACTTATCCATGGTTGCTCCTAGTTCGCCGGCTCGTTCGGGGTGATCTGGCAGTGGAGACGGAACTTCACGACCGAGCGCTCACCTGTTGTCGTACCGCGCTCAGCTGTCTCCAGGGTGACGTTGGCAAACATGGGCGAACGCTCCAGCCGTGCCATGAAGTCCGACACGACGAGGTTGGAGAAGGTCTGGCCCTCGAGATTCAGCGCGCTGCCATCGCCCTGCAGCACACTGCCGAGCCACATGTGATCGGGAACGCACTTGGCCAGCTCATCCATCATCCGCACGCTGGACGTGCGTCCGTCCTCGAGCCGGCTGATCACACCCATCCGCAGGTCCAGTTCGGCCTTCTCCTGGGCCAGCCGGTTCACGCGTTCGATCTGAGGTGCCAGCGCCCGCGCCTGGGCATCGACATCGGAGATCGACTTGGACACCGACGCCACCGCCATCTGCTGGGCGACGGTCGTTCCCATGACCACCGCGGTGATGGCGGCAATCACGGCGATCGGAATCACGTACTCGCCCACCCGGAACTGGGTCGGCGCGTGGCTGTGGGCCCGCTCGTCCTTGGGCAGCAGGTTGACGCGAATCATGACTTGTCTCCCAGACGGCGCAGCGCGAGTCCGATGCCGACAGTCAGAAGGGGCGCCACCTTCGTCACGTCGTGTTCCGTGAACAGATTCGGCGCATAGCCGATCCGGCTCAGCGGGTTCGCGATCTCGGCCGGCACGTTCAACCGGCGGGTCAGGTATTCGGCGAGGCCCGGCGTCAGCGCGCTGCCGCCGCACAGCATGATGCGCGTGACCGCGCCCGCTTCACCGGCGGTGCGCAGATAGGCCTGCGCGCGATCCAGCGCCAGCGCCAGCGACTCGCAGGACTGCTCAAGCAGCGGGCGGATGTCGTGGTCGGGGCTGCCTTGGCCGCGCACCACTTGCTCCGCCTCGGCGTGGCTCATGTTGAACTTGCGTTGTGCGGCCTCGATGAAGGTGTTGCCGCCGAGCTGCAGGTCCTTGGTGAAGTACGGCGTGCCACCGCGCGTGATATTGATGTTCGTGATCTCGGACCCGATGTTGAGGCAGGCGACGACTTCATCGGGACCAAAGTCGTAGTTCGCTTCGAGCGCATTCTGCGCCGCGAAGGAGTCGACATCGACGATCAGCGGCGTCAGCCCGGCTTCGCGGATCAGCTCGCTGAAGTTCAGCACCATGTCCTTCTTGGCCGCGATCAACAGCACCTGCATCTGCTTCGGATCGTTCGGCGCCGGGCCCAGGATCTCGAAGTCCAGCGACACGTCGTTGATGTCGTAGGGCACGTGCTGTTCGGCTTCCCAGTAGACCGCCTGTTCGGCGTCCTCGGGCGACAGCTTGTTCATCGTGATCTTCTTGACGATCACGGCGCGACCGCTCACCGCGGCGACCACCGTGCGCGAGGTGATGCCGTTCGTCTCGAACAGGTTCTTGATCGCGTCCGTCACCAGCTGACGGTCCATGATCTCACCATCGACGATCGCTTCCGCGAGCGGCGGGGAGATGCCCCAGTGCACGAGGCGATGGCTGCCCTTCGACTGCGGCTCGAGTTCCACCGCCTTGATCGAGTGGCTGCCGATATCGAGCCCCACGAGAGACGGCTTCTTTCCGAAGATCATGGCATCACTCCCTGTACACGATGGGTTCCGGCTGAACCGCCGGGCTGCTGTGGACCTCGTGCCGGATGCGCCTCACGCGCCGCCCGCTCAAGCGGTCCCCTCGTTTCCATTCATCGAAGCCGTGGATGCGCCGTCAGGCCGATGCGCGCACAACCCCAGCCGGTCCCTTGTTAGATCGGATGGTCGCGGTGGAATCTGAACCCCGATGTATTCAGGGGTCCTGGAACACGCGTCAGTTCAGGATGACCTGGGGCGTGGTCAACCGCTTGCGGGCCAGCTCTTCACGCCCCGATTCGATCGCCTGGGTGATTTTGCGCATCTCGCGCCGTGCCGTGTCCCGCAGGTAATCGTTGTTCGTGGTCCGGTAGATGCTGTTCCACAACTCGTACGATACCGCGAGGTTGCCGCCGTTTTGACGCGCGAACGCCGCGAAGCGCCGGGCCTGGGGCGGCGCGTCGGGCTGGTAGGAAGCGAGCTGGAAGTACTCGGCGGCCTTGTTCAGGTCGCGCCCACCCGGTCGCACGTAGTAGAGAAACCCGAGTTCGAATGCGAGCGTCCCGCTGTGCGGGTTCGCCTCGATGCCCTTGAGCATCAAGCGCTCGGCAGCCTTGAAGTCGCGTCCCTCCTGCGCCAGCGAGAACCCGCCAAACACGTAGGCCGGGATGAACTCGGGCGACAATGAGGTGAGGATGTCGTAGACGTGCTCCATTCGCGCAAAGTGGTTGTCGCTCGCGCGATGCTCGCCGTAGTACTGGACGGCGCGAAGCCATGCGAAGTCCGCCGCGGTCTCGGCATGGCCCAATGTCGCTGGCTTAAGGTGCACGCCCGAAGGGTAGTACGCCAATTCCTCGAGTGGATGGGGTGCCGGCAGCACCAACGCCGCATAGCTGGCGATCGCCATCGACGCCGCGGCGCAAATCAGCGCAAGCGCCATGCTGGTTCCGAAGCGGCGCTGCGCGGGCGAATGCTCGCTCATTTGAAATCGCGCGATTCGAATGCGGCGGTCGCGAGGCACAACGCACACGAGCAGTAGACCAACGCGTACAGCGCGGCGATTCCCAGCTGCGCCGGGCTGGCCGTGTGCGCGTTCGCCGCGAGCGTTCGGATGTTGAACATGGGCAGGTTAGGCACCACGTTCGCGGCGAGCTGGCACACGGACGACAGCGGCTCCGGAAAGCGCGAGGAGAACGCGCGCAGATCATAGCTCCACTGGCCGACGAGATAGACACCGATGGTGTAGAGCGCGGACAGCACCGGCGTGGAGATCGCCGAGAACAACACGGCGCACGCGGTCACGACCGCCAGCTCGAGCGAGGCCATGAACGTCGCTTCCGCGATTCCCGGGACGAATTCCGCATGTCCGCGCACCGCGAGCAACACGCTGAGGGCCGCTCCGATCGAGGCGGCGACCACCCACAGGGTAAGCGTCAGGCCGGCCCACTTGCCCACGAGGTAGCTACCACGAGCCAGCGGGCGCGACAGCAGGTTGTAGATGGTGCGACGGTCGATTTCCTTGGACACGAGGCTGGTGCCGACGAGCAACACCAGCAGCAGCCCGATGATCGAAATGCCACTCAGGCCCGTATCGACGGTGAGCCGGATGCCCTCCCCCAGCGCCAACGGAGCCAACAGTTGAGTGGCCAGCAACAGCAGGGCCCCGGCGCCCAGAGCGCCGATCAACAGGCGGTCCCGCGACGCTTCGCGGAAGGTGTTGCGTGCGATGAGCAGCGCGGTCATGCCCGCCTCCGCGTGACCGCGGTGGCCGCTTCGGCGCCAGCCACCGACAGGAAGAATTCCTCAAGCGAAGCGCGCTGCGGTGTCACCGCGCGCACGGCGACACTCGCCTGCACGAGCCAGGCGAGCACTTCATTGAGATGGAGCTCGTCATCGACCACGAACGTCGTGCCCTCGGGCAACTCGAAGCGAGCGACGCGTTCGGCCAGCCGCGCGGGAATTTCGACCAGCGGAGCTCCGACGCACCGGATCTCGACGCGCTGCTGTTGCGCAGCGACCAGGTCGTTGACGGTCGCGGTGCGCACGAGCTTCCCTCCCAGCACCACCGCGACGCGATCACATAGCATCTCGACGTCGGGCAGGATGTGCGACGACAACATGACGGTGGCACCACGTTCGCGCTGCTCGAGGATCAACTCGCGCACGTCGCGGCGGCCAAACGGATCGAGCCCGCTCATCGGCTCGTCGAGGATCAACAACTGTGGTTCGTGAATCAGCGCCGCCGCAAGCCCCAGCCGCTGCAGCATGCCCTTCGAGTACTTCCGCAGCGCCAGGCGTTCGCGCTCACCGAGACCGACGCGCCCCAACCAATTCTTGGCGCGCTTGCCGGCATCGCGGCCCGTGAGCCCCGAGAGGCGTCCGACGAATTCGAGGTACTCGACGCCATTGAGCGAATCGTAGAAGTAAGGTTGCTCCGGCAAGAAACCCAGCGAGCGTCGGCTCTGCTGCGTGCCGATGGGTGAGCCCAGCAGCCACGCGCGCCCCGACGTGGGCTGCAATAATCCCATCAGCAACTTGATGGTCGTGGTCTTGCCCGCGCCGTTCGGTCCCAGGTAGCCGAATACTTCCCCGCGGCGCACCTCGAGATCCAGATCGCTCAATCCCTGGGCGACGCGCAGGGTCCATGGGTTGCGATAGTGCTTGCTGAGGCGCCGCGTGAGGACCGCGAAATCCGCGGCAGCGATATCCTCAGGCGCGCTCGCAGCTATTGCCGTGTGCCGGTTCTGGAACATCGGTTGTTCTCACCTGAAGGGGGGCGATCGAGGAGACGCCGGGATCCGCCCCCGTGGCGGACCGGCCTCATGCCTACTCGCCTTGCACAACGCAATGCCCGTGCCGCGCGAGGGATTACTGGCCGCTGGTCAGCGTCAGGGACAAGGTATCGCCCTTGGAGCCGTTGCCCTTGACCACATAGTTCGTGGACAGGGCCGGGTTCAGGGCGATCTCACCTTTGTTGCCTGTGGTGGGATTGGAGTTCCAGTTAATCACCGTAGGAGTCTTCGTATACGGGTTTTTCGGGAACACACCCGTGGGACACACCTGGGCCAAGGTGCGGCCATCCGGCACGGTCACGGATGAAGAAGTGGGGTACTTCCCATCATTCAGCAGGCCAAAGTCTTCGACCGACATCTGGACCGTGTGCATGTTGGACTTGACCACACCCTCCTTGGCACGGTCTTGCATGGCCACGAAGTTCGGGATCGCGATCGCCGCCAGAATTCCAATCACGACCACAACGATCATCAACTCGATCAGCGTGAATCCCGCGGGCATCCGGCGGCACACGCCTCCGGCCAATTCCTTCTCAATCATCGCAGCCTCAGTCCAATTCATGACCACTACCGGGTAACGAGCGGCGAGGGGGGCCGGTTGCCGATACGGCGATGCGGTGGGAACCGGCGCACCCTGCTCACCCACCTCCGGGACGTTTTCCGGTCGAACTGAAAGGCTCGGGGCGGGGGTAAACCCCTGTCCCGAGCCCAGAACCGGATGCTTCTGGATCGACTACTGACCCGACGTCAGCGCCAGCGTGAGCGCCGCAGTCTTGCCGTATCCCTTGACGTTGTAGGAAGTCGTGAGCGAATCCGAGTAGCTCGCGATACCGGGATACGCCGCCGGCGGGGAGATGTTGTTCGCGCGGTTTTCCCACGCCTTGCCGGAACCCGTAAGGCCATCAAACGGATTCTTGAACGCGGCCGGGAGTACAAAGTCAGCCGGGGTGGGTACCGCGTTTACCGTCATCGTCGCCGCATAAACACCGTCGTTCTGGACGCCGTAGTCTTCCGCCGCCAGCTGCACCGTGTGCATGTTCGCCTTGGTGCTGCCTTCCTTCGCGCGGTTCTGCATGGCGATGAAGTTCGGGATCGCGATCGCGGCCAGGATACCGATGATGACGACGACGATCATGAGCTCGATCAGCGTAAAGCCCTTCTGAGACTTGAACATGTTGCTCCTCCTGCGGGTGTGTTGCCGTGTCGAGGGGTCCCGAACGCTGCTCGCCCCTTTCGT
>JANLOX010000146.1:0-1696 GCA_031366795.1 Candidatus Eiseniibacteriota bacterium | reverse complement strand
GTGGTGGGCTTGGCGCTGACGTCGACCATGCGGACACGTCCGCGGGCGTCGAGATGGGACAGTTTGGGGGGCACGATGCTTGACATTAGAAACCCTGATTTCTAGTGTCAATCACCGCGCTTGGCGCGACCCCATGTCCAGCCACCGATCGCATCGCCTGCCCATCTCGACTCGCCACGCATTCGCGTTGGCGTTCGACCTCGCAGTGCGCCGTGACCCGTGGAACTCCCTCGCCGTGCCGCTGCTGTTGCGCTCGCCATGGATCCTCGCCAACGCGATGTTGCCGACACCTTCAGAGAGCGAGCGCCCGGGCCTCGCGGCACTCATCACCGCCGCGGCACTGCTCGGTGACTTCCTGATGCTGGTGATGATAGGCGCCATGTTGCGCTTCCGCGCGCGCTCGGTATTCAACACCCCGGTCGGTGTCCACCCGGCGCCCGTCATCGAATGCTATGCGCAGGGCTTGAGACGCCTGCCCTGGTTGGTGATGACCGAAATCGTGCGCAACATGGGGATAGTGTTTGCCTCGTTCTTCCTGGTGCTCCCCGGCATCCTGCTCGGCTTCCGCCTGTCGTTCGCCACCGAGGCGGTCGTGCTGCACGAGCCCCACACGGCGGCGGCATTCCGCCGTTCGTTCCACATCACGCCCGGGCGGTTCGAGCGCTGGTTCGAGATGATCGTCGCCTCGGTGTTCGTGGCCCTCGGCGGCGTGTTCATCCCCACCGTGTTGTCGGTGGTGTTCCGCAATTCGAACATTCACGTGTGGGTTGCGGTGCTCGGGTTGTTGATTGCCGGGATCACGCCGATCGTTCAGTACGCTTGGACGTTCTTCTACCTGCGGCTGGTGGAGATCGACACGCCGGATCCCGAAGTCACTCCCTACCAGGAGCCGGGGCCGCTGTACGCCGGCCAGGCTCCGCCGACCGAAACCCCATTGCCGGCGCTCGCGCATGAGCAGGTTCCTGCAGTGGCTCCCCACGCCTGACGTGGGAGGCGGCACGAGGGGTTCCGCTGGCGGCACCGGCCCAAGCGATCGCGGCGCGGTAGGCGAGTCGCAGTCCATGCTGGGCGCGAGCCCGCGCATGCAGCGCATCTTCAAGCTCGTCTCCAAGGTGGCGCGCACCGACAGCACCGTCCTGATTACCGGCGAGAGCGGCACGGGCAAGGAGTTGATCGCCCGAGCACTCCACTTCCAGTCGCGCCGGGCCACGGGGCCATTCGTTCCCGTCAACGTGGGCGCCATCCCCGACACGTTGATCGAGAGCGAGTTGTTCGGCTTCACACGTGGCGCCTTCACCGGGGCTGCGACCGAGCGCCGCGGACTGGTCGAGGAAGCCGATCACGGCACGTTGTTCCTCGACGAAATCGGCGACATGCCGGTGGCCGCACAAGTGAAGCTGCTGCGCACGCTCGAGAACAGCGAAGTGCGGCGCCTGGGCGACAACACCACGCGCATCGTCGACGTGCGCGTGCTCGCGGCAACGCATCGCGACCTGCTCGCGGATGTGGCGAAGGGGCGATTTCGCGAAGACCTCTACTACCGCCTCAATGTCGTGCAGATCGACCTGCCGCCGCTGCGCGAGCGGCGCGAGGACATCGGACTGCTCGCCTCGTTCTTCCTCGAGCGCATCGGCCGCCGCGAACAACGCGAAGGCCTCGAGTTCTCGCCCGAGGCGCGCGCACTGCTCGACCGCTA
>JANLOX010000114.1:0-7787 GCA_031366795.1 Candidatus Eiseniibacteriota bacterium | reverse complement strand
TGCACGCGAGCGTTCCCGCCCCGCCCCGCACCACCCGTGGAGGCGGACAGCAGACAAACCCCAACGCCAGCCAGTTCCGGTGACCGGGGGGTGACAGAATCACTTTGGAGTTAGGGGGTCAGAATCACGTTGGACCAACATGCGCGCGCGCGGCGGCGGCGCCCCCGGTGCGCGCCGCCACCCTGCGCCTGACGCACAACGGGCGCCTGACGCACAACGGGCGAAACCGTGTCGGCCCCCGCCCGCGTGTCACGGAAATGGTTGTTGCTACGCTGCTACGAACAGCCCAGCGAATTGCCGCAGTTGAGGCACTTGAAGCACGTGCCGTTGCGAATCGTGATGTGACCGCAGATGTTGCACAGTGGCGCATCGCCGGTCATCTTGCCGGACGCATTGTCCTGGTTGATCGCCACCTCGACGGCCGTGCGCGGCGTCAGCTTCGTCGCTTGCCCGTTGGTTGCCGTGAGCTCGCCATTCGTGAGCTTGGCTGCCTTGACCTCGGGTGAGTTGTGCTCACGGCCCACCGGCACGTCGTTCGCCTTGCGGCGCGCGACCGGCTGGCCCTGCATGTCCTCGGTGATGATGTGCACCAGGTCGGTGCGGTTCAGGTACTCGAGGCCGAGCGTGCGGAACACGTAGTCCACCACGCTCGTGCAGGCGCGGATGTTCTCGTGGCCATCGACACGGCCCTGCGGCTCGAACCGCGTGAAGGTGAATTGGTCGACCAAGTCCTCGAGCGGCACGCCGTACTGCATGCCCATCGAGACGGCGATGGCGAAGCAGTTCATGATGCTGCGGAATGCGGCGCCTTCTTTGTGCATGTCGATGAAGATCTCGCCGACCGTGCCGTCCTCGTACTCGCCGGTGCGCAGGAACACCTTGTGGCCGCCGATGCGCGCTTCCTGCGTGAAGCCATGGCGGCGCTTGGGCAGCCGGCGCCGGCGCAGCTTGGCGGGCGGCGTGCCGGCCACGGCGGGCTCATCGGCCTTCTTCGAGGTGGCCAGCGGCTGCGACATCTTGCAGCCATCGCGGTACAGCGCGACGGCTTTGATGCCGAGCTTCCACGACTGGAAGTAGATGTCCGAGACGTCGTCGATGGTGGCTTCGTTCGGCAGGTTGACCGTCTTGCTGATGGCGCCCGAGATGAACGGCTGAACCGCCGCCATCATGCGGACGTGGCCCATCGGGGCGATGAACCGCGTGCCGGTCGGGCCGCAACGGTTGGCGCAATCAAATACCGGCAGGTGCTCAGGGCGAAGGCCCGGAGCACCCTCGACCGTGAGGCTGCCGCAGATGATGGCGTTGGCGGCGTTGATCTGTTCGTCGGTGAACCCTAAGAACGGCAGCACCGTGAACGTCGGCTTTTCGCGTTCCTGGGCACCGACGCCGAGACGCGTCAGCGTGTCGTCGGTCACCAGCCCGCGCGAGAACGCGTAGCGAATGTCGAGCATGCTCGGCAACGCGCGCTCGATGCGGTCGGTCTCGGGCTCGGTAAAGCCCTTCTGGTGCAGCGAGTCGCGGTTGATGTGCGGGGCGCCCTCGAGCGTGCCGGTGCCGATCGCGTGACGCACGATGCGCCCGATTGTTTCGGGCGAGTAGCCCAGCCGTGAAAGCGCGAGCGGCACCGACTGGTTGACGATCTTGAAGTAGCCGCCTCCCGCGAGCTTCTTGAACTTGACCAGCGCGAAGTCCGGCTCGACACCCGTCGTGTCGCAGTCCATCAGCAGCCCGATGGTTCCCGTCGGCGCCAGCACCGTCGCCTGTGCGTTGCGGTAGCCGTGCTGCTCGCCCAACTTGAGCGCGCGCTCCCAGCACTCGACCGCGGCGTTCTTCAGCTCGCGCGGGGCGTGCATGTGGTCGATCTCTTTCGCCGCACCCAGGTGCAGGCGCATCACGCCGAGCATGCTGTCACGGTTTTCAGCGTAACCCTCGAAGGCTCCGCGGCTGGCGGCCATCTCGGCGGACAGCGCGTAGGCCTCGCCCGTCATGATGCCCGTCACGCACGCGGAGTAGGCGCGCGCCGCGTCGCTGTCGTAGGGAAGGCCCTGCACCATCAGCGTGGTGCCGAGGTTGGCGTAGCCCAGCCCCAACGGACGGAACTGGTGCGACCGCGCGGCGATGCGCTCGGTCGGGTAGGACGCCATGTCGACCAGGATTTCCTGAGCGAGGAAGAACACGCGGTTGGCGTGGCGATACCCTTCGACATCAAACGTGCCATCCGCGCCGATGAACTTCATCAGGTTGACCGAGGCGAGATTGCAGGCGGTGTCGTCCAAAAAACAAAATTCCGAGCATGGGTTCGTCGCTTGAATGCGGTCGGTCGTCTTGCAGGTGTGCCACTTCTGGATGGTGTCGTCGAACTGCACGCCGGGATCGGCGCACTGCCACGCCGCACTCGACAGCTCGTGCCACAGCTCGGTCGCGCGCATCGTCTCGTGGACGGCGCCACTGGTGCGCAGCGTTGTCTGCCACACGCCGCCGTTGACGTAGGCTTCCATGAAGCGATCCGGCAGGCGGATCGAGTTGTTCGAGTTCTGGCCTGAGACCGTCGCGTAGGCTTCGCCGTTGAAATCGGAGGAGTAGCCGGCCGCGACCAGCACGGCGACCTTCTTCTCTTCGCGCACCTTCCAGCGGATGAAGTCGAGGATCTCCGGGTGATCGGCGTCGAGCACGACCATCTTGGCCGCGCGGCGCGTGGTGCCGCCGGACTTGGTGGCGCCTGCACCGCGGTCGAGCACTTCGAGGAACGACATCAGCCCCGACGAGGTGCCGCCGCCGGACAGCTTCTCCATGCGGCCGCGGACCTTCGAGAAGTTGGTGCCGGTGCCCGAGCCGTACTTGAAGACGCGCGCTTCGTTGCGCGCCAGCTCGAAGATCGACATCAGGTCATCGCCGATGGACTGGATGAAGCAAGCCGAGACCTGCGGGTGCGAGTAGGAGTCCTCGGTGGTGCGGACCGTGTTGGTCTTCAGGTCGGTGTAGAAGTTGCCGCCCGAGCCGGCGATCCCGTACTCGTGGAACAGCCCGCAGTTGAACCACACCGGTGAATTGAAGGCGCCGATCTGGTGCACCAGCATGTAGGACAGCTCGGTCTCGAACGTCTCCGCGTCCTCGCTGCTGGCGAAGTAGCCGCCCTGCTCTTCGCCCGACTTGCGGATGGTGCGCGCGATGCGCTGCACGACCTGTCGCACGCTGGTCTCGTGTCCCGGCGCTGTCGGCAGTCCGGCCTTGCGGAAGTACTTGCTGACCACGATGTCGGTCGCCAGCTGCGACCACGTCGAGGGCACTTCGACATCGTCCATCTGGAACACCACCGAGCCGTCGGTGTTCGCGATCACGGTGCGGCGCTTGTCCCACTGGACGTTCTCGAATGGGCCCTGCCCGGGGGCGGTGAAGTGGCGGGGAACTCGCACGCCGCGCTGCGTGGCGGCGGCGTTGGGTGCTGCGGATGCGGGTGGATCGTTGATGACAGTGTGGCCCATGATGGGACCCTCCTTGGTCACATCTCTTGTTGCTGCGAGATGATGTAGGTGTCCTCGCCCTGCGACATCGTGCTTCCCTGCCGCGTCATCTCGTGGGGGTGGTGACCAGCGATACTTCACCACCGCCGCGGCATGAATCGCGTGCGACGCTCAACGGTACGACCGTATGCGTAGAGGAAGAGCTGATGCACGTTCGTGTGCGAGGGGTAAAATCGGCGCGAACGTGAGGGGTGGTTATACCACCACCGACGCTATCTCCGGCAAGCACGATTTTAACCAATGCTGGCGCGGGAATAACGCGCTTGACTCTTCGCGCACAGGAACGGCGATGGCGCGATCGCTGTGGAGCCAAAAAGATTTGGGAAAGTGCACGTTTGTCTTCACCCTGACCGCGTTGGAGCGGCTTGGGCTTGCCCTCGCGTCCGTGCGGGGCCTACTGTTGATGCTGGTCAGGGCAACGTTCCGGCTTCGCGCGGAGTTCCAGGCATGATGGATCGATTCAGGACACGGTTCGGCCCGAAGGCGACACGCCAGTTGCTGGCGTTCGCGTTCAGCCTGCTGCTGCTCGGAGGCGGAGTCATCGGCGCCGCGCACCATCACCACGCCACCGGCGCTGGCGATACGTCCTGCGCCGTCTGCCAGACCAGCACGACCGCCGCCGCGATCACGCTGCCCGCTGCGGTGCCCACGGCACCCACGCAGTACTCGGAAGCGCTCGCACCGGCCGCAGATCGCGGCCCCACGAGCGCCGCCCCGCGCCGCGCGTCCAGTCGCGCGCCTCCCGCCGCCTAGCGCCCGCACTCATCGAGCGCACGCTTAGTGCGTTCGCAGGCCATCCCGTCGTGCTTCAAGGCAGCGTGTGCGTCGTGAATTGCGCGCGCCGCGCCTGGAGCACGTGGCACCCCGGGAACCTGAAGCGACCGCGGGCGACTCCGATCGAGATCGTGTTTCCAAGCGAGATGGGTGTTCTATTCCCCCCACGTTCAGGAGGTTTTCAGTGCGTATCCGCTTTCGCGCGGTTGCATGCCTGCTCGCCGCGCTCGCGTGCGTGCCGGTGCTCGCAACCGCGCAGACGTCATCGATGTTTTCCAACCTGGCCAACCCCGCGATCGGCATGAACGCCCTCTTCAACGGGCAGGCCGCACACAACCTGAATGAGCCCTACGGGCTCCATTTCGATGAGGCGGAGATCAGCCTCGTCTCGGTCGTGGATCCGTACTGGACTTTCTGGAGCAACATCGTATTCGTGGGAGACGGATCGGTGGACCCGGAGGAGGTCTGGGTTCGCACCACCAATATCCCCTCGATTCAACTGAAGTTGGGGAAACAGCGCGGCACATTTGGAAAACATGGATTGCTCCACACGCACGCCTTCCCGTTCGTCCAAGCCCCAATCGTGATGGCCAATACAATCGGCAATGAAGGGTTCAAGGATACCGGTCTCGAGGCCGCGTGGCTCACCCCGCTGCCCTGGTATGCCGAATTGACGGGCGGCGTCTACCAGGCCATCGCCGCCGATGCCGAGCATCCGCTCGACATCGGCTCGACGAGGCACGACAACATTCCGTTCCTCGCGCATTTCAAGAACCAACTCAACCTGAGTGACGCCACGACGTTGGAGTTGGGCCAGTCCGTGCTGCAGGGGCGTGGGACGGACGGGCTCCTGAACACCGCATACGACGCCGACGTGACGGTCCGCAACGTGCCCGCGAAGAACTCGAACCGCCGCGGCTGGATCCTGCAGGGCGAGTACCTCCAGAAGGGATCGGCCGGCGGCGCGGGCTACCACCGGGAACGCGACGGCGGCTACGCGTCGTTCCAGTACCGGGCGTCGCAGGTGTGGTGGTTGGGCGTGCGCGGCGAGCAGGCGCGCAACAGCCTCACGGACTTCCTCCTCGACGCCGCTGGGCAACCGGTTGCCGGCAAGGTCAACCGCGTTGCCGCGAACATTGCATGGAATCCGTCCGAGTTTTCCTCCGTGCGGCTCGAGTACAGCCACGCCCAGGCGGATGCCGGCGGCGGAATCACGCCGAATGATGACCGGTTGATGATCCAGATGAGCTACACGATCGGCTACCACCCGGCGCACCCGTTCTGAGCGATTCCGTCTCCGCGCATATATCGAAGCGTATGAAGCCATTTGTTCATGATCAGGAGGATTCCATGAAGTCGCTGATTCGTTCCGCATTCGCAATGGTGCTCGTCATGTTGGCGGCCACGTCCGCCTCGGCGGATTTGAAGGTCGCCACGTCGTTGACCGATCTCGCTTCCGTCGCGCAGTGGGTGGGCGGGAAGCATGTGACGGCGCAGAGTCTGTGCAGGGGTTACGAGGACCCGCATTTCGTTCCCGCCAAGCCCAGCCTGATGAAGTCCATCCAGCACGCCGACGTATTCATCTCGACCGGTCTCGAGTTGGACGGAGGCTGGTTGCCGCTGGTCCTGCCGGGAAGCCGCAACCCGAAGATCCAACAGGGCACGAAGGGATTCGTGGACGCTTCGCAAGGCGTCGACGTGCTCGAGAAGCCCGTGGGCACAGTCAGCAGGGCCGAGGGCGACATCCATCCGCTCGGCAATCCGCACTATTACGCCGACCCGAAGAATCTAGAAGTCGTGGCGAATCATCTCGCCGAGGTGTTCTCCCAGCTCGATCCTGCCAACGCCGCCGACTACGCCGCGAATGCCAAGGCGTTCGACGAGAAGATGGAGGGCTCGCTGGAGAAATGGCAGAAGCAGATGGCGCCGTACAAAGGCGTATCCCTCGTGCCCTACCACCCGAACTTCGTCTATTTCGCCAATCGATTCGGGCTCAAGCTGTTCAGCACCATCGAGCCCAAGCCCGGCATCCCCCCCAGCCCGCACTACGTGAACCAGCTCGCGGAATCGATGAAGAAGGCGGGCATCAAGGTGGTCGTGTACCAGCCGTACTACAACGCCGACGCCGCGAATGAAGTGGCGAAGCGCGCGGGTGGCACCGCGTTGGCGATCGCGACCGAGGTGGGTGGCCTGCCCGGCACCGATGACGTGTTCGCCAAGTTCGACGTGCTCGTCTCCTCGGTGGCGGGGGCGCTCTCCGGCAAGACAGGGGGCAAGTGATGAACTTCCTCGCCGTCATGGCGCTGCCGCTGCTGGCTTGTCTCCTGCTGACCTTGATCCTTCCCGCCCTGGGCCGGCACGTGCTGGCCCGGGGAGTGATCTTCGTGGACCTGGCGCTGGCGCAGATCGCCGCACTCGGTCAAAGCGTGGCGTTCCTGCTCGGAGCCGACCCGCACGATCCCAGCACGTACTTCTGGTCGTTCGGGTTTACGTTGCTGGGGGCGGCGCTGTTCAGCTTCCTGTGGGACCGCGATCACTCGGTGCTGCAGGAGGCCTTCATCGGCATCTCGTTCGCGCTCGCCACGGCCGCCACGTTGCTGTTGCTGTCGAACGCGCCGCACGGAGCGGAGCACGTCAGTGGCGCGTTGAGCGGCGAAGCACTCGGCTGGGTGACGTGGAAGGACATCGTCATCATGGCGACGCTGTTCGCGATTGTCGGGACGTTTCTGTTTCTCAGCCGGCGCAAGCTTCACGTCTGCTCGGAAGACCCCAAGCAGGCGCGCTCGATGGGACTGTCGGTCCGCAAGTGGGACTTCCTGTTCTACGCCGCGTTCGGGCTCGTGGTGACGAGTTCCGTCAAGGTGTCCGGCGTTCTCGCGGTGTTCTCCTACCTGATCGTCCCCGTCGTCTGCGCCACCCTGCTCGGCCGTAAGGGCCAGGCCCAGCTCTATTGGGCGTGGGTCATAGCACTCGTAGTCTCGATCTTGGGCGCGGTGCTCTCGTACCTCAGGGATTGGCCGATGGGTGCCACGATCGTGTGCTTGTTCGGCGTCACGGTCGCGCTTATTTCACTCACGGTCCGCATGAAATACGTCGACGCGGATCGCGGGCACGCTACTAGTAAGGCCACTTGAGCGAAGGCTCGATGTCGTCGCCGGCACTGTTGTAGGTCGAGGGAAGGTCGGGGTGGGTCAGGGTTGAGGTGCTGCGATCGAAGTTCCAGAGATCGATCCTTCCTTGCCCGTCCGCCCGGTCCGATTGGAAAACCAGGATATTTCCGGAGTCGCTGATACTGGGGTGGCGATCGTCGCTTGAAGTGTTGGCCAGCGGCATAGTGCGCAGCAGGGTGTCGGTATGGGTGGACGTCACCGCGAACTCCAGGACATATACATCGAGCCCGCCCGCGCCTCCGGGACGGCTGGAAGCGAACGTCAGGAAACGCCCGCTCTGCGAAAAGCTGGGGTCGAGGTCGTCATTCGCCGACACCAGCGC
>JANLOX010000108.1:0-1574 GCA_031366795.1 Candidatus Eiseniibacteriota bacterium | reverse complement strand
GGGTCGACTTCAATGTGCCTTTCCAGGACGGACGCATCACCGAGGACACGCGCATCCGGGCGGCCCTGCCGGGCATCCGGCACGCACTTGGCCAGGGCGCGCGTCTCATGCTGGTCTCGCACCTGGGCCGCCCGACCGAGGGCAGGTTCGAAGAGTCCGAGTCGCTCGCGCCCGTGGCCAAGCACTTGTCGCGCCTGCTTGGCGTGGACGTGCCGCTGATTCACGACTGGATCGGAGCCGGGTCTGAATCCCGCCGTTTCGATCCGGTGAGTGTCGAGCCCGGCAAGGTGGTGATGCTGGAGAACTGTCGTTTCAACGTCGGCGAGAAAAAAGACGATGAGGCGCTTTCGAAGAAGATCGCCGCGCTTTGCGACATCTACGTAAACGACGCTTTCGGCACGGCCCATCGCGCGGAAGCCACCACGCACGGCGTGGCGCGGTTCGCGCCGGTGGCCTGCGCGGGTCCGCTACTCGCGGCGGAGCTCGATGCGCTGGGCAAGGCGTTCGCTCACCCGGCCCGCCCGCTGGTGGCGATCGTCGCCGGCTCCAAGGTGTCGACCAAGCTCACGATCCTCGCGGAACTTGCCGCCAAGGTCGATCAACTGATCGTCGGCGGCGGTATTGCCAACACTTTCCTCCTGGCTTCCGGCGCGCGCATCGGCAAGTCGCTCGCCGAGCCGGACCTGACGGGGGAGGCGAACAAGGTGATGTCCACGATCATGGCCAAGGGCGGGAGCGTGCCGCTTCCGATTGATGTGGTCTGTGCCAAGGAATTCTCGGCCACCGCAAAGGCCGAAACCAAGGCGACGCGCGATGTCGCCGCGGATGACCTGATCCTCGACATCGGGCCGCAGAGCGCGGCGGCGCTGGCTGCCATTGTGAAGAAAGCCGGTACGGTGGTCTGGAACGGCCCCGTAGGTGTCTTCGAGTTCGACCAGTTCGGCGGAGGCACCGAGACGCTTGCGCACGCGATTGCCGAATCAAAGGCCTACTCGATTGCTGGGGGTGGGGACACCCTTGCGGCGATCGCCAAGTACGGCGTCACCGACAAAATCTCCTACATTTCCACCGGCGGTGGCGCATTCCTGGAATTCCTGGAGGGGAAAACCCTTCCCGCGGTGGCCGCGCTCGAGGCTCGGGCGGGCGGCTAGCTCCCCGGCTTGGCCGCCCGCACTTCTATCCCCGCAATCCTTGCCAGTTCCTTGTGCACCCGGCTGACGCGTTCGACTTCGCCCTTGGCCGGGAAGCGCTCGTAGAAGCCTTCGGCGCGAAACGCCTTGATCTGGTCACGCCATGGCGAAAGCCGCTTCTCCCAACGGTTCACGCGCCCCTCGACCGGCTCGGAATCCGCATGGGTCAGGTCGGCGCAGACGCGGATCATCGCCTTGATCGTGACCGGCCGGGTCACCATGTAGCCCTCGTGGCCCCAGGCGTCGTCCCAGACGCGTTCGGCCGCCTTGAGGAAGTCGCGCAGCATTGCGTAATAGCGCCCGGCTTCCTTTGCGCTGCCGCCGGCGACCTGGATCTTGCGCCACTCGCGGTTGGTCCAGCGCTGCAGCTCGTTGAACAACTCC
>JANLOX010000061.1:0-2807 GCA_031366795.1 Candidatus Eiseniibacteriota bacterium | reverse complement strand
TGACCGACGGCTGGTACTGGCCGCTGCGGTACTTGAGCACACCGGGGTAGCTGTTGCGGAGTGCGACGTCATCGTAGGTAATGCGCAGACTGTCGGCAGTCGCCCACACGGCTTCGAGCAACTTGCCATCGGCATTGATGGTCGTGGCGCCCGGGTGCAACGTGAGTTCAGGACCGACGACCGGGGGCACGCCGGAATTGATGGTGACGCTCGGCTTTGTCCAGATCTGCACCTGGTCGTAGTTCGCGGCGTTGCCCCACGGGCATTCCCACCACGCGCGATTCGCGCTGAAGCGCGCCAGGTTGATGGGCCAATACCAGTCCGTGTCGTAGATCGAGAGATTGAATTCGATCACGTCTCCCGCTGCCTGCGTGGTGTTGTAGCCCATCACGCCGAGGTCGAATCGCATTTCGATGGTGTAGCCGGTGTCGGCCACGGCGTCGGAGTTCGAGATGCCCTGCACCCTCGTCGCACCATCCCATGCGGAAACCTGCGCCGGAGTGCGAGGATCACACTGGGTCGCGGGGAACGTCGGATAGCCAAAGGCCCCGAGGAAATGGGGCAACTTGCCGACCGCGGCCGGCGTGGCATCGCACGGATCGTTGTACCACCACGAGTAAAGGTATTCCGTGGGCGGCTTCGGCGCGCCGAGGCTCGAGTGATCCTTGATCGACATCAGCAGTCCGTCGAAGCGGTTGAAGTCGACGCCGCCGCCCACCGAGCCGTCGCGCACCGTGATGCCCATATACAACTGGTTGTTCTGGACGAGGAACTTGACCTCGGCATAGGTGCTGTCCGTGGCAAGCTTACCCGCTTCTTCCTTATAGCCACTGCCCGGATTACCGTTGTTGACGCCGTAGCGGATGATCTTGGATTCGACCCCCTGCCACGCCGGCTCATCCAGGACTCCATCGAGCGTGATCGTCGCGCCCGGTGCCTGGCGCGCCCAGATGACATCGGCGCGCTGGGCTTCGGACGTGGCGGCGAATGTAACGGCGACGCAGATCATCACGGCCGCCAGCAAACCAGCTTTCATGGCACGACCCTCCTCAGATGCGAACGATGCGCGATAAGGCGTTGCGGACGTGCGAGCAGTGCGCCTCGCCGAGGGTGATGGCAAGGCTCGCCACGGGCGCCAGCTATTGGACTGTAAACGGTTACACGGGAGCTGATTCCGTGTCAACGGCCGAATGATGAAACGGAATGAAACTGCGTCGGTTGGGGGAGCACGCCCAACAAAAAGGTGGCGGCGCCGGGCAATCTCGCCCCGCACCGCCCCCTTGTCAGCCGCTTCGACGCTTCGCCGTGCTCAGGCCTCGCTGGCCACCCGCGCCGTGCCCCCACCACCCGCCTTCGCGGACGCCGCCTCGGGCACATCGACGATCCCGCGCTCGAGCCAGGCGTACTGGTCCTTGAGCGTGCCGCGCGCCACATCGTATGCCGCGACGTCGGCGTTACGCGAGATGTCGTTGAACAGGCGATCCACCTTGAGGCTCGATTGCTGGCAGAACAGGTCCGCCAGGTCGTAGGCGTTCTTGGACGCCTCCAGCTTCGCGTCACGCACCGCGCGCGAACACGTCGCCGCCATCGCGTACAACTCGGCGCCAATGTCGACGCAGCGGAACAATTGCGCCTGCTTTTTCTCGAGTGCCGGGCCGTGGCGCACCATCAAGTGAAATTGCTGGCGCGCGAGACGGCGCGAGGTGCGCTCGATCCAGCGCATGTGGTCGGCGAGCGCGCCGAACTCGCTGTACTGCGGCCAGCGGCCCCAGCCCAGCCAGCGGCTCGGGTACCACGTGGCGTAGAACAGTCCAGCGCGCACGAAGCCAGCGAGCCTTCGTCCGAGCGGCACATCCGGCATCACGGCGTCCGCGGCGATCTTCAAATGATGATCGAGCGCCTCGCGCGCGATGAACAGGCGCATCACCTGGTTGGTGCCCTCGAAGATGCGGTTGATGCGCAGGTCGCGCATCAACTGCTCGAGCGGCACCGGCGCCTCACCCCGCGAGGCCAGCGAGCGCGCGGTCTCGTAGCCCCGACCGCCCTTGACCTGCAGCGCCTCATCGCACACTTCCCAGGCCGCGTCGCTGTTCCACAACTTGGCGATCGCGGCTTCGAGCCGGATGTCGCTCTTGCCGGCATCCCCGAGCAGCGCGCCAAGATCCGCGATGGCTTCCATTGCATAGGTGCGCGCGGCCATGTCGGCGATCATTTGCGCCACCGCCTCGTGCTGGCCGACCGGGCGTCCCCACTGCACACGCTCGGCGGCAAACTTACGCGCAGCCTGCAGGCACCACTTGCCCGCGGCAGCACACGTGGCGGGCAACGTGAGCCGGCCGGTGTTGAGTGTGACGAGCGCGAGTTTCAGCCCCTTGCCCTCTCCCCACAGCAGGTTTTCCTTCGGCACGCGCACGTTGGTGAACCGGATCACCGCGTTCTCAATGCCACGGATGCCCATGAACTCAAGCCGGTTCACGATCTCGACACCCGGGGTGTTGGTCTCCACCACAAATGCGCTGATCGGCCCCGCCTTGCCTTCGCGGCCCGGCGTCCTCGCCATCACCGCCAGCAGTTCGGCGACGCTGCCATTGGTGCACCACAGCTTTTCGCCATTCAGGATGTAGGCGCTGCCATCGGGCGTCGGCACGGCGGTGGTCGACATGCGCGCGGGATCCGAGCCGACATCGGACTCGGTCAACGCGAACGCCGAGATGGCGCCCCTGGCAAGCCGCGGCAGCAGGCGCTTCTTCTGCTCCTCGGTGCCGAACAGCTTGAGTGGTTGCGGCACGCCGATCGACTGATGCGCC
>JANLOX010000042.1:0-10551 GCA_031366795.1 Candidatus Eiseniibacteriota bacterium | reverse complement strand
ACACGTAGATCAGTGCGATGACGGTGGGTATTTCAGCATTCATGCGGAGTCCTTCGGATGGTCGTTGCGCGCCTAGCGGGCGCCGGAGGTCGCGGGTGCTGTCGCGGCGGCTGCCGCCGGTGCTGGGTATGCGCCGCTCTTCAGGACGCGGCCGTCGTGCGTCAGGATCGATTCGCGGGTGATCTCGTCCTCGAAGTCGAACTTGAGCTGGCCTTCCTTGGTCACCAGGTGCGTCAGCACGGCCCAGATGTTGCGCGAGTACATCATGCTGGCGTGGTAGGGCAGCTCGCCGAGAATGTTGAGCGGCGCCACGATGGTGACGCCATGCTCGACGACCGTTTGGCCGGGGCGCGTCAGTTCGCAGTTGCCGCCCGACTCGGAGGCGAGGTCCACGATCACCGAGCCCGGCTTCATCTCCGCGACCATCGCCGCGGTGACCAGCACCGGCGCGCGGCGGCCCGGCACGTTCGCGGTGGTGATCACGACATCGGAGGTCTTGCAGTGCTTGGCGGTCAGCTCGCGGATCTTCGATTGCATGTCGGCGCCGACTTCCTTGGCGTAGCCGCCCTTGTCGACGGTCGCCTCCGACACCAGTTCATCGCCGACGAAGATGGCGCCCAGGCTCTTCACTTCTTCGCGCACCGCCGGCCGCACGTCGAACGCCTCGACGACCGCGCCCAGCCTGCGCGCCGTGGCGATCGCCTGCAGCCCTGCGACACCGGCGCCCAGGATGAACACGCGCGCCGGCGCGATGGTGCCCGCGGCGGTCATGAACAGCGGGAAGAAACGGCCGAGGGTGTTCGCCGCGAGCAGCACCGCCTTGTAGCCGGCGACCGTGCTCATGGACGACAGTGCGTCCATCTTCTGCGCGCGCGTGATGCGCGGCACGGATTCCATCGAAAAGGTCGTGACGCCACGCGCGGCGAGCTTCGCGATCAACTCGGTATTGCGCGCGGGATTGATGAAGGTGACGAGCGTGGAGCCGGTGTGGAGCAAGTCAGCCTCGTCGCCGGCGGGACCGGTCTGCGGCTCGCGCACCTTGACGACGATGTCGGCCCTGGCGAACAGGTCCTTCACGTCACCCAGGACCGTGGCGCCGGCTGCGGTGTAAGCGGCGTCTTCGTAGCCAGACGCTTTGCCTGCACCGGCTTCGACGACCACTTCGAATCCCGCCTTCACCAGCTTGGCGGCAGATTCGGGAATCAACGCGACCCGAGTTTCACCGGGCGCAACTTCGCGAGGCACACCTACGCGGACCATAGAGCGTCACTGTATCGGGATGACTGCTGGCAGGCAACCGCAGCGGGGTGTGATGCGGGGCCTCGCGTGGGACGTCGCGCGGGACGTCGCGCGGGACGTCGAGTGGGACGTCGAGTGGGACGCCGCAGCCGCTCGCCTGCGCGTAGGTGCAGTCGCCGCAACGCCGCGAATTTGTTCGACGGAAAGTGCGGAACCCGCGCGGTGGACCGGGTGTAACCAGCAGATGAACCGGGTGGGCAGGGTCGATGACCCTAGGCCTTGACCGAGGCCGGCTCATACCGACTGCCCGCCCGGGGACTTATCACTCGCCGATCCGCCCGCTGATCCTCGCGGACCGGGGTCTCGGGGCTGATCGCACGCTCAGGGGAAGCGGTGCTAGGATACCGGCCATTGTACCCCGGCCCGTGAGCCGTGGCCGCCGCCCGAGAGCGATTACTTTCCAGCAACCCATCCGAGACCCCCGATGGCTGATCTCTCGATTTCGTTCGCCGGCATCTCTAGCCCCAATCCGTTCTGGCTGGCCAGCGCGCCGCCGACGAATACAGGGGACCAGATCAAGCGCGCCTTCGACGCCGGTTGGGGTGGCGCCGTGTGGAAGACGCTCGGCGACCCGATCATGGACACCTCCAGCCGGTTCGGGTCGCTCGACGTGGGCGGTCAGCGGATGGTGGGGTTCAACAACATCGAGCTGATCACGGACAGGCCGCTCGAGACCAACCTGCGCGAGATGCTCGAGGTCAAGAAGCAGTATCCCAAGCACGCGGTGATCGCCTCGCTGATGCTCGAGAAGCGCGAGGACTGGCGCGACGTCATCAAGGCGGTCATCGATCACGGCGCCGACGGGCTCGAACTCAACTTTGGCTGCCCGCATGGCATGTGCGAACGTGGCATGGGGTCCGCCGTCGGGCAGGAGCCCAAGGTGCTCAAGGTGGTCGCCGGCTGGGCGGTCGAGTATTCGACAGTCCCAGTGCTGATCAAGCTCACGCCCAACGTCGGCGACATCCTGGTCCCCGGCGTCGCGGCGGTCGAAGCGGGTGCGCATGGCCTCTCGCTCATCAACACCATCAAGAGCATCATCGGCGTCGACCTCGACCGCATGGTGCCGTATCCGGTTGTAGGCAAGTACTCGACCAATGGTGGCTATTGCGGGCCGGCGGTGAAGCCGATTGCGCTGCACATGGTGGGTGCGTTGGGCCGCGACCCGCGCATCACCGTGCCGATCTCCGGCATCGGCGGGATCGCCACTTGGCGCGACGCCGCGGAGTTCATCGCCTTGGGCTCGACCAGCGTGCAGGTGTGCGCCTCGGTCATGCACTACGGCTTCCGCATCGTCGAGGACATGATCGAGGGGCTGTCGAATTTCCTCGACGAAAAGGGCATGGCGTCGGTCAACGAGCTGCGCGGCAAGGCGCTCCCGGCGTTCACGGAATGGGGCGATCTCGACCTCAACTACAAGGTCGCGGCGCGCGTCAATCCCGACCTGTGCATCGGTTGCGACCTGTGTTACGTGGCTTGCCGCGATTCCTCGGTGCATTGCATTCACACCGCCGGCGAACCGCTGCACGCGGGCCATGTCGCGCCCACGCGGGACGCGGCGCTCGTGGCCGCGCGCGAGCGCGACTCGCATATCGTGTGGGTGGACGAGACGGAGTGCACGGGCTGCAACCTGTGCGCGGCCGTCTGCCCGGTGCTCAACTGCATCACCATGGAAGACGTGACGGGCAACAAGCCGTTCGAATCGTGGAACGACCGGATCGAGAAGGGCACTGCTAAAATCCAGGGCGGCGTTGAGGACTGGCGCGCTGCGAACAAGAATGGCGGCGCACATCACTAGGCAAGCGCAGATCATGGATGACTTCGAATCGTTCGACATTACCAAGGAATCACGGCTGTTGATCCTGGCGCCCCATCCGGACGATGAAGCACTGGCGACGGGTGGATTGCTGCAGCGAGCACAGGCCAAGGGTGCCAAGGTCTACGTCGCATTCCTCACCGACGGCGAGAACAATCCCTGGCCGCAACGCGTCGCGGACCGGCGCTGGAGTATCGGCGCCCGCGAACGCGCGCGCTGGGGCGCCCGCCGCCGTGGCGAAGCGCTTCGGTCGCTGCGCTGCCTCGGCGTTGCACCCGATTGCGTCAGCTTCCTCGGCTTCCCCGACCAGCAGGTGACCGACCTGGTGATGGCCGGCGACGCATCGCTGACGCGCGTGCTCAACGAAGTATTCGCGGAGCAGGCGCCGACTCACGTGTTCTCGCCTTCGCTGCACGATCATCACTCGGATCACAGTGCCGCCGCGGTCGCCGTGCGCGCGGCATGCGCGCGCCGTGGCCGGCACCGCTCGCCGCGGTTGTTCGAGTGCATCGTGCACGACGGCACGCAGCAGCCGGCGGGACACCCGCTGGGGCTGTGGCCCGAACCTTTGGAGATCGAACGCAAGCGTGACGCCATCAGCTGCCATGTCTCGCAGCTGTTTTTCCGTCGCGCCGAACTGCTCGCGTTCGCCCATCGCCAGGAAGTGTTCTTCGAGTCGGCGCGCGCGGGCAGTGATGAGCCTTCGCACCCGATTCGCTGGGTTCGTGTCGAGGCCGACCGCATGTGCCTGACCATCGCGCGCACGCCGTGCATGCGCGCGTGGGGGCCAGCGTCGCTCATGCTGCTCTACCCGAGCCTGCAGGGCATGCGCCGCTCGCTGCGGATCCGCATGCCCTGGCACTCTTCACAGGTAGCGGTGCGCTTCGCCGATGGTCGCGTCGGTCCGCAGCCCGCCGAATACACCGGTGGTCCGTTGCGCGGCGAGCTGCGCATCCCGTTGGCGATCATGCCGCGGCTGCTGCCGGGCTTCGCCAAGCTTGAGGCGCGCGTCGGTTTCTTCGACGAGGCCGGCTGGCGCTCGCTGCCGATGCTGACGGTCGCGAACAAGGAAGAGCTGCGCGCGCGGCTGCGCCGTCAGGTGCCGGCGCCGGCTCCCGCTCCCGCTCGCGCTACGGCTCCGGCTTCCGCTCACCCGTCCGTGAGGCGCGGCGTTTGAAGGCTGGAGCTCTCAACCCGCAGCCGAGCGTCATGGATCGCGTGCGCGACGTGCTGCTGCTCAGCGCGATCAGCGCCATTTGTTTCTGCTGGCGCATGGGGCACCTGCCGTTCATCGATCCCGATGAGCCGTTCTACGCGCTGGCTTCGCGCGAGATGCTCGAGGCGCGCGAGTGGATTGTGCCGCTCATCTTCGGCCATCCGCAGTTCGAAAAGCCGCCGATGGTGTACTGGGGCATGATCGCCTCGATGAAGGCATTCGGCGTCACCGAGGCCGCGGCGCGTTTGCCGATGTCCGTGGCTGCCATTGCGCTGGTGTTCGCGGTCTACGCCTTCGGCGTCCGCCACTTCGGCCGCCACGCCGGCCTCGCCGCGGCCGCCGTGCTCGCAACCGGCGTCGAGTTCATGGTGACCTCGCGGTTGGTGCTCACCGACACGATCTTCGCGCTGTTCACGAGCCTGTCGTGCTTCGCCTTCTGGAACGGCGCGACCAACGAATCGCGGCGCCGCATCTGGTGGATCGTCGCGATGGTGTGCTCTGGTCTCGCCGTGATGACCAAGGGGCCCTTGGGGATACTCGTGCCGGGGCTGGCAGCGCTCGTCGCCGTGCTCAGCAACCGCGCGCCGCGCCGCATCGACTTCGTGACCCTCGCGATCGGCGGCGTCCTGTTCGCTGCGGTGGCGTTGCCGTGGTTCGTGGTGATGACGCAGCGGTTCGGGCTGGACTACCTGCGTACGTTCCTCGTCCACGAAAACTGGGAACGGCTGGTGCGTGCGGAGCATGGCGAGAATGACAAGCTCTACTACTACCTGCTCGTGCTGGTGGTCGGTTCGCTGCCCTGGCTGCCCGCGGTCGCCGCCGCCGTGGCGCGCGCGCGTTCCGAGATCCGTAACGACGCGACGAGCGCCTTCCTGTGGGGGTGGCTGCTCGCGAACCTCGTGTTCTTCATGATCGCGCACTCCAAGTTGCCGACCTACATTCTGTTCACCTTCGTCCCGCTGGCGCTGCTCGCCGGCCGGGCGATCGCGGCGCATCACCAGGATGAGCCCGGGCTGGCGCGTACCGCGAAGATCAGTGCCATCAGCCTGGCGGTCGTGCAGGCGATCGCCTTCGCCGTGGCCGCCAACGTGCCCTTGCTCGCGCCGCTGCGGCTCCCGATTGCCGGCATCGCCGTGTTGCTTGCGATCGGCGTGGTGCTGTTGTGGCTGGGTCACTGGCGCGCATGGACCGCGACGACGCTCGCCGCGAGCCTCGTGTTGCTCGTAGGGCTGCTGACCGTAGGCACGCCGTTCATCGAATCGCGCGTCTCGACCCGCGATGCCGCCGTGGTTGTCGTAGCGAACCGCAAGCCGGGGGATGCGTTGCTGGCCGAGCGCTTCCTCGTGCGCGGCCTGACCTACTACTCGCGACAGACCCCGGATGTTCTCGCCGGCAGTCCGCGCCCTTACTTCACGCCGCATCCGCTGCCCATCGTGGTGGGCCCCGAAGGGCTGGCGAACTTCATCAAGCACCATCCGAGCACGTTGTGCCTGATTGAAACGCGGACCTGGCCCAAGTTCGCGGCCGGCGTGTCCCCGGGGGATTCCGTGACGCGTTTGCTCGACGGCGATAAATCGCTGTTCCGCATCGAATCCGCGTCGTCCCGGCAACACGGCACGCCATGAAGTTCCCGCGCCGCGCAGGGATTCTGCTGCACCCGACCTCGTTGCCCGGGCGCTTCGGCATCGGCGATCTAGGGCCCGCCGCGTTCCGCTGGATCGACGCGCTGGTGCATGGCAAGCAGACGTTGTGGCAGGTGCTGCCGCTGGGGCCGACCGGTTTTGGCGACTCGCCCTACCAGTGCTTCTCGGCGATGGCGGGCAACCCGTATCTCGTGAGCCCTGAGAAGTTGCTCGAGGACGGACTGCTCGAGGACGCCGATCTCGCGGCCGCACCGCAGTTCCCGGACGAAGCAGTCGACTTCGGTCCCGTGATCGATTTCAAGCTCGCCATGCTCGACACCGCGTGGAACCGGTTCAAGAGCGGCCGCTCGAAGCTGGAGAATGAGTTCGACCAGTTCTGCAAGTCCCATGCGAGCTGGCTCGAGGACTTCGCGTTGTTCATGGCGCTCAAGTCCGAGCATGACGGCAGGGCGTGGGTATCGTGGGCGAAGCCGCTGGCACAGCGCGAGCCGAAGCCGATCGCCGAAGCGCGTGCGCGGCTCGGCGACGTCGTCAACGCACAACGTTTCCGCCAGTTCCTGTTCTTCCGCCAGTGGGGCGCCGTGCGCGCCTACGCGAATGAGCACGGGATCCAGGTCATCGGGGACGTGCCCATCTTCGTGGCGCACGACAGCGCCGATGTGTGGGCGCATCGCGAGTTGTTCAAGCTCGACGCCGCGGGCCAGCCCTCCGTCATGGCCGGCGTTCCGCCTGACTATTTCTCGCCGCTCGGCCAGCTGTGGGGCAACCCGATCTACCGTTGGGACGTGCACGAGCGAACCGGCTATGCGTGGTGGATCGAACGCATGCACGCCACGCTCGAAGTCGTCGATATCGTGAGGCTCGATCACTTCCGCGGATTCGAGGCCTACTACGAAGTGCCCGCCACCGCGGCGACCGCAGAGCATGGCGAGTGGGTGAAGGGCCCGGGCAAATCGATATTTTCGGCGCTGCTCAAGGCCGTGGGCGAGGTGCCGATCCTCGCCGAAGACCTCGGCTTCATCACGCCGGGCGTCAGGGAACTGCGCGATGCATTCGATTTGCCGGGAATGAAGATCATGCAATTCGGCTTCGGCGGAGGCGCCGCCCACGAATTCCTGTCGCACAACTTTCCCAAGCACTGCATCGCCTACACCGGTACGCACGACAACGAGCCGGCGCGCGCATGGTTTGCCGCTGCCAAGGAACACGAGCAGCACCACGCGCGACGCTATCTCGGCTGCGATGATGCGGGCTTCACCTGGGCGTTGGTCCGCGCCGCGATGGCGAGCGTTTCACATACCGCGATCGTGCAACTGCAGGATGTGCTCGAGTTGGACGAAGCCGCGCGCATGAACCTGCCGGGCAGGCCCAGCGGAAATTGGGCGTGGCGCTTCCGCTGGGAGCAACTCGAAGGCTGGCGGCTCGAGCGACTGGCGGAGTGGGCGGATGTGTATGGGCGGGTGGTGGTGGACAGCGTGGAAGAATCGGCGGAGTTGCCAGAAACACCTTGACGCTGTCGTGACACAGGCGCATCCTCCCCGCGGCGCAAAGGTTTGCGCCGGCCGCAGACATCTCCCCGCGATGGTTTTCCATCCGCCCGGACCGTGACTGACTCCCCTCGGCCGCAATCGCGCACGGCAACATTGTGCCGTGCGAATGGTCACTGATTCGAAGTGCGTCACTCGCCCGCGAGCATCTCGCTCGTGCTGCGCGCGAGTCTGGTCAGGCGCGGAACGAAGTTCCCGCCCGGATCGCTCATGTCGAGTGTCTTGCCGCTTGCCCGCCATCTGAGCATGAGGGCGGGAGGCTGTCGATTTGGAGTCCATCGGTTTTTAACCCCGATTGGACCATGCAACAGCAACGCAATTGGGGGTACTACGTGTGCTTCGGCCGCCTTGCACTGATGGATCTTGTATTAGGGCTCACGGCGTCAGTCGCGAGCACCTTCCGCAGCGGCATACAATTCATTAGTGAGTGCCTGCTGGTACAAGCATGGGGGGCGGTGGGCACAAAAGACTTGCGGCTCGATACGAGTACTGAAATATCTCGCACGTCCGTGTGGGCGGTGCCGAAGTCACGATTGCGCTGGTCCCACTTATTGTCACTCATCCTCATTCTGACGAATTTCTCAACACCCCGAACCGTACAGGCGCAGGTCCCGGCTGCATCTAATTCGACTTGCCCTTCAGACGTGACGACTTCGCCTACGGGGGATTGTTGCTTCGACGTTATTGTTCGAGACCTCGCCAATAATCCCATTTCAGGTGCTACGGTTGTGGTGGACTTCTCAGGTTGTTCGATCGCGTTCTGCCCAAGTCAGCCTTCAGGGGTCACCGTCAGTGGAGCCACGGTACGTACGAACACAAACGCATGGGGCGTGGCGCATTTCTGTATCTGCGCCACCATCTCGAACGGCCCCTGCACTGCCATCGTATCCGCAAGTGGAATTACGCTGTGTCCATCCCTAACGGCACTGAACTGCTCGGGCCCATGCTCGCCCGCACCCGGTTCCTTGAAGGGCTGGTGGTCGCTTGACGAAGCCTCGGGTACTGCGGCCGTCGACCTATTGGGTATGTCGAATGCCTCCTACGTCGGTAGCCCGACTCACGTCGCCGGAAGGGTAGCGGGTGGTGTCCGCATCGCTAATTCCACCCAATACGTTACGTCTCCAGACAGTCCGATTCTCGACGTCGGGACGGGAAGCTTCACCATCGATGCCTGGATTCGTACTACCAGTACGAATACCCAGATGATCGTGGACAAACGCACCGACCCGGTTAGTACGGTCATTGGCTACGGGCTTTTTACCAGCTCGGGTCGTCTCGGTTGCCAACTTGCGGATGGATTCCCCACGAACTTTATTGCTCCCGCCAATCCGATCAACGACGGCGTCTGGCACTTCGTGGTAGCCAGGATTGATCGAACGGCCGGAACGACGGGTGGGAAGTTGTTCGTAGACAACGTCGTAGTCCTGACCTTCGATCCAACTGCTAGTTCCGGGAGCCTCGACAACCCGAGTAACTTAGTGATAGGCAAGGATGCAGTCGGTGCCGGGAGTTCGTTCACCGGCGATATTGACGAGGTGGAATTGTTCGGGCGCGCGGTTCCGGAAGCGGAGCTTCAAACCATCTACCTGTCTGGCGCAGGTGGAAAGTGCAAGTGCCTGACACTCGCGACTCCGCTGCGAGCATGGTGGCCGCTCGACGAAACCACGGGCGCGACGGCCGTCGACGTGCTGGGCGCCTCCAACGGAAGTTACATAGGCGGCGCGACGCATGTGACGGGAGAAGTCGCTGGAGGCGTGCACACGGCAGGCGGGTCGCAATACGTCACCGCGCCAAGCAATAGCGCCCTGAATGTTGGAACTGGCAGTTTCTCGCTCGACGCGTGGGTAAAGACGACCACCACCGGCACCCAGACGATCGTTGACAAGCGCACGGGTCCACCATATTTGGGCTATTCGCTATTCATGAGCTCTGGATACTTGGGTTGCCAGCTTGCGGATGGCGTGGGAATCATACAATTCAGCAACTACGGCTCGAACACGAGTCCCATTAATGATGGAGCGTGGCATTTTGTCGCGATGGTCGTCGATCGCGCGGCGGGGACTGCGGGCGGCAAGCTCTACGTCGACGGCGTGGCCATCCAAACGTTCAACCCAACACTACGCGCCAGCAGTCTGACCAACTCGGGCGCGTTCCTGATTGGGAAAGCATTCAATGGCGGCTCCTGGCTTGATGGCGACATCGACGAAGTCGAACTCGTCGGCGGCCCATTGAGCCCGGTTGAGATCCAGTCGCTCTATGCGACCAGTTACCATGGACGATGCAAGAGCTACACGATTGTCGGAACCGCAGGCGCCCACGGAACGATCACTCCGAGTGGAACGGTTACGAAGGGCTACGGATCCACCCAGAGTTACACGATTACGGCAGACCCATGCTACGTCGCGAATGTCGTCGTAGACGGGGTGTCCGTGGGCGCGGTGTCGTCTTATGCGTTCGCCAGCATCTCGGCGAGCCACGTTATAGACGCGACTTTTACGCTCAACACGTATGCATTGACCTACACGGCCGGAGCGAACGGGACGATCACGGGCACGTCGCCTCAGACGGTAAACTGCGGCGCGAGTGGGACGGCGGTGACCGCCGTGCCAAACGCGTGCTACCAGTTCGTGAACTGGAGCGATGGCTCGACTTCGAACCCGCGCACGGACACCAACGTTCAGGCGAACAAGAGCGTCACGGCGAGCTTCGCGATCAACACATACACATAGAAGTATCATGCTGTGGCGAACGGGGCGATCAATGGGACTACGCCCCAGACGGTGAACTGCGGCGCGAGTGGCACAGCGGTCATGGCGGTGCCGAACCCCTGTTACCAGTTCGTGAGCTGGAGCGACGGTGTCCTGACAGGGACCCGGACCGACACAAACGTTCAGGCGAACAAGAGCGTCACGGCGAGCTTCGCGATCAGTACCTACACCCTGACCTATACGGCTGGGGCGAACGGGACGATCACGGGCACGTCGCCTCAGACGGTAAACTGCGGCGCGAGTGGGACGGCGGTGACCGCCGTGC
>JANLOX010000002.1:0-1913 GCA_031366795.1 Candidatus Eiseniibacteriota bacterium | reverse complement strand
CGGCCTGCCGGGCTTCGATGTCGCGCCGTGGAACGGGCTGGTCGCGCCGGGAAAGACGCCGCCCGAGGTCGTCGCCAAACTCTCCGAGACCGTGCAGCGCATTGCGCGCGAGCAGGCCTTCCGCGACAAGATGTTCGAGATAGGGTCGGAGCCTTTGGGCGACACACCCGAGCAGTTTCGCGCAACCATCTTGCACGACATCCAGCGCTGGTCGAAGATCGTCAAGGAAGCGGGCATCAAGGCCGAGTAAGGCCTTCGGACAACATAACGGAGATGGGCATGAACGAGAGCCAGAGCCTGCGCGGGTTCCTCGCGATGGTGGAACGCGACTACCCCGCGGAAATCCTGCGCATCAAGGTGCCGGTGCGCACCCACCTCGACATGACCTCGCTCGTGTTCGAGTTGGAGAGCGCGGGCAAAAGCCCGGTCGTCGTCTACGAAAACGTCGAGGGCCACACGATGCCGGTGGTCACCAACATCGCCGGCAGCCGCAAGCTCCTCGCCGCGTGCCTGGGCGTGCCGCAAACGGACCTGCCCAGCGCATTTCGCGAGCGCGTCCAGAAGTACATCCCGTGCGAAACCGTGAAGGAAGCGCCGTGGCAGGAGGTTGTATTCGAAGGCGACCAGGTGGATTTCTCCAAGCTGCCGATCCCCACGCATTTTTCTGTCGACGCCGCGCCGTACGTGACCGCGGGGCAGCTCACCGCGCGCGACCCGCTGACAGGAGTCGATACCACCGGCTTTCACCGTTTCATGGTTACGGGAAAGAACCGCCTCGGCGTGTCGCTTCATTCGCGCCGGCGCATGTACGAGTTCCACAAGCGTGCGGAAGAAAAAGGCGAATCCCTGCCGGCCGCGATCACGCTCGGCATCCACCCCCTGCACTACATGGGCTCGATGGTCTTCGCCTACCCGCCGCACGTGCGCAAGTTCGAAATTATCGGCGGCCTGTTCGGCGAACCTTACTGCCTCGCGAAGACCGGCGTGCAGGACCTCGAGGTGCCGGCGGGCGCGGAGATCGTCATCGAAGGCGAGATCCTCGCCAACGTGCACGAGCCCGAGGGCCCTTTCAGCGAGTTCACGGGCTATGCGTCCTACCGAAGCACGCAGAACGTCTTCGTCGCGCACCGCATCCGCATGAGAAAGGACGCGATGTACCACTCGGTCGCCTCGGGCATGTCGCAGGACCACATCCTCGTGTCGTGCGTGACGCGCGAAGGCGAGATCCTCAACACGCTACGCCGCAACCTGCCCAACGTCATCGCGGTCCACGTGCCGCACCGCACCTGCGGCGCGTTCCTCGCCATCATCAAGATGAAGAAGTCTTCGCAAGGCGAGCCGCAGCAAGCCATCATGGCCGCACTGGGGACCGAGTTCTACACCAAGTACATCATCGTTGTGGACGAGGATGTCGACATCTTCGACATGAACGACGTCATGTGGGCGGTGGTCACGCGCGTCAAGGCCGAGAAGGACATCGTGTTCATTCCCGGCGCGAAAGGCGCGATCCTCGATCCCACATCCGACCCCGAGACTTTTACCGTCACCAAGATGGGCATCGACGCGACCAGGCCGCTGGGCAAGGACTTCGCCGAGCGGTTGACTATCTCTGACGCCCAGCGCGAGCGCGTGCGCGGCATCCTGCACGCGGCCGGCGTCAAACTCTAAGCGTGGTTGTTTACGCAGGTGCGAATATTATGTACACTAATTCTGTACATACCGGATCGGGCCATGGTCAAAGTCAACGTCACCGAGCTGCGCCAGAACCTCCCGGCCTACCTCAGCGAGGCCGGAAAAGGCAGGGAGATCGAAGTCACGTCGCACGGCAGGGTCATCGCGCGAATCGTGGCCGGACAGGACTCGCACGCCCAGGCGCGGGAAAGGCTGGTTGCCGCGCGCACGCGATGCCGCAT
>JANLOX010000433.1:0-7884 GCA_031366795.1 Candidatus Eiseniibacteriota bacterium | reverse complement strand
AATTCGGCCGGGCCGCTGCGAGGCGGTCCGGCCGTTGGCGTATTGGGCGCGACACAGGGCGTGATTCCGCTCCGATGAACTATCGCTTCGATGTGGAACCTGCGCCGCGCCCTTTGAAACCAATTCGGGCGGCGGGATTATACATGTCCCGCCAGAACGGGTGCATCATTTCTTAGAGTCAGCCCGAGCGATTTACACATCGCCCGGACCGCCCGTTTAGCGTCCTGCACCGCCGTCACCACCAACTCGCCGCCAAGGACGTCGCCGCCGGCGTAAACGCGCGGGTTGCCGGTGGCGCCGGTCGCGGGCTCGACGACGACCTGGCCCTTCGTATCCAATGCAACGCCCGGCAGTTGCGCCGCCAGGTCCTTGAGCTTGGCCTGGCCGATGCCCACCACAACCAGGTCACACGCGATCTCCCGGCCATCCACCAGCCGTAGGGCCGTCAGGCGCCCATTCGCGTCGCGGACCAGTTCCTTGGGCACCGCGCGCTCCACAAGCCTCACCCCTTCGCGCCGCGCCAGCTCCAACTCGTGCGCGTAACCCGGCATCTCTGAGACGGTGCGCCGGTAGAGCAGCGAGACTTCGGGCACGCCCAGCTGCGCCAACTCGCGCACCGCATCAAGTGAGGTGTTGCCGCCGCCGATCACGATGGCGTGACCGATGCCACGGATCTCGAGCGCCGGATCGAGCTTCATCTTCTCGATCCACGCGGTCGCACCGATGACACCGGGGCCGTCCTCACCCGGAATGCCGAGCTGAGAGTCGGCGCCGAGGCCTGAGCCCAAGAACACCGCGTCAAAGTCCTTGAGCAGGTCGGCGGCCGAGACATCGCGGCCTATTTCGACGCGATCCTTGATCGTCACACCCAGCGAGCGCACGAACTCGATCTCACGCATCGCGTCGTGCACATGCATCTTGTAGGGCGCGATGCCCGTGGTATTGAGGCCACCCGAAATCGGACGCTTCTCGAACACAGTGACCGCCACGCCCTCAAGCGCGAGGTAGCCCGCCGCCGCGAGTGAAGCGGGGCCGGATCCGACGCACGCGACCTTCTTGCCCGTCGCGGGCGCCTGCGTGAACAGCTTGAGCGCGTTCGCCGGGTCCAGCACCGACTCGGTCGCGTAGCGCTGCAGGCGGCCGATCGCGATCGGCGTGCGGTGCCAGTCGTTGTAGACGCACGCGCCCACGCACAGGACTTCGACGGGACACACGCGCGCACAGGAATAACCCAAGAGGTTCGCCGAGAGAATACGCTTCGCCGAGCCGACTACGTTGTCGGTGGCGATCTTGCGGATGAAGCCCGGAATGTCGATGCCCGTCGGGCAAGCAGTGACACATGGGGCGTCGTGGCAATAGAGGCAACGGTTCGCCTCGGCAATGGCCTCACCCTGCGAATAGGGCGCCTTGGCGTCGGCCAGCAGCAGCTCGAGGCGCTGCTCTGGCAGCGGTTCAGCGGATCGCGGGGCGTTCATGGACTGTGCGGGCTCCGGGTGCATTCGAGTGGCGCGGCCGCGGTGGGTCAGCACGGCCCGCGGCACGCATCGGTCGAGCATAGGCCACGCGGGCGTCCGGGGTGAAGCGGGAATCGGCAATGCGCGGAGCGGGCGCGGGGGATTCCTGAGGGTCCGTGCGGACACCGGCGATCAGCGGGCCACTGGCTCCACAAGGGGTCGCCGGGGCATAGCTCCGGCAACGCGCGGCGGCTCCGGCCACGAACAGTCTGTGCGGACATGTTGAGGGCTACGCATTCGCATGGATGCCCGCGGCCCAAAATTCCGCGGGGCTTGTTGGAGCCCTGCCTCTTCCGAAGCGAGGTCACGAAAGATTTATCTTGACGACCTTCGGCGTGGCGGGTGATCACACTTCTACAGTGCCGCGCGATCTCGCTCCCAGCGCTCGCAGGATGCGGCCCTGCCCGCCGCGGTGGTTTTCTCCGCGCGAATCACATCTCGACTCGCGTTGAGCCCTCCACGCGTCCGCCATCGCGCGTGAAATCGCGATGCTACATTCATCGCGGTCGTGGCGGCTGTTCCGTCCACGCGCCATCCGCCCCCGCGGAAGGTCCTGTTCGCGATGAGCAAGAGTCCGATTCGTCACATGAGCGACTTCGTGCTGAAGCGCGAGTTCGCGGCCGCGCTGACCGATGTGCGCTGTTCGATCGTCCGGTTGCTGGAGTTCATGGCGGAGTTCGACGCACGTCGGCTGTACTTGCCCGAAGGCTACTCCTCGATGTTCGCGTACTGCGTTGAGGCGATGCACATGTCGGAGGACTCCGCGTGCAAGCGCATCCGGGCAGCGCGAGCGGCGCGGCGCTTCCCTGAGCTCCTGCTGGCGCTCGCGGATGGGCGTTTGCACCTGAGCGCGGTCGGCTTGCTAGCGGCGCATCTCACCGAGAGCAATGTGAGTGATCTGATGGTTGCCGCGGCGCACCAGACCAAGGCTGGGATCTCGCTGATGTTGGCTGAGCGGTTTCCGCAGGCGGATGTGCCGACGCGAATTCGAGCGGTGAGGCCGCAGGTGGTCACGGTGTTTCGTGTCGCTCAAGCGGCCCCGGAGCCTGTTGGCGAAGTGGTGCCGACGCTGAGCGCGACGCAGATTTTGTCAGCTCCGGACGCGCCCGCTTCCATGTTTAGTCTCACGTTACTGGCCCCGGGGCCAGTTGCCATGCCCACCGAATCCACGCCAATCGCACATGTTGTTCAATCGCAGATGGAAGTTCCCGCTCCGCGCGCCCAGCTTGCGCCATTGTCGCCGCAGCGTTTCGAACTCCGAGTCACGATCAGCAAAGAGGCGCACGACAATCTGCGCTACCTGCAGTCGTTGGCGAGCCACGGTGCATTGGGGAACGACGTCGCGCAATTGCTCGAACGCGCGCTGGCGTTGCTGGTCAAAGAGACCGAGAAGACCAAGTTCGCAGCGACCGACCGGCCGCAGTCGAATCCGCGCCCGAGCAACGCCCCGCGGACTATTCCCGCCCACGTGAAGCGCGAAGTGTGGGTGCGCGACCAGGGCCAGTGCACTTTTGTCGGAGAAACTGGGAGGCGTTGTAGCTCGCGCGATTTCCTCGAATTCGACCACATCGACGAAGTCGCGCGAGGGGGAGAGGCCACAACGGATCGCATGCGTCTGCGCTGTCGCGCTCATAACCAGTTCACGGCGGAGCAGCGATTTGGCAGCGAGTTCATGGCGCGCAAGCGGGAGGAGGCGAAACGGGCGCTGGCCCACCGCTGACCCGTGTTTGTCGGGGACCGCTCAGCGCGTGTGGCGTCGTAAAAGAACGCGAAAGCCCGAGCCCGAACTCTCCGAGCAGGCGTTTCGCCCCAGACCACGCCGCGTTCGTCGCGCCCCGCTTGTGTGCCGCGGCGGCTGCGACCATCATCGCGGCTCGTGCTCCCCAGCGCGATTCCCATACCCGTTCCAAGGAGAGCCGTGATGCGTCGAGCCGCCGGGCTGTTGATGATGCTCGCCCTGTTCATTCCCGCCGTCGTGATGGGGACCACCCGCCGTGTCGTGGGCCACAAGCCCGTGCGCGGGGAACTCGTGAAGATCGCCGAGGCCCAGAAGGCGCCGCTGCAATCGCTGGTCACCGCGGAGCAGGAGTTCGCGAAACTGTCCGGCTCCAAGGGCATCCGCGCCGCGTTCCTGGCGAGCCTGTCGCGCGACTGCGTCATGTTCCGGCCGCTGCCGGTGAACGGCTACGAAATGTACGAAGCGCGCCCCGCGAGCACCGCCAAGCTGACATGGACGCCGTCCTACGCCGAGGTTTCCGCCGCCGGCGATTTCGGCATGACCTGCGGCCCGTGGGAATGGACGCCGCCCACCGAGAAGGAAAACGGCGAGATGGCGTACGGCACCTTCCTGTCCGTGTGGCGCCGCGAGCCCGGCAAGCCGTGGAAGAACGTGCTCGACGGCGGCATCTCGCACGACGCACCCGGCACCAGCCTGCGCGCGACGATCGTCGAGACAGGTCCCGACCACGCGCCGTTCGAGCCCGTGCAGGGCGTCGAGGACACCCTGTTGGCGCAGGATCGCGCGTTGTCTGACATGGCGCAGGAGTACAACACCGCCCGCGCGGTCGTCGCATGGACGGCGGACGACCTGCGATTCTTCAACGACGGCCAGCCATCGCACCTGGGCGACGACGCCCGCAACGCGTTGAGCCTCGCCGCGCGCAACGCGACGTGGAACCCCATGGGCTCGGCGGTGTCGCGCTCGCAGGACATGGCCTACACGTACGGCGTGCGCGTGCGCGCGGCCGTGGACTCGAAGACGGCGCCGGATTCAGTCGTGTACGTGCACGTGTGGCGGAAGATGGCGGGCGAACTGTGGAAGATATTTGCGGCGGTGGATCATGGGGTGAAGCGGTAATAGCAGGGCGCGCAGCTTGCGCTTTTGGGGCCGCAAGTTCCCTTGGCGCAAGCCCTAAATCTTCATTCCCCACCATCGCCACCAGGCAACTCCATGCCCTCGTTCAGAATTTCGGCGTAGCGCGCGTAGCTGAACACCCTGCCGCGCTGCTTGCTGGTGAGCTCGGCCACAATGCCGATGCGTTCAAGGTGCGCCAGTGATTTGTTCACCGTGGCGGGCGTGAGGCGGGTCGCGGCCGCCAGCGACGTTGCCGTGCCCAAGGGCCTCGATTGCAGCACCCGGTGGACAGCCGCTGCGGATGCGGTGGCGCGGCCCAAACCTTCAATGCGGCGGGCATCCTCAGAGGCCAACTCCAGCAGGCGCTTGGCCGACGTGGCGGCTTGAGTGGCGCTACCCACAACCGCATCGGCGAAGAACTCCATCCAGGTCTCCCAATCGCCGGAGAGACGCACGGAATTCAGCAATTCGTAGTAGGTCGCTCGCTGCTGCTTGAAGTGCAAGCTCACGTAGAGCATGGGCTCGCGCATGAGGCCATCGGCCGCGAGCTGCATCGCGATCAGCAGCCGACCGAGCCGTCCGTTGCCATCGAGGAATGGGTGAATGGTTTCGAACTGCAAATGCGCCAGCGCAGCCTTGACCAGCGGCGGCGTGGGCTCAGGTTCGTCGTGCAAGAACCGCTCGAATTGCTTCAGGCACTCGTCCAGCTCGGTTACCGGAGGCGGCACGAACATCGCATTGCCGGGCCGCGTGCCACCGATCCAGACCTGGCTGCGGCGAAACTCGCCCGGCGTAAGGCGCGATCCGCGCCCTCCCCCAAGCAGCACCTTGTGTACCTCGCGCAGCAAGCGCAGCGACAGCGGAAATCCCCCGCGCAGCCGCTTGAGACCGTGTTCGAGCGCTCCAACGTAGCGGCTCACCTCGCGCGCGTCCTCCATCGGGACGCCCGGTTGCTCGTCGAGTTCGTAGAGCATCAGGTCGGCGAGTGAGGATTGCGTACCCTCGATCATCGACGAGAGCACCGCTTCCTTGCGCACGAAGCTATAGAGCAACAGGTCCGCGTTGGGCAGAAGCTCGGTGATCGCGTCCAGTCGCCCGAGAGCCAGGAGCGCCGCATCGAAGCGGCTGCGCAGTGCGGGGGTCCAGTCGAGCGCAGGTCGCGGTGGTAACGGCGCTGGCACGAAGGTTTTGTAGGCCTCGCCGGCGCTGCCGATCGTGAGGTAGTGGCCCTGCAGAGTGCGTTTCATATGATGGTTTCCTAAATTAGCGAGTCGCGCTATTTTAGGATAACCGTCCTTCGTAAATCAATCCCAATTCAGGAGAAACCCCTTAAACTCGCACCCCACCGGCGACTCGGCCCATAGCGGCATGTGCTGCGCGATCTCCCTGTGAGTCTTGACCGCCAGTCCTTCCCGGCCGATAATGACTGCATCAACGCCATCGGGGCTACGGCTCCTTGGTCCCCTCCGGGCTGCGGCCCGGGGGACTTTTTTTCGCCCCCGCTCAGGGTCCATGCCTACCACCAGAGCGGCATTCCTCGTCGACGGATTCAACCTCTACCACTCACTCAAGCGCGCAAGCCGCGCACTCGGCGGTACTGGCACAAGGTGGCTTGATCTTTCGTCCTTTTACCGCTCATTCCTCAGCCAAATCGGCGGCAATGCCCAGCTTGAGAGCGTGACGTATTTCTCCGCTCTCGCCGAGCACCTGGAGTCGCTGAAGCCCGACGTCACCCAGCGGCACAAGGACTATCTCGAATGCTTGCGGGCTACCGGCGTTGACATCCAGCTCGCGCATTTCAAGAAGAAGTCCGTCGTTTGCCCGGACTGCGCGAAGCGAATCACGCGACATGAAGAAAAGGAAACTGATGTCGCGATTGCGATCACGCTTATCGAGCTGCTCCTCGAGGATCGCTGTGATGCTGTTGTGCTCATCACCGGCGATAGCGACCTCGCGCCAGCGATCCGTAGCGCGAGATGGCTCTTTCCAGAAAAATTGGTGTGCTGCTGTTTTCCGTTCGACCGCGTGAGCGAGGAGCTTCGAGCCATCGCTACCAGGCATTTCAAAATTGGCAGCGATCAATATGCCCGGCACCAGTTTGCCGACCCATTTCTGGTCAATAGGCAGACGGGCGGTCTCGAAGCCTCCGCGTTTGTGAGCCCCCTAAACCCGCACCCCCGCCGGCTGCTCGGCGCCTGGCGGCACGTGCGGCACCGGTTTCCGCGCCACGAATCGTCCCGCCCCGCGCACGACATTGAGCTTGCCGTCGGCGAAGCACACCTTGCCGTTGACGATCACGCGCGTCGGTTTCCCCTGCGTCTTCCAGCCTTCGAAGATGCTACGGTCGGCGCGGGAAAAGTGCGTCTTCGCGCTGCGTGTGCCGGTGGGCTTGGGGTCGTAGATGACGAGGTCTGCATCTGCCCCCACGGCGATGGTGCCCTTGCGCGGGTAGAGGCCGAAGATGCGCGCGGGGCTGGTGCTGCCGAGTTCAACCATGCGCTGCACGTCGAAGCGGCCTTCGCACACGCCGTAGGTGTACATCATTGCGAGCCGGTCCTCGACGCCCGCGGCGCCGTTGGGGATCAGCATGAAGTTGTCCTTGCCTGCTTGCTTCTGCGCGAACAGGAACGGGCAATGGTCGGTGCCGACGGAATCCAGCATGCCGTTCGATAGACCGCGCCACAGGGCGTCGTGGTGGCCCATGTGTGCGGGGCGGATCGGCGGGCTCATCACGAAGGTCGAGCCTTCGAAGTTGGGCTTCAGGAACACGGAGTCGTCGAGCAGCAGGTACTGCGGGCAGGTCTCGCCGTAGCAGTGCTGGCCCTCGAGCTTCGCGCGCACCAGCGCCTCGACGGCTTCGCGGCAGGTCATGTGGACGATGTAGGCGGTGGTGCCGTGAAGGCGCGCCATCATCAGGGCGCGGTTCGTCGCTTCGCCTTCGACGCTGCTCGGGCGCGAGACCGGGTGAAACTCGGGGCCCAAGTTGCCCTTCGCAACCAACTCCTTCTGCAGATTCGCGACGGCATCGCCGTTTTCGGCGTGCACGGTGACGACGGCGCCCAACTTCGCGGCCTCTTTCATCACCTGGTAGAGCTCGCCGTCATCGACCATCAGCGCGCCCTTGTAGGCCATGAATACTTTGAACGAGGTGACGCCCTCTGCGACGACGCGCGCCATTTCTGCGGCACTGTTCTCGCCCCATCCGGTGATCGCCATGTGGAAGGTGTAGTCGGCGACGGCCTTCTTGGTCTTCTCCCGCCACGCGGCGAGTGCTTCGAGCATCGACTGGCCGCGGTTGGGAATGCAGAAGTCGATGATGCACGTGGTGCCGCCGGCGATGCCGGATGCGGTGCCGCTCTCGAAGTCGTCGGCGGAGACCGTGCCCATGAACGGCAGTTCCATGTGCACGTGCGGATCGATGAAGCCGGGGAACACGAATTGGCCCGAGGCATCGATGGTCTCGGCGCCCGCAGCCTGTGCGCTCAAGTCCTGGCCAATCGCGGCGATGCGACCGTC
>JANLOX010000419.1:0-6694 GCA_031366795.1 Candidatus Eiseniibacteriota bacterium | reverse complement strand
TCCACCTGATCACGCTGCCGGTCGAGTTCGACGCTTCGAAGCGCGCGCTGCAACAACTCACCGAAAGCGGATCGCTGGCGCCCCAAGAAGTCGTGGGCGCCAAGGCCGTGCTCGATGCGGCAGCGCTCACCTACGTCGCGGCCGCCGCGATGTCCGCATTGCAATTGCTGAGGCTAGTGATGCTTCGCAACAGCCGGAACTAGCGCAGCGGAGCAGCGTTCTAGTGCGCGGGACCTCATATTGCGCTGTACGCCTGAACGAGCCCGACCATTCCGGCGACGTCCAGGCGGCCTTGGGGATGATTCCTGCAACGTCCGAAGCATCGCTAGGGCGGTGCGGTCTGGGCTTCAAGCGGGTTGCGCAGTTTGTGTAGTTGGGCGCTCGCCATCCCCGAGTACTGTGGGTCCATACGGGCCGCACGCTCGTACTCGAGGGTCGCGTCCCACGGAAATCCGAGCGCGGCCAATTGCCGCGCACGGCGGGCGATCACGAAGGCGCCATCGTCCCGCTTCGCCGTGAGTCGCTCGGCTAGATCCAGCTGACGTGATGCATCAACCAACAATTGCGCGCGCTCGTAAGTGGAACGCGCCACTGGCGTCACGCGACCCCGCAGCACACGTGTCTCGAAGGATGCGTGGAACAACGTGATGGCATAGTCACAGTGAGGCTGCCAGGCAGTCGTCGGCGTGGCGAGCGCCTGGCGAAAATAGGGCAAACTCTTATTGAATTGCTGCTGGCGCCCCAACTCAAGGGCGCGTTGGTAGGCGCTGTCGGGTTCCAAAACCAAAATCGAATCCGGCAGTTCGACCGCGACCGACACTTGGCTTTCATGCGTACGAGATGCGCAGGCGCCTTGGCTCATCAGGAACATGGCAAGGCTGCCGTTCAGTAGCATGCACCACTTGCGGCGAGGTCCCTTCACGGCGCGACCCTCTCGGCGAGCGCAACGCGAGCAAACTGTGTGCCCGGCGGGGCCAACAGCACGTCGGGGCGCATTCCCGGCCTGAACGGCGCCGCGGGGCGGTCGCGCAGCACCGTGCCAGGGGGCAGAGTCAGTGCGGTCCACACCGGCACCCGCGACCAGCGCCACTGAGCTTCGACGCCCTCCCGCTCGAATTCCAAGTCAATCGTGCCCCAGCGGGTAGGCAACCTGCGGCAATGCGCATACCGCCACCAACTTGGACGGGCACCCAACGTGAGTCGCAGCGTGTCGTCATCGTCGAAAACCATGGAGTTCCTTATGAGTCCGATAAGCGCGGCGGCAGCAGTCGCGTGAGGAGGTGGATTGGTCCCGAAATCACGTGTGGATCGCGAGAACAACTCGGCTGCCCCACCGCTGGCAGACCGCCACCTGAGCAGCGCCGACAAGACGCTGTCGCCGCTCGCTCGGCGCCCCGTAAGCAATGCCCAGGTCCCGAGGTCGGCACCCATATAAAGCTGGAGCGAATCGCGTTGGCCGTAGGCGAGAAGCCCGGCACCGCCACTTGCCATCCAGACTCGTTTGGCGAGCGCCGAACAGCGAGAATCCAACGGAGACAGGGCGCCGCACGGGTAGCTCACCGACAGGTTACCCCAATCCCGTCCCCCACCCTGCCATGCGGCGGGAACATCCTGGCTCCCAGACCGCCGCAGGGCAGCACCGAAATCGAGCTGATAGAGGGCGCAGGACCGTGCGACTGAATCGGCTTCCGCGGCGCGACCCGAAGCCCGGAGCAACTGGACAGTCGCTCGATATCCGGCGATCGCCCACGCGTCGTTGCCCACCAGTTGCGCCGAGACGAGTTCATTGTCCCGTGGATCGGCGAACGGCAACATCGCACCGAACGGGAAACCGCTGGCACGCCCCACCGCTCGCTGCCGCTCGGACCAACGCCACGCTGCGAGCGCCGAGGCGACGAAGGGTTCGAGCGATTCAGCCGATGGGGGGCGGAGGAGAGCCTGCCCAAACGCCCAAAGGACCTGGCCGGTTCCATCAAGTTGGCCACGCTGGCTCAGGAAGGCGCCTTGAGGCCACTGGTAACGCATGAGACCGAGTGATAGCTCGCGCGCTTCCCGACCGTACCCCATCATGGAAAGCGCACCAATCGCTCGTGCCCCATCGCGCAGCCACACGTCTCGATAGTGCAGCGGCCCTCCGATCGGCACCCACGACGTCCCGCGGCGTTCACGGCATTCGAGCAACACCACAAGCGCAGCCCGAAGCGCAGATTCGACCTCGGGGTCACCCAGATTGAATTGCGCACCGCGGGCCATTTCGGTGCGCCAGACGCTGCGCATCTGGTCAGCCAGAGACGCGCGCGGAAGGCGCGAGTAGGACACCAGCGCTGCTGCAGATACGGGATATGCGGGCAGCAGGCAGCGAACGGTCTGCACCGCATGGGGCCTGAGCCGCCACCGATTTCGAGCGATCGCCCCGATGTCGGGCATTGAGCACCACCCATTGACCGCCTGGTTCGAACCCGTGCCGGCCCATGCAAGGTGAGGCGGTGTCTCGCCCGCATCAGGGGCAAGAAAGACGACGGTCGAGTCGAGATCCACAAGATCGAACTCAAGCGTGGCGTCCACCGGGGTGACACCTTTATTTGAAACACGCGCTTCGATCGCGACAATCAAGCCAGAGTCGCGCGGCGCCGGGAAGGATGTCCAATGATCCGCTGCTGAGTAGAGCCCCGTCTCGGGCAGCGCCACCGCTTCGAAATCCCACCGAACCGCTCCCGTTCTGCGCGTCCAATGCGCCACTGGCAACCAGCGATCTTCGAAGGCGATGGTCTTAGGCAACGATGCCGGCGAGCCGTCTCCTGTGGCATGGACGCGCACGACCCAATCCCCGTTCGTGAGGTCGCCACTGGGCAGGATTTGGAACGCACGGGTCGCCCCGGGCAGCGCGAGGGCAGCAGTTGAGTGACGGTAGGCCTCAATGACGGCGTCAGGCTCAGAGGACGCGGGCTCTGGCGTCTTCCGGAACCCCGTGCAAGCAACACCGGACACCATGATCGACACGAAAATCACGCCACTCCACCATCCACCGGGCATTCTACTACTCATAAATGTCAAACCATTTCGTCCCATCCGTGCGGTGAAAATTCTCTCGAACATATTGCCCCAGACCGTAGTAATGATTTACGTCCATGACTTCGATGGACCTGAATGTGCTTGCGATCCTGGTCACATCGACCTTCTGCACAATGATGCACCCGCGCCCGCGCAGTTGTTCCACATCATTCTCGATCCGTCCAATCAAGGCCGGCGTGCCCACCTCCACGATCTGTGGCCAATCCGAGGAAAGCGGGTTGCGTTGGGGCGAGGTCACCCAGTACGCGGAAAAGTCGACAATCACCGCGAACTTGCGTCCATGCGTGAGTATGACCGCCCGCTGAAGGTCAGCCATCAGGTCATAGGTATTGGAGTTGGTGCGAATAAACCTACCGCCCGGCATGGCTCGACCTAACGGCCAGACCAGATGCGACGCGGCCTGGTCACGGTAGATCCGGTTGAGGCGCGCATCGGCCCAGCCGACCGCGCACGCGAGCGCCGCCGTGGCGAAGCCGGCCCGAATCATAACGAGATGCCGACGGGAGGGATCGCGGCGCGTGGACGGTCGTAGAGCTAGCTCGAGCAGCGGACTTGCAAGCACGCCCGCGGCGAGAGCGGGAGTGTTGTTGCCGATTGAGATTGAAGCACTCCATGCAACCAGCAGCGCGAGCATGCCGGTGGGCAGCGCACCATCCGGGGCGCCGCGCGCGAACAGGAACGGAACCACAGCCCCCAAGACGGCACCAAACAGGAGAAAGCTGACACCAAAGTCGAACGAGAAGAGATGGCTCAATCGACTCAAGGTGAAAGCCGCCGCCAGAACCAAGGCTGCAACAAGAGCCGCCGTCCAGGCTCGTCTCACCCCGACGTCGACATCCTCCGCGCGCCGCAGCGACCAGGCGATCGCCAGCCCGATCGCCATGCCTGAAAACGACCACGGATTTCCGGTATAAGCCACTACACCGGGGAGCAGGAGTTGGGTGTGAGTCGTGAGCTGCTCCCAAGCCGCCGGCGCCGCCCCCAGCAGGAGCATGCAAGTCGCGTAACCTGCGACAGGGGCGATCGCCGCGACCCAAGCGCCTCTATTGCGACCGTCACCCAGCAAGACAATGGCGACCGGAATGACGACAAGGAAGTTTTGTTTGAACAGCGCGGAGGCACCTATCAGCAGGTAACCCACCGCTTTACGGCCACTTCCTGGCTGAATGGCCAGCCAGAGTCCGAGCGATATGAATGCAATGCCGTCGATGGTGGGCCACGGCATGATGGGGAACATGTTACTGGTCAGCATGAAAGCCAAGCCCATGGCGAACATGCGCTCTCTCAAGGTGCCGACGCGGCCGGCGAGTTGACGGGCAATCAAAGTCCACGCCCATGCGATCAAGGCGAACTCGAACCACACCGCGCCTCGAGCCAACCAGAAGGTGGCATCTCCCCCAATCATCAACCACGGCAAGTGCAGCACAGCGGATCCCACGGGCCGGATGGCGATGAAATCCCGGTGCGGTACTTCTCCCGCCAGCAGGCGGCGGCTCGCCGCCAGAACAAATCCATCGTCCGTGGGGTTGAACCCGAGGGTGGAGAATGCGGCGTGAGCAATCAACGGTATCAACACGAGCGCCAGCAAAGCGAAGGAGAAGCCGGAGCGGTACGGGGCAGGTGCTGCCACCCCTTCGGGCACTCCTCGCGCGGGGCTCAAGGGCAGCTATTGCTCCCCAGCCCGCGGCGGCTCGCATGAACATCCGAGGCGTCGGTTAGACGAAGTCTCCGTCACCAAAGGTCACCGTCCAGTTGCTGGGTAGGCAGGCGAGAGCATCCAGCGCGGCATCCGCGAACGCACGTCCAACAAATACGTTCTCGAACGAAGTGTTTCGCTCGAAGCCCCGGAACACCTCGTCGAAAAACCCATAGTCATGGCCCAAGAAGCGCACCTTGTCGGCTCCGTGACGCATCGCATGAAGACAAATGTGGGATAGCAGCAGGCGACCGAGCCGCACGTCGTGTTCGCGCACCATCAGTTCACAGATCGCAACGTCTGCGGCGACTTCAACGGTGACCGCGAGAGCGACGATAACCCCGTCGTTTACAAGATACAGGTAGGAGAAGTCATGCACCGGGCTTTCGTCGTAGCGCCATCGCAAATACTCTGAGTCCTTCCACAGAGACAATACTTCCTGTGAGCGACATGCGTCCCACAATGCCTCATGCCCCTCAGGCACCGTGCGACTGATGGCAAACTCAACGCCACGCCCGGCCTGGCCGGCAAGGGTGGCGTGGCGGACGTTGAGCTGCAAGCGCCGCGCCCCGCGGAACACGAGGTCCATCGCATTCGCCACTAGAGGCACGCCCCTGAGGGACCTTCGGATAGGAGCCCCGAGCCCTAAACGCAATACATAGCGGCTCGGATGCAGGATACGATTCCAGCCCAAGGTTCGGACGAAGCCTGGGTAGGAACTGGCATTGGGGAAGGCGATTACAAACTGGATTCCGTGGCTCAGACACCACGCGAAGCAATCGCGAGCGGTGAGATCGAAAATTCGCTGGCCTCGATAGTCGGGATGCACCGCCAAGTCCAGCGAATGACACCCGCCCACCGGGCGGCCCTTGACGTTCAGCCGGTTCAGCATCACCACGTGCTGACCGACCAGGAGGTGGTCCGATCGCCGTCGCGCAAGCGTCGCAAATGGCCCGCCATAAGGACAATTCCTGAACTGCCAAATCCAGTGTTCAATCGAGCGCTCGTTTCCGAACACGAGCTTGAACAACCCCAGCATGTCCGCTTCATCGCCCGCGCGATAGCGCTCGAGTTCCCACTCCTTTACATTCCCGGGTGCATCAGTCATGCGGTGGCCCGGCCATGGCCAGCATCCCAGCCCACTGATCCGCGGTTGTTTCGTAGAAGGCTTCGACGAGACCCTCGCGACCCATGAAGGTATAGGCGTTATAATAATTGCGGTGAGAACATAGGTGGATAAAATCATCCACCTTCATCGCCGTCGGGTACAGCAGCAGCAACTCGTTGCGACTCGCTGCAACTTCGCTGATGTCACAGTACCGGTTGGCGGGGACGAGGCTCCACACCTCGTATCCCAGCACGGAAGTACCTGCTGCATCAATGGCCGCCTTTGCGATTGCCTCCGCGAATACACGATTCAGGGTAAAGTGATCCACATGCGCATCCGTAACGAATGGAGTAAGCACCAAGCTGGGCCGATGACCCTCAAGCCAAGCACGCAGCGCGTCCACGCGTTCCTCGCGCAGCTTGAAATGACGATTGTCCTCGCCCCAGCAAACCACCTCCACCGCGCCCAACGCGGCTCCGACAGCGCGAGCCTCATTGAGGCGAATCGTGACGCGGTCCGGCTCGGCGGCCCCACGCAGCGCCAACGAAGCGCTCCCGTCGGTGGCTTGGAAAATGGTTACTCGCGCCCCCGCGGCGATCAGAAGCAGCAGCGTGCCACCGCAACCGATGATCTCATCATCCGGATGCGGCGCCAGCACGAGGACTTCCCTTCCCGTATGGGCGGCAGTGTCGAGCGGATCCGGAGCAACGGGCGCCGTCGCCGGATTGTCCGCTACCCATCGATCGCGAATGTCGAGATAGTGCCGGTGTTCAATTTCGTACGTCTCGCGATGCACCTCAGCGTCCGGGTAGTCGCCC
>JANLOX010000395.1:0-11353 GCA_031366795.1 Candidatus Eiseniibacteriota bacterium | reverse complement strand
TCGCCCTTCCGCTGCGGAATCGAAACCGGCACGACTTCCTGAGCGAAGCGCCCCTCCGCCCACGCCGCAGCGGCCTTCGCGTGGCTGCCCACGGAGAACGCATCGATCTCCGCGCGATTTAGCCCCGCCTTCTCCGCCGTGTACTGCGCCAACTCGATCATGTGGCAGTTGTTAAAGGAACACCACAGCCCATCGAACACCGCGCCATCGCGCAGCGTGACGTCGCCAAGCTTCGTCCCCGTGCGCGCCGCGAAGTCGTAGTGAGGAGCGGTGCTCATGCTCTCTTGCCCACCCGCGACGAGACAGTGCGCATCGCCAGCCTTGATCGCCTGCGCCCCGAGCATGACGGCCTTGAGCCCCGAGCCACACACCTTGTTGATGGTGACCGCGCCCGAAACCGGATTGACGCCCGCCTTGATCTGGGCCTGCCGCGCCGGAGCCTGCCCCTGCCCGCCCTGCACCACATGCCCCATCAGGACTTCTTCAACGTCCGCGCCCGAAACCCCCGCGCGCACGAGCGCCTCCTTGATGGCAATCGCCCCGAGGTCCGAAGCCTTGAGCGAAGACAGCCCGCCCAGGAACTTGCCAATCGGAGTACGCGCAGCGCCCACGATGAAAACGTCTGGATATGCAGTCATTGGGAGGATTCCGTTAGGGATTGGAAGGGCGTTGGGATCATGGGAAAGCGGGCCGGATAGTACACGATCGGACGGGGCGCGGGCACGCGGGGCTGGGCGGCGGCAAAATGCGACGAGCCACCTCGCGGCGGGGGTCGGGACGCCGCGCGCGCAGGGCTGTCCCGCCCTCTGCGTGCGGCGTCCCCGAGCACATCCGGGCGCTCGTCACGCCGCCGCACCTGGCGTCATTGAGCCCACTCGTTCCCCAACCGAACGATCGCTGGCTGCTCGTCGCCCTTTTGCCACCCGCCACGCCGCTTCTCGCTTGGTCGCCATGAACTCAGCCCCGAACGTGCACTCCGCCGTGAACAGATTGTGGGTCCGGCAGCGCAAGCGAATCCCGGCCACGGTCGCCCGACCGCCCCGCGTGACTTCGGTGATGTGATCGAACTCCAGGAGTTTGCGTTCCTCGCATCGATGTCCGTCATCGCTGACGAAGGTGCACCGCGCGCCGTCGCGCTGCCAGACCGCGCGCTTCACGTGGGACGGGATGTGGCGGGAATTCTTCGCGGACTGCGGGGTGCCCTTGCGGGGGCGGGACGTCGCACCGAACTTGCGCTGCTCCAGCTTCGCGATCAGCTGATCGAGCGCGCGTTCGAGTACTTCGGCCATGTCGCCCGATGGAAGCTGATGGCTGAGCAGTTCCTGGGCGTAGCGGAACTTGTCCCGCATGCGCCGGCTCGCGCTGAACTGGAACGCGAAGCGGTCTTCGGACAACGGAGACACTTTCGGGCGCGGCATCGAAGTCGCGACTGTCCGCGCGGACACCTGATCACACAGCATCGGCGGCGGCGCGGGGACTGCTTCCAGCATCGCCGGCAGGTCCTGGCGCGGAAACCGGCGCTTCAGCAATTCATCGAGCTTCGATGTGGACTTGTTCGCAGCCTCGGCGATCAACTCGCTCGCGGTACCAACGGTGAGGTGCGGCGTCAGGAGGATCACCGAAGTCAGGCTCAATTCTCCCGAAGCGAGCGACTCGAAGATGACCGGGAAGCGCCGTGCCACCCGCGCCACCCGGAGGCGCTTGAGCGCGACCTGCTCCTGCAACTGCAGCACCTGTTCGCAGAACGCGAACATCGATGAGTAGCCGGCTTCGCGGTACGACTTGCGTGCGTCGATTTCGCCGACATGCGCGACGGCCAGGGCCAACGCGCCGCGCTCGTTGCGGTGGATGAGAATGGCGTCACGGTGCAGAACGGAAACTGCGAGCTGGTCCAACGAGTAGTTCTTCATTTCAACTCCGCGCAAAAACAGAAAGTCGATCGCGGGGACAATGACTTCGAGGGAGATTGTAGCGCACGCATTTTCGACACGCGTGCGTGCACGGAGAGCGCACAATCGAACACGTCGCGGAACTTTGCGCTGGTGGCGCGCAGCAATCGCGAGGGCGAAACCCTCGACGCGTTGGCGCGCGAATGAAGAGGCATTCGCGAGGCGAGGGCTGACGGGCCCTCGTGAGGCGTCAAGCAAAATAATTTCCCCGCGCGATATTTTTTCGTGTCACGCGACGCTTGATCGACAGGTCCGGGGCGCAGAGGCAACTGTCCGCGCGGACACCTCGCGCGCCTCACCGGTCGCAGCCCGAACTGTCCGCGCGGACAGTAAAGTTGAGCGCGACTAAACGCAGAGACTGGGCGCGCAGACACTGGTCACGCCGCGCATCACCACCCACGCCTCGCGACTCCCGCTACCGCCGCCTCGCCACCCCATGCCGCGACGTCCCCATGCGCGCCGCCGGCCGCGTCGCGAATCGCGCGAAGAAACTCCCCTTCGCCCACTTCGGCTTTTCGGGCGCGTTCGCGACATCGCGCGTGAAGTCGTAGAGCAAGTGCGTGAACGCGGCGGCGACTTCCAAGTCCACGGGTTGGCCCACGTCGTCCGTCACATCGTGGTAGTGGTCGCGGTTCCAGGCGGCGAGTTTGGAGGTGGCTGCAGTATCCGAACCGGCGCCGACCTCGAAGAACAGTGACGGAACTCCCTTGCGGATAAAGCTGTATTGGTCGCTGCGGATGAAGTAATTGCGTCGGGGATCGGGGTCATCCTCGACGCCGACCCCGGCGCGCGCGGCGACGGCCGCGAAGCGTGCGCCCAGATCGGATTCCGTGCGCCCGTAGACCGTGATGACTCGCATGGGCAGTATCGGCAGGAACATATCGAGATTGATGTCGGCGACAATCGCGCCCGCGGGAACCGTTGGGCGCGCGGCGTACCACCATGAGCCGAACAACTGCTCTTCCTCACCGGTCACTGCCAGCAAGACGATCGAGCGCCGGAATGGTCGCTTCATGGCCCTCGCATGGCGCGCGAATTCGATCACGCTTGCGACGCCCGAGGCGTTGTCCATGGCGCCGTTGAAGATCGAGTCGCCTTTTACTGGCGCACCGATCCCCAGATGGTCGAGGTGCGCGGAGACCACGACGTACTGCTTGCGCAAGACCGGATCGCTGCCCGGAATGATTGCGACGACATTCGGCGAACTCACGAGCTTGCGGTCGGAGCGCACGCGCGCGCTCACGCGCACCTTGAGGGGGAATGCGGGTATCTGTACATGGCGCTCGTTAAGGGCGATCAACTCCTCGGTAGTGTGGCCCGAGCCCACCAACACCGAATCAAAATACGCAGGACTGATGCGCATGGTGAATTTCGCACCGCCGAGTGGATCGAGTTTCGGATCAGCGAGCGACAGCCCCGGCTGGAGACGCTGCTTCAATGCGCGTTGCCATCCGCCACCGCGGCGCATCCCCGGGGCGACCACGATGTATCCCACGGCCCCCGCGTCGCGCAGTCCCGACCAGCGCACGTCAGTCGACTGCGCGTGAGAGCGCACGGTCGGCGGCAGCGTGTCGGGGCCGCTGCGGAAATAGACGGCGATCTTGCCGCGCAGGTCGACGCCCTTGAGATCCGAGTAGCCGAGTTCGGGAACCGACAGGCCATAGCCCACGAACACCAACCCGGCATCGATGGTATCGGCGGACTCGACGGTCGCGGGCAGGTAGCCATCGGTGCCCAACACGAACGGCAACTTCGTGTCGCCGCGCCATAACGACACCGAACACTCGGACTCGCGAATCTTGTGATAGACAAACGGTACGTTCTGGAAGTACGCGTCGGCATCCGTCCGCCGCGGCGAGTCGCCGGCCGGCACGGCGCCGTACTCACGGAAACGCTCGGCGACGTAGCGCGCGGCGTGGAGGTAGTCCTCGGTCCCGGTCATGCGCCCGCGCATCGAGTCGGCCGACAACACCTGGATATGCGACCACCAGGCCGCGGCATCGGGGGATGGGGCCGCCGTCGCGGCGTGCGATTCCGACACGAGCCGCGTCCCCACGAGAACGAGCGCGGCTGCGGCCAACGCCCCGCGTCGCATACGCGATTCCACGATCGGTGCGGAAATCCCGGCACGCGCGCCGAGGACCTCACGCCGCCCTGCGCCACGAGCCATTACTCCCGCGATCAAGTCCGCAATCCGCGCACGCACGCGGCCAATCACACCCGCGCCCCCGGCCTCACGATCGCAATGCTCGCCGTGTGCCCATGCAGCAGGTTGCGCTCACCGACCGGCCCGATCTCGCCCGCGCAGAACATGCCGCTCACCGGGATCGATCCGCCAAGCGCCGACTGCAGCGTGCCGATGTCCGCGTCGGCCTTGCCGAACAAGCCACGCCCGCGCCCGTTGCAGGCGAACAACAATGCCGCCGCCGCGCGCGAATCGAATTCCTGCGGCGACAGCAGCATCTCGAGGTCCTCGGCTGCGGTCTCGGCGTCGCGTACGTGCAGGCGAATGTGTTCTCGCTCGGCCATCACGTCAGCGATCGCCAACGCGCCACGCGTACGGTCGGCACCCAGCAGGTTGCGGATCAGGTAGTCGCCCTGCCCGCTCGCTCCGCTTCGCGCGGGACGTCCGATGTAGAGTCCGTTTCGCAGCAACGCCTGCTCGGCTTGCGGCAGCTTGCGCAACACCGCTTCGGCGCGCTCAACGGCGGGCTCGCCATCGAGTTCATAGACGAGATTGCCCTCGGCACGCGTGACCTGCAGCGGTGGTCCCACCGGGCGGCAACCCTGCGACACCACCACATCGACGCGCAGGGCACCCTTGAGCGCGAGCCCGACACCACCCTCATGCGCCGTCCAATCGTTAAGCACGATGGTGTTGGAGCCCGGGCGCGGGCCCGCGCTCGCCATACCGCCCACGACGCGCATGCCCGGCGCATGCTTGTTGAATGAGCCGAGGCAACGCTCGATGTCGAAGGTGAAGGGATCGGCGAACAACATCACCAGCTCTGAGCCTTCGAGCCCCGGCGTGCAGCGCTCGAATTCCTGCGCGTCGTCGAGTGCGGCGACCCATGCGGAATTCACCATCACGAACGGCTTGATCTCGACACCCGGCAACGACGCGGCGATCACGCTCAAGGCAGGGCTGGTCTCGATTTCGTGATCCGTCGAGATGACACCGTGCGCGCTCACGCCAAGCAGGCAGCCCGGCGCCAGCGATTCGCGCAGGACCTGCGTCAAGTCGGCGACGTTGCTCAAGTGCGCGCTGTCGAAGAACGCGATGACCAGGTCTGCCTGCGCGCCATTCAACTCGCGCGTCACCGCATCCGCCACCGCACGCGCCGCGGCGATAGTCTCGCTCTCGGCGCTGAACGCGGAGGTCCAGCGCATGGTCGCACCCGTGGCCGGGGCGCTCACAGCGACCTTCGCGTATTGAAGGACGCGATCATCAGAAGTGCTTCAGGATTTCGCGCGCGATGACGATCTTCTGGATCTCGCTCGTGCCCTCGCCGATTTCCATCAGCTTCGCGTCGCGGTGCAAGCGCTCGACTGGAACGTCGCGGCAATAACCGATGCCGCCATGGATCTGGATCGCCTTGTCGGTGACCCAGTTGCCCGTCTCGCTGGCGAACAGCTTCGCCATCGAGGCTTCCTTCGCGAATTCCTTACCCGCGTCACGCAGTGCCGCCGCGTGGTACACGAGCAGGCGCGAGGCCTCGATCTTCGTCGCCATCTCGGCCAGCATGAACTGGATGCCCTGGAAGCTGGCGATCGTCTGACCGAATTGCTTGCGGATCTTCGAGTACTTGGCCGCGTGCTCGTAAGCGCCCTGCGCCAGACCCAGAGCCAACGCGCCGATCGAGATGCGCCCACCGGTCAGCGTCTTCATGAACGCCTTGAAGCCTCCGGTCGGCTCGCCCAGCATATTCTCGGCGGGCACGAAGCAATCCTCGAACACCACCTCGACCGTGTCGGAGGCGCGCAGCCCCATCTTCTTTTCCTTCTTGCCCACGCGGAAGCCCGGCGTCGCCGTCGGCATGATAAACGCGCTGATGCCGTTGGCGCCCCGGCTCGGGTCGGTACGCGCGGTGAAAGTGATGAAGCCCGCCACACTGCCGTTGGTAATGTAGATTTTCGAGCCATTGACGCGGTAGCCGCCGTCCACTTTCTCGGCGCGCGTCTGGGTGCCCGCGGCATCGGAGCCGGCCTCGGGCTCGGTGAGCCCGAAGGCGCCCAGCACTTCGCCCTTCGCCATCGGCACGAGGAAGCGCTGCTTCTGCTCCTCGGTGCCATTTGCATACACCGGGCCGCAGCCCAGCGAGACATGCGCCGCGAGCGTGATGGCGGTGGACCCACAGGCGCGGGCGATTTCCTCGACGGCGATCGCGTAGGCCAGCGTGTCCAGCCCCGCGCCACCGTACTTCTCGGGGAATGGCAGCCCGAGGAATCCCAGCTCGCCCATCTGCTTCACGATCTGCGTCGGGAACGCCTCGCGTTCATCGAGGTCGCGCGCCTGCGGGGCGACCACTTCGTCGGAGAAACGGCGCGCCATCTCGCGCACCTGGAGATGTTCTTCCTTCAGGAACAGCATGGGGGCACTCCAGTGGTATGGCACAACGCTCGCGCGCGGCAGGTCGAACGCGACTTCTGGGCTGAACGGCCGAAACACTACCGTACCCGGGGCCGGGCGCGCACCTCCGCACTCAATCGAGCCAATTCCTGTGATAGCCTGCCGGAATGACCCTTACAACCGGATCGCGGCTCGGGCCGTACGAAGTTCTGGGCGCCATCGGCGCCGGTGGCATGGGCGAAGTCTACAAGGCCCGCGACACGCGGCTCGACCGCACCGTCGCCATCAAGGTGCTGCCCTCCCACCTCTCGGCAAACCCCGAACTCCGGCAGCGTTTTGAGCGCGAAGCGAAGGCGATCTCCAGCCTGTCGCACCCGAACATCTGCACGCTCTACGATGTCGGTATTCAAGACGGCCTCGACTACCTCGTCATGGAATTCCTCGAGGGCGAGAGCCTCGCGCAGCGCCTGACGCGCGGGCCAATTCCTATCGAGCAGGTCATCCGCATCGGCAGCGAAGTCGCCAGCGCGCTCGACGCCGCGCATCGCAGCGGCATCGTTCACCGCGACTTGAAGCCGGGCAACATCGTGCTCACCAAGTCGGGCGCCAAGCTGCTCGACTTCGGGCTCGCCAAGACCGCCGTGTCCGCCCCGACCGCGGGCTCCGCGTTGGATGCGCTCACCTCGCTGCCCACGCAGGTCGAAGGTGCAGCACCGCTCACCACCGAAGGAACACTGCTCGGCACATTCCAGTACATGGCGCCGGAGCAACTCGAAGGCAAGGAAGCCGACGCGCGCACCGACATATTCGCGCTCGGCGCCGTGCTCTACGAGATGGTCACAAGCAAGCCCGCGTTCTCTGGCGGCAGCCGCGCCAGCCTGATCTCCTCGATCATGTCCGCGCAGCCACAGTCCGTCACCGCCATGCAGCCGCTGACGCCACCCGCATTCGAGCGGCTGATTCGCACTTGCCTCGCAAAGGACCCGAACGATCGCTGGCAGACCGCGCACGACGTGGCACTCCAGCTGCAATGGATCGCCGAAGGCGGCTCGGCGGTGGGTTTGCCCGCGCCCGTGTCGGCGCGGCGCGCGCGGCGTGAGCACTTCGCGTGGGCACTCGCGGCGGTGGGACTCGCGGGCATGGCCGTGTTCGCGTGGCTCGGTTTCGGCCACAGCGCGCCGGAACCGCGGCCCATCCGCTTCACCATTCCGGTGCCGCATGGAATCTCGACGATTGACCTGCCGCGCATCTCCCCCGACGGCGCAATCATCGCTTTCAATGCCACGGATTCCAGCGGCAGGACGATGATCTGGTTGCGCCCGCTCAACTCACTCGATGCGAATCCGCTGCCAGGCACCGATGGTGCCAAGCGCCCATTCTGGTCGCCGGATAGCCGCTACGTAGCGTTCATGTCGGGCGGCAAGCTCAAGAAGATTCCGGCGGCGGGCGGCCCCGCGGAAGTTATCTGCGATGCCCCGACGGGAGATTACGGCACGTGGGGGCGCAATGGGGACATCCTGTTCGACGGCGGGGGAACCGATCCGCTGCGCCGCGTCAATGCCGCGGGGGGGCAAGCGACCCTTGCGATGCCATCCGATACGAGCTCCCAGTCGGGCTGGCCCGCGTTCCTGCCCGACGGGAAACATTACTTCTTCTCGAAGCTCACCTCCGGCAAGGCCGAGATCATGCTCGGGGAACTCGGCTCCACCAAGGCCAAGTCGCTGGGCGTCGGCGTTTCACGAATCGAATATTCCAACGATGGCTACCTGCTGTTCGTGCGGGACCGCACGCTGGTCGCCCAGCGCTTCAACCCCGGAGCGGGCAAGCTCGAGGGCGAGGCCTTCCCCGTCGCCGAATCACTCCCCATCTCGGGCAACGGCCAGGCGGACTTCTCGGTGTCGCAGAACGGCACGCTGGTGTTGCGCGCCGCGGGCAGCGGCAATAGCCGCATGGTGTGGTTCGACAGGACGGGACGCGAACTCGGGCAACTGGGCCCGATCGCCGACTACGGCAGTCCCGCACTGTCGCCCGATGGCAAGCTCATTGCGTTGCGCCGCAAGGACCCGATCACCACGGACCGCGACATCTGGATCATGGATCCCGCCCGCGGCACCTCCACCCGATTCACATTCGACCCGGCCGTCGACAGCAACCCGATCTGGTCCAAGGACGGTTCGCGGATCGTGTGGTACTCGACGCGCGGCGGCAACGAAGCGCTCTGGCAGAAGTCTTCCAGCGGCCTCGGAGCAGAAGAGCAACTCGTGCTGGCTCCCTCCGGGTGGCCTGAGGATTGGTCACACGATGGCCAAACGTTGCTCTTCGACGCCTTCCTTCCCAAGACACGCAGCGACATCCTCCAGGTCCCGACATCGGGCGATCACAAGCCGGTGCCGGTGATCCAGACGCCGTTCGCCGAAGGGCGCGAGCATGTCTCGCCGGATGGCCAGTGGCTCGCGTACGAATCCGATGAATCGGGGCGGGCGGAAGTTTACGTCGTCTCGTTTGGCGGACCCGCCGGCAAGTGGCAGGTTTCCGCCAACGGTGGCACCCAACCCAGATGGTCGCCCAACGGCCGCGAGCTCTTCTATATTTCGAGTGATCAAATGTTCATGAGCGTGGATATCCCGGCGGGGACCGCGTTCAACGCCGGCGTTCCGAAACCACTGTTCCGCGTCACCGTCGACAACAACTTCCGCAATACCTATTGCGTGGCGCCTGATGGGCGCTTCCTGTTCATGGTGCCCGACCAGGCGCTGCTGACGCCGATCACCGCGATGGTGAATTGGCGCTCGGGCGTGGGACACAAGTAAGCCTGTCCGGGTAGTCGCAAGACCTCCGGCAAGGGCGCGCCCCCAATAGCAAGTCGCAATCGCCAACTGTCCGCGCGGACAGTTGGCATGACCGCGACTGAACAATGAACGTGCACCGCGGGAGGCCGTTACTTGGACAGGTCCTCGAGCGGCGGGCTCTCGATCAGCCGGCGTCCAATAGCGCGGGCGCGCTCGAGCAGCTCGGGATGCTGCGCGACGCTGCCAGCGACGTTGTCGGTGTGCGCGTAGACCAGCGTCTCCTCCCACTTGGCCCCCACCCATTTGAGGAAACCGCGCACCGTGCGCTCGGCGAGCTCGTACTGGTGCGCCGCGCTGTGCGCCGTCACGAACACGCCGCGACGCGTGCGTCGCCACTTAGGGCGAAACTCTTCCCCGCCGCCCGGCACGGTCACGAGCGGCGTCACGCAATTGCTGCGGTCGATCACGAGCTTGAGCTGCGCGCTGACGGTGTCGAAGTAGATCGGCGAGGCGACGGCAATCGCGTGCGCGGATTCCATCGCCGCGTACACCGCGTCCATGTCGTCGTTGAAGATGCAGTAGCCCGTCGTCGCATCCGGCCCGCACGCGATGCACGGCCGCACCGCCATCTCGTGACAGCGGAAGTGGATCGCGCGGCCGCCCGCCTGCTCAGCGCCCTCGATGATCGCGCTGAGCATCAAGTCGATGCTGCTGCCACGCACCGGGCTGCCATTGAGCACGACGATCGTGCGCTGCGTCATCCCGCGCGCTCCGCCCACACCAGCGTCGTGGCGCCCAGGCGATTGAGCAGCGGCGTCTGCTCGGCAAGCCACTCGGCGCCGGCCGATGGCGCGAGCAGCGCATCGGGGAGCGTCTTGAAGATCCACAGGAAGTGCTTCACGCCAAGCACGCGGAAGCCTGCGCCCTCAAGCCCGCCGTGCAATTCGTCCAGCGTCAGCGGATGGTGATAGCGGTAAGGATGATAGGTGCCAGGATCATCCGTCGCTTCCGGAAAGCATGCAGAGGGCAACCGGTTGCGCAGCGCGGGCCAGCGCATCACGAGATGTTTCGCCACCTCAACGGGCGACGCCGAGTTGGGCGTCGAGATCGCCACGCGACCGCCCGGCTTGAGCACGCGCGCGATCTCGCCCAGCACGCGCGGCCGGTCGGGGCGGAACACGTGCTCCATCATCTCGACCGAGAACGCGCGATCGAACGTCGCGTCGGCGTAGGGCATCTGGCGCGCGTTGGTGCGCACGAGCCCGAGATCGATGGCGCCCGGCATGGCGCGCCGCGCCCAGCTCAACTGGTCGTGACCGAGGTCGATGCCGCTGACCTTGCATCCCAGCGAACGCGCCCAGTTCGTGCCATACGCCCAGCCGCAGCCGAGATCGAGCACGCGCTGACCGGAGTGGAGGTCGGCGTGCGTCAGCACTTCGCGAAACCGCCGCACCACCATGTGCCGCGTGACACGTGAGCGCAGGTACCAGTACTCGACCAGGTAGGGCAGCTCGCCCTGCGGCTGAATCGAGAGTTGCGGCTCGGGTCCGAGTGGGTTCATCGCTTCGCCTCGCCGTCAATCGCGCCCAGCGAACGCAACCGCGGACTCGCGGGGATCAGCGGCGTTTGGCCGCGCGCTTCGGGGTGCGCTTGGTGCCGCGCTTCGGGGCGGGCTTCGCGGCGCGCTTGCTCGCGGGTTTGGCGGCGCGCTTCTTCGCAGGTTTCGCCGCGCGCTTCGGTTCCGCCTTCGCCATCCGCGGCTTCGCAGCCGCCTTCTTCGCGCGCTTCGCCTCAGGCTTCGGCGCCACATGCGTGCGTTCCGGCCGCTCGCCCATCAAATGCGCTGCGCGATGTGTCGCGTCGGCCATCGACGTCATCTCAGCCGAGGGCATGCGCCCGAACGACTCGGGCAACGGCGCCAACGCGTCTGCGCCGTGGCGTTCGCTGAACCATTCGCGGATGTAGTGCACGATGTCGCGCGTTGAGGCGCCGGGGCCGAACAGGCGGCCGACGCCTTGATCCGCGAGCGCCTTCATGTCGTCGGC
>JANLOX010000370.1:0-12703 GCA_031366795.1 Candidatus Eiseniibacteriota bacterium | reverse complement strand
TGGGGGGCACATGTGCCGGATCTGCCCGGCTGCGTGGCCGTCGCTGAAACCCGAGACGAGGCGATGGCGCTGATTCGCGAGGCGATCGTGCTTCACATCGAAGAATTGCGACGCGCGGGGATTTCGATACCCAAGCCGAGTTCTGAAGGCGAGTTCGTAGACGTCGAAGCTGCCTAGCCGATCGCTGGTTTCGAAGCCGCTACGCCGTCTGTTCGACCCCCGTGCATCGATGCTGTAATAACTCCTCGCATGCACGCTCCCCCAGGCAGCCCCGACGCGGCATTGCTGTCCGTTCTCGCGGCGCTGGTATTGGTGATCGTCCTCGGCCGGCTCGGCAGTTCGCTGTTCTCGCGCTTCAAGCAATCACCGGTGCTGGGTGAGTTGTTGGCCGGCATCATCATCGGCAACCTCGGGCTACTCGGCTTCCACGGCTTCGAGCACATCAGGTCGCTGCCCGGGATCGACTTGCTGGCGCAGCTCGGCGTGTTGTTCCTGCTGTTCAAGGTGGGCGTTGAGTCCGACCTTGGAAAGCTGGCGGCGGTCGGCGCCTCGTCGTTCGCCGTGGCGACGCTGGGTGTGGTGGCGCCGATGCTGCTCGGGTGGCTCACGGCGCGCTGGTTGCTGCCGGGCCAGAACGAGCTCGTCTACGTGTTCGTGGGCGCCACCCTGTGCGCCACGAGTGTCGGCATCACCGCGCGTGTGTTGAGCGACCTCAAGCAGAGCTCGAGCACCGAGGGCCGCATCATCCTGGGCGCCGCGGTGATCGATGACGTGTTGGGCCTGATGGTGCTGGCTGCGGTCGCCGGGATCATCAAGGCGGCGGACGCGGGCCAAGTGTTCCAATGGAGCGCGTTGGCCTGGATCATCCTCAAGGCGGTGGGTTTCCTCGCCGCGGCGATGCTGCTCGGGCGTTGGGTTTCGCGGCGGACCTTCGCGCTGGCCGCCCGCCTGCCCGGCGAAAACCTGCTGCTGCCGCTGGCACTCGCGTTCTGCTTCGGTGTCGCGGTCCTCGCGGGGCTCGTGGGGCTCGCGCCCATCGTGGGCGCGTTCGCGGCGGGGCTGATCCTCGAGGACGTGCACATGCGGCCGCTCAGCGCCCGCGATTCGCGCGGCCGTGGCCTCGATGAGCTGCTCGAGCCACTCAGTGCCTTCCTGACGCCGGTGTTCTTCGTGCTGATGGGCATGCGTGTCGACCTGACGGTGTTCGGCCACGGCGAAGTGCTGGCGTTCGCGGCCGTGCTGACGGTGGCTGCGGTCGCGGGTAAGCAAGTCTGCGCGTTGGGTGTGTTCGAGCGCGGCACCGACCGGCTCGCCGTGGGCTTGGGCATGATCCCGCGCGGTGAGGTGGGCCTCATTTTTGCAGGAATCGGCGCGACGCTGACGATTGGGGGCGCGCGAATCATCGATGACGCCGTATTCTCCGCAGTCGTTATGATGGTGGTGCTCACCACGCTGATGACACCGCCACTGCTGGCCTGGAAGCTGGGCGCTGCCCCAGCCGCCTTGGCCGCAAACACCAACCGGGACCGCACCCCATGATCCTCAAGCGCCTCTACGAAGAGAAGCTCGCCCACGCCAGTTTCCTCGTGGGTTGCCCCGCGACAGGCGAAGCCATCGTCATCGACCCGAATCGCGACGTCGATGCCTACCTGCGACTCGCGCAGGCGGAAGGCGTGCGCATCACGGCGGTAACCGAGACACACATTCACGCGGACTTCGTGTCCGGTAGCCACGATCTGGCGCAACGCGCGGGGGCCCGGCTGTATGTCTCCGGCGAAGGCGGCGAGGACGGCCAGTACGCCTTCGCTAATGAGCCGAACGTGACGCTGCTGCATGACGGCAGCGAGATCGTGGCCGGCTCAGTGAAGCTGCGCGCGATGCATACGCCGGGGCACACGCCGGAGCACATGAGCTTCCTGCTGATCGACAGCGCAGCGACGGACCAGCCGCTGGGTGCGTTCACCGGGGACTTCATCTTCGTGGGCGACGTCGGGCGTCCGGACTTGCTCGAGCGCGCCGTCGGCAAGGCGGGCAGCAGCGAGCCGAGCGCGCGCGAGCTGTTCCGTTCGTTGCAGAAGTTCAAGCAATTGCCGGGGCACCTGATGCTGTGGCCCTCGCACGGCGCCGGCTCGGCGTGCGGCAAACACCTGGGCGATGTTCCGGTGACGACGCTCGCCTACGAGATGCTCGTCAACAAGGCCCTGCGCATCACCGACGAGCAGGCATTCGTGGCCGATGTGCTGGGGGGCCAAGTCGAGCCACCGCGCTACTTCGCGCAGATGAAGCGCCTCAACAAGCAGGGTGCCCCGCGTGTGGAGGTATTCCGCGCGCCGCCGCGGCTCGATCCCGAGAGTGCCCTCAATGTGGTCGAGAGCGGTTCGCTGGTCGTGGACCTGCGTCGCGCCGCCGAATTCGCCAAGGGCTTCGTGCCCGGCGTCATGACACTGCCGGGCGGCCAGGCATTCCCGCGCTGGGCAGGGACGTTGCTGCCCTACGACCGTCCCATCTACCTGCTGGCCGGGCATGAATCCGAGATCGCGGCCGGGGTGCGTGATCTCGCGATGATCGGCATCGATAACGTGCACGGTTGGGCGGTGACCTCGACGGTGTTGATGGGCTGGGCGCATCGTCATGGCGACCCCGAGGCCATCGTGAGTGTCGCCTTCGCCGACGCGCTCGCGAAGACCGCGAACGGGGCGGGTGTGCTGCTCGATGTGCGCGACTCGGATGAGTACGCGGCGGGTCATGTTCCGGGCGCCACGCATATTCCGCTGGGATCGCTACTGGCTCGCAGCACGGAGCTGCCGGTGGACAGGCCGATCGCGGTGCACTGCGGAGGCGGGTCGCGATCGCTAACGGCGTTGAGCCTGCTGCGCCGCGCCGGCTTTACACACCTGGCGAACGTTGGGGGCGGCTTCGCCGAGTACAAGGCGGCGGGTCTGCCGGTCGAGACCGGCAGCCCGACGGGGACCGCGGCCTGAACATGGCGGGTGGGGCACAAGCGTGAGCGCGATGGGTAAGCTCTCCCCGGCCGACTTCGAGCGGACGATCGCGCCGCGGCTGGGTGCGAAGCGCGAGGAAGTGCTCGTGGGCCCCGGGATCGGGCGCGACAGCGCGGTCATCAAGATCGGCGCCGGCCGCGTGATGGCGGTGACGACCGATCCGCTGTCGATGATTCCCGCCTTTGGCCCCGCGGACTCCGCGCGGTTGTCCTGCCACCTGCTCGCCTCGGACCTGTGGACGAGCGGCATCCCGCCGGCGTACGCCTCGGTGTGCTTCAACATGCCGCCGCAATTTCCGGCCGATGACTTCGAGCGCTACTGGGAAGCGATGAGCGACGAGTTCGCGAAGCTCAACATCGCCGTGGTCACCGGCCACACCGGGCGCCACGCCGGCTGTGACCTCACGATCTTCGGCGCCGCCACCTTGATCGGCGTGGGCGATGAGGGCAGGACCGTGGGCCCTGCCTATGTGCAGCCCGGCGACAAGGTGCTGATGACGAAGGATTGTGCGGTCGAGGTGACGGCCGTGGCGATGCGGCTGTTCCCGCAACGCATGGCGAGCCGCCTCGAGGAGCAACTGTGGACGCGCGCGCAGGCGCGCATGCGCCCTGTGAGTGTCGTCGATGATTGCCGCGTGGCCCTGCGCGTCGGCGTGCGCGATCGCGGCGTGTCGTCGTTGCACGATGCCACCGAAGGCGGCGTGATGGGCGGCCTGATCGAAATCGCGAAGGCCGCCGGCGTCGACCTGCGGGTCGCGCGCAACGCCATGCTGCTGTCGGACGAAGCGCGCGTGGCGTGCGAATTGATGGAGCTCGATCCGCTGTGGACGCTGTCCGAGGGCACGTTGCTGTTGACGGTGCGGTCGGCGTGGTCGCTTGAGGTGCTGCACGCGCTCGCCGGAGAGGGCATCGCGGCAGCCGAGATCGGCGAGGTCGTGCGCGGCCAGGGCATCGTCTGGCTCACGGATGCCGAGGGGGGCGTGACGCGCATCAGCGAGCCCAGGCCCGACGGTTACTGGGTGGCGTACGAACGCGCGGTGCGCGAGGGCTGGTCGTGAGCGAGCCGGCGCGCGCCAAGGACGACACGAGCACGTTTTTCGTGGCGTTCATTCCCGGCGCGCTGATCATCGTGATGTCCTTCTTCCTGTTTCAACTGGCGTTCGAGCGGCACCAGTCCCTGTTGCATGCGCTGTCCGCTGGCGAAGCCGGCTGGGTCGCGGAACACATCGAGCGTGGGCTCGACTCACGCGCTGCGACACTCGAGCGGCTCGCGGCGGAGCGCGCCGAGGGTGGCGAAGCATGGCGCGAGGATGCGAACGCCCTTGTTGCGGGACCGCAGCAATTTCGCGCGGTGGTGGAGTACGACTCGACGCTCAGCTATCGCGGCGCGATCCCCGCGGAACTGCGCGTACTATCGGCGCTCAATCCCCAGGATGACGGCATGCGGGCCGTGGCGCTCAAAGTGGCGGCCGCGAGCCCCGGCCGCGAGGTCGTCGTGGTGTCGACGGCCCCGCTCGCATCGGGGGAACGCCAGGTGCTCGTTTGCGCGCCTGAGTTTCACGGGGCGACGCGTCTCGGCTGGGTGGTGGGCCTGGTGCGCCTGCACGATCTGCTTGATGAGAGCTTGAGCCAAACCGTGCAGCGCGGGTTCTCAGCGGGCGTGTACGAGGGTCCGACGTTGCTCTATGGGGCGAACAGCCAGGATGGCGGGCCGGGGGCGCGGTATGCGCGCGACGTGGCGGTGTTGCGGGGGCCCCTGCTGTGGCGCGTTCAGCTGTGGCCCGCGGAGGATCTCGCTGGGGCATACGAGTCGCAGGCGCCGCAGGAGTTGTTCGTGAGCGGCCTGCTGCTGGCGTTCTTCGTGGCGCTAAGCCTGTACCTCTGGCGCCGCCGCCCGGCTTAGGGGGTTTTCGATTCGAAGCTCGCCTGCGAGACAGACGGCGGTCCGGCCGAGACGACCTGCATCCCGAGCAGCACGAGCACGACGAGGATCAGCAGACCGATCAGCGCCCGGTCGAGCAGTGTGGGCACTTTGGCCCTGAAGTTCGCGCGTGACATCCCTGGCTCCACCGCAGATGTGAGGACCGACGAAGGACACTCTTCCAACCCTTCACCTATCAAGCATCATGCCTGCGCGCTTGGGGTTGTGGGAGTGGCGCGGCGGCGCGGCGTGCCGGGGCAGATGCCGCGGACGAGATGCGCGTTTTCGCCAAGGTTGGCGCGGGGAATCGCGAGTGCGGCTGCGCCAACGAATGCGGCGGGGCAATGCCATCGCGCACGCTCCGGGCGTGGCGGGATCGCCGCGAGTGTGCAATTCGAGCGTTACGAGTGTTCGTTCTGCAACAATTTCGCGCAGGCTAACGCAGCGAAACGGAAGCCTCGCCGACGCCGACGTGCGCGCGCACCACGCTGTTGCCCGAGCCTTCGTTCCAGTGGGCGGCGTGCCCGATGAAGCCCCGTTCGTGCACGCGGCCATCATGCGTGTCGATCGAGGCATCGCCGACGCCCGATTCCGCGTCCACCCTGCGGATGTCGTTCTGGCTCGCGTGCACTTTGAGTTCCCCGACGCCCAGCTCGAGGTCGAGGTCGCGGCGTAGCCCCAGCACGCTGGCGGAACCCACGCCCATGTTCAGCTCCGCCGCCAGGGCGCGGGGCACCAGCACGTGCGCCTCGACGGTGATGTGGCGGTTCGACCAGTTCTTCTTGACGCCACTGAATTCCAGCCGGAACACGCCGCCTTCCGTGGCGTGGTCGATGCGGATGCGGCGCGCCTCGTCCTGGCAATCGCCGTATTCGGTGTCCTTGCAGTCGACCCGCACCTGGACCCGCACGGTCTGACCGTCATCGCCCTCGAGGGTGAACTTGCCGACCGGGAACCCGATCTTGATGCGGTGGGCGCCCTCGAGCTCGTAGGTGCGCGGGTCGGCCTGCAGGTACTGGTCGGCGAATGCGGGAGCCGCGAAGGCCGTGGCGAGCGCAAGGGTCAGGGCGAGGCGCTTCATGAGGACCTCAGGCTTTAAGCGAACGTGGGAGCACTGCTGGGCGGGGCCGGAGCGCCCGCAAGGCAGGCGTGATCCCGGACTTACTACCATGCCGGGATTACGCCCCCCTCACCGCCGAAGTTGCGCCGGAAAGCGGATTTCCGCCGGGGCCCGCGTTCCACGCGAAAATCGTTAGAAGCGTCGTCCAACTGCGGAAGTTGGGCTAGGGCACCAGCGAGACGCGGATGATCTTGTCGGTGCCGGCGCGGCTCAACTTGAGGAAGTAGAGCCCCGGCTTGAGGTCCAACCCCGCGCCAAAGTCCACTTCGTAGGGGCCCGGGCCCTGGTATTCCTGCCAGCGCAGCGGACGGCCGGTGATGTCGTAGAGCCGGAGATCCACCTTCACGGCGTCGGGAAGCGAGAAGCGCACATGCAGCAATTTGCCCGCGGGGTTCGGCGAGGCGCCGAGGAACACGAACTCTGGGCGCTCATGACCCTGGGTCACCAGGGTGCGCTCGCCCATGATCACCGTGGCGCCGCCGATGGTCATCTGGAGCGCGTAGCGATACTGCGCCGCAGTCAGCACGTTGTTATCCTGGAACGTCGCGTCGTGGTTTGCATCGAACACCACGCTGCCCACCACGCTGGAGTACTCCGCACCGCCCGTTGCGCGAATCACCTGTGCCGCGATCGGGTGCGGTCCTGTCGCGTGCCATTTCAGGGTGACGCTGTTGGTGTCGGCGACGGCCGATTTGATCTGCACCTGCACCGCTCCCACCGCGAACGGCGCGGCCCAAATGTCGGGCGTGCCCACGCGGCCATCGGTCCAGCACGGGATGACCTGGGTGGCGTTGGCGAACAGTGCTGCGTAGTCACCCTGGTTCGGGATGATGTTCGAGTTGACGCCCGACCAGTTCACGAACCGGTCACTCACCGGTCCCAGCGAGGCCCACGTGGCGCCGCCATCGTCCGAGCGCGCCATGTAGGCCTGCGACTGCCCGCCGTCGGAGGCGAGCGGAGCGTCGCTAAAGTCGTACCACAGTGCATAGACGGCACCCTGACCCGTGACCGCGACTTCGGGGAGCCAATTGTCGTAGAGCCCGGGCTCCGGCGCCGACAGCATCACCGGCGTCGACCATGTGGTCCCATCCGCCGAGGACGCCACGAAGGCATCACGCTGGTCGCGCGCGCGCTGGTTGGTGCCGCCGGGGGTGTCGATCGCGGTATCGACACGGTAGTCGCCGAGCGTCGACCCGATAATCGCCATCCGCATGAAGTAAGTACCCGAGCGCGGGCAGGTCCACACGATGAAGCCGGGGTTGGCATTGGTGCGATCGCCCGAGAACGACAGCCGCGTCACGCCGTCGGTGCCGAAGATGCGCATCGTGTAGCGCGTAGGCAGTTCATTCGCCCAGAAAATATACGTCGTCCCCTGCGCCGCGCTGAAGCGGTAGTAATCGAAGTCGGTCAGCGTGTTGAAGGCGCCACGAATCGCGGTGCCAGGCGTGAACGGCTGGGCGTTGAACAGCGAATCGTTGGGCTCGACTTCGTTGAGCACCGGAGCGGCGCTCGTGTCGGGAATCGAGTCGTAGAAATTGACGCATTCGTTCCACGCGACGTAAACGCGACCGCGATTCGGGCCGGTTGAGCGGTCCACCGCGATCGAGGGCAGGGAGATGCCCTGTTCGCGGTTGAAGCCCGGCGCGCCCGTGCCGAAGTTGTCGAAGAAGGCGGCGGCGGTCTGTTCCGCTTGCCACGTGACGCCTTGATTTTGGGAGCGCCGCACACGCAGGAAATCCTGCCCCGTGCCGGTCAGCGCGATTTCCTTCCAGACCGCGTAGATCGTTCCGTCAGCCGCCACGACCGGCCGCGAGCCCTGCACCAGCCCCGCCGCGGCAGGCGAGCTCAAGGTGGTCTGCGGTCCCCAGTGCAGGCCCTTGTCCGTCGAGCGGCAGACGACAATCGAATCCTGCGTCAGGGTGAAGCGCGTGTAGCTCACATAAAGGTTGCCCGACGATGAGTCGACGGCGATCCACGGCTTGTCGATGAAGCCGTCGGTCGCCAACAGGCTCTTGATGACGACCGGCTTCGTCCAAGTGATCGTCGAGCCGCTGAACGTGGCACGCGCCACCGCGACGCCGTGCTCGTCGTTGCCACTGCCGTTGGGCGGATCGAATAGCGCGCAGAAATAGAAGTCGCCGGTATTCTCGTTGACCGCGATGACGGGATCGCTGGTCCATACACCGCCGAGGTTTTGGATTGGGAGCCTGTCAGCGCCGAGTGGGGAGGCCGTGATGAAGGTCCGGCCGCCGTCGGTCGAATAGCCATAGTTGAGCGCATTCGGCAGCGTCGCCCCGGGGACATCCGTGGACCCGCGGCCGTCGTTCCATCCCGCGATCACGTAATTGCCCCACGCGGCGATCGACGGCTCTGATTGAGCTTCGGCGCGCGAGGGGATATCGAGATTCGGGTCGTTCACCTTGATGTTCGTGGCGTACGACAGCGTGCTGTTCGCCGTGAGCGGACCGGCGGCGCGACCGTGGCGCAGGCTGGTAAGCGGCTCGGCGGCCTCACTGGGCGAGGGCCGCTGGCTGATCCCGCGGCGCATCGCCGAGCCGTCTTCAACGAGACCGCGGCTCAGCCGGTACTCGCGATCGCACTCGTCGCCGTCTTTGTGGCTGCGTTCGTTCGCGGCCTCGAGCGCTTCGCGCATGAGCAGTTGCTGCTGGATGCGCTTGATGGAAGCGATGCGCGCTGCCCGTGCCGCTTCCGCCGGAGTGGGCTGTGCGGCCCTGGCCGTGGCCGCCATGACGAACAGGACTGCGAGCGCGATAGTCGAGGCGGTTACGAGCCGGTAGTGCAGGGAACGCGACATGCGGGTCTTGGTCTCCAGCGGGCCAGACGAGGACGGATCTACAACGGCGACGGTGTCGTCCCCGCGAGGGTGGGGCCGAATTCGAGCAGGAAGTGCGAGACGATGCAGGGCCAGATGGCGCCGCCACCCAGTTCGCGGAGGATCCCCCACCACAGCCCCATCGGCAGTGCCACCCCAAAAATGTAACCGAGCCATTCGGGCACACCCAAGTCCGGTCCGGGCAAGAAACGTAAAGCTCTGACCGCCGTGAACGCCAGCGCGGGCAGGGCGACGCGCGCCCATTGGCTCACACGGCGGTCCAGCGAGCTCATCAGGAAGCCGCGGAACAGCAATTCCTCAGGCAGCGCCGAGCCCGCCAGCGCCCAGAACATCGAAAACACCAATGTATCCGGGGTGGTGTGCACCTTGTATGTGACAACGGCTTGATAGGGCGCCCACGAGTAGACCGCCGCGGCCCCGACGCCCATGACGAGTGTTAGGAACAGGCGGCCCGCCATCATGGGCTTGAGTCCGATCGAGCGCAGCGAGAAACCTTCGGCGAGAACCATGACCCAGACGTAGAGGCCGAGCGTGATGAACACCACGTCGCCCAAGGCCAGCAGCCAGGGACTGCGATCGTGGCCGAGCAGGGCGGGCTGGAGGATGCGCATGAAGCCGCCGGTGCTCAGGGCGTAGACGACGATGTAGCCCAGCGCCCTGATCATGCTGCGCTGCGACGACAGCGGGCCGCGGCGGCGGGCCAGCGTCAACGCCGCGAGTCCCAACACCAGCACCAGGAACCCGCCGAGCAATGCTCCCAGCAACGGGGGCGCCGAGGGCGCCGCGAGCGCGCTCACGAGCGCTTGCCGTACACCATGAAGGCGAGCATCGCGACATACAGCACGGTGAGCGCCACATTCGCCACGCGCCAGCGGGCCATGTTCGAGCCGTAGCGCTGGGGTTCCACTCCGTCCGTGACGGAGCGCGACAACTGCATGAGCCGGTAGGCACACGGCAACTGAACGAACAGCATCACCAATACCGCGACGAGCCACAGCCCGTTTGCCCAGCGCAGCCACACGTCACTTGCCATGTGGTAACCCAGCCCGACCGCGGCGAGGTTTCCGAGGACGCCCGTCAGCACGAGAGGAATGAGCCCCGCGGTGCGGCAGGCCTTCGCGGCGAACTGGAACAGCAGGGCGCGCTGTCGCCAATCATCTGTCGCGCGCGCGGCGCGGCCGATCCACTCCGCGACCATCAGGCTGCCCACGAAGCTGAACGCCGCGAGCAGGTGAATCAGTGTCCAGAGCTTCGGTATCGACATGAGGCCCTCGGGTTCCACGCGTGCGGCAGGGCTGTGGATCTTATACACCGCATGGGTCCCGGTCTAACAAGCAGCAGGGCCCGGTTCGTGGGAACCGGGCCCTGCGTTACTGCGGGTGTCGTGAGCTTAAGGTTACTTGCCGTCTTCGGTCGTGGCGCTTGGCGTCGGTTCGGGCTGCTTGTCTTCCTTCTTCGACATCGCGCCCGGCGACGGCGGGCGGAAGCGGCGCGAGACGCCGAGCTTCCAGGCGAAGTCGGTGTCGTTGTCCTTGATGCCCCAGCCCGCTGAGGCATTCAGCTGCGTGCCCGGCATGGCTTTCCATGCGCCGCCCAGCGACCACTGCATGTTCTTGCCGCCACGCGAAGCCGTGCGGATCTCACGGCCGGCCACTTCGGCATAGGTGCTGACGCGCGGGTTCCAGCCGTGGGCGAAATTCAGGCCGAGGATGCCGTTCGGGTAGCGATCGCCTTTGTTGTCCACATTCGAGCTGATGCCGGCGACACCGCTGATGGAGTTGGCATTCGGCAACTGCCATGCACTGACCAGCTGCAGTTCGGGGCGGAAACCCGTCTGCTTGAACTGCGACGAGCCGCCGGGAAGGCCAGCCTGCAGCACGACCGCCATCGACAAGTCGCGATCAAACGTCTGCGGCATGACGCCCTTGATGCCCACCTGGAAGTCCGCCATGCCATTGTCAACCGAGCTGTAGGTGCGCAGGCGCGAGTAGCCAGAGGACAGCACGCGGACCTCGTAGTTCGGCATGCCGAGCCGCACCAGCGTCGGCGTCGACCAGGCGCGCGTCATCGCCGTGCCCTGACCGTCCGAGGCCCGCGCGACGTTGGCTTCGAGTTGGACGTTGCCCTCACCGATGAGCGAGGTGCCCGGGACGACGCTGGAGAAATCGGGATCGATCACGTTGTACTCACCCGACGGCCCCGCCAGCGCGACAGACGCCGCGAGTGAACCCATCACCAACGCATACCCGAGCGCGCGACGCATCGCGCCGTGGCGCCCGTGGGAAACTTTGTACATGAAGAGCCTCCTGAAATGTGGACCGGAACACCGCCGCCTTGTGAATCGCGGCAGGGCGAGGCGGTCACGCTCCGCAGGGGGATTATCGGCGGCATTCACCCGCCGCTTGAGCGCGGAGGCAGGGTCCCCAAGCGGCCGCGCGGTGCGGCGCTGGGGGGCCGGACCCACCCCACGCAAGCGCTGACGTGGGAATCGTTTCCGGGGCAGGAATGGGCTACGATCCGCCCGACTCGAACGCAGCGGCCGCGCCTGCTTGCGGTGGTCGCAACCTACGCCACAGGAAGCTGCCACCGCGCTGCACCCCCGCGAGGCCCCATGAAGCCGATTGCCGAAATCGCCCGCACGCTCGACATCGCCCCCGAGCACCTCGAGCCCTATGGCCAGTACAAAGCCAAAATCGCCCTCGCTGCACTCAACGGCCGCGCACCGCGGGGCAAGCTGGTGCTCGTCTCGGCGATCACGCCGACGCCCGCGGGCGAAGGCAAGACGACGTGTTCGATCGGACTCGCGCAGGGCCTCGCGAAGAACGGGCGCAACAGCATGGTCGCCCTGCGCGAGCCCTCACTCGGGCCCTACCTCGGGCTCAAGGGCGGTGGCACGGGCGGTGGGTTGTCGCAGGTGGTGCCGGCGGATGACATCAACCTGCACTTCACCGGTGACATCCACGCCGTCTCCAGTGCCCACAACCTGCTTACGGCGCTGGTCGACAATCACCTGCATCACGGCAACACCAGCGGCCTCGATCCGCGGCGCGTGCTGTGGCGGCGCGTGATGGACATGAACGATCGCGCGCTGCGCGACATCGTGTGCGGGTTGGGTGGGCGCACCGAAGGCGTGCCGCGCGAGACCGGCTTCGACATCACCGCGGCGAGCGAAGTGATGGCCATCCTGTGCCTCGCGAATGGCATCCCGGACCTGAAGCAGCGCCTCGGCCGCATCGTCGTCGGCACGCGCGCCGATGGCACCACGGTTACCGCGGCGGATCTCAAGGCCGTGGGACCGATGGCGGCGTTGCTCCGAGATGCGATCAAGCCGAACCTCGCGCAGACGATGGAAGGCGTCCCCGCGATCATCCACGGCGGTCCGTTCGCCAACATCGCGCACGGCACCAATTCGATCACCGCGACGCGCATGGCGCTGGCCTACGCCGACATCGTGATCACCGAGGCCGGTTTCGCGTTCGAGCTGGGCGCCGAAAAGTTCTTCGACATTAATTGCCGTTACGGCGGCTTTGCACCCAGCTGCACCGTGCTGGTCGCCACGGTGCGCGCGCTCAAGCTGCACGGTGGCGTGCCGTTCGCGAAGGTGGGCGAGCCGAACGTGGAGGCCGTGCGCCGCGGGCTAGAGAACCTCGACAAGCACGTCGAGAACATCCGCAAGTTCGAGCAGCCGTGCGTCGTCGCCATCAATCACTTCCCCACTGACACCGATGCCGAGATCGATGTGGTGAAGCAGCACTGCGCGTCACTTGGGGTGTCGGCAGTCGTGGCGTCGCCGTTCGCCAAGGGCGG
>JANLOX010000336.1:0-7902 GCA_031366795.1 Candidatus Eiseniibacteriota bacterium | reverse complement strand
GGTTGATCGGCGCGCGCCACGGCGTTGAGGCTCAGCACGCCGGCGAGTACGCCGCCAAGGACGGCGGCGGCAAGGCGGCACGCACGCACGCGGCCTGCGGCACGGTCGAGCGATCCACGCACCGCCATCATTCCTTCTCCCCGCCGACAAACAACGAATCGGCGAGCCCGGTGTTGATCGTATAGCGATCGAACAGCATCCCGATCTCCGCGCGTTTGCCGAAGTCGGGCATCGAGAACCTGAACTTCGCGCGAATCAGCACCTTGTGCAGCATCCAGAACGCCCCCACACGCACGCGCTCGATCACGACGCGATCGATGTCCTTCACGAACAAGGGGCTCGGCGAGCGCTCGAACTCGACTTCCTGGCGCAGGATCACGAACTCGTTGGCATCGACCCACACCTGGCCGCTGGGTGCCGCCGGATCGAGCAGGGACTTCGGCTCGAAGCGGATGCGGTAGATGACGTGGCCACCCACGATGTCGCGACCGAGGATGCGGTAGCGGAAGTTGCGGCGCTCCTCGGGGCGGAACGCATGGTTGACCACCTGCTCGCTCATGTCCGCGCCGAAAGTGACTTGCAGGTTTACCTTCTTCTTGTCCTTCGGCTTATCGGGTTTGCGCGTCGTCCGCCGCAGCATGACGGACCGCGCATCACCCGGCTTGCGGCGGTACACCTGCCATGCGGACTCCTCGAGCAGGAACGGCGGGCCGTCGTCCGTCTTCGCCCCCATGACGCGCATGGTCGCCACGAACGATTGATCGACGAGCAGCGAGTCGCGGCGGCGTTCCCCGCGCGCGATGCGATCGAGGATCTCATCCAGCGTCACGCGCGGGGCGCGAACCAGCACCTCGGGCACCGAGGTGGTCATGGTGTCTTCGCGAGCGAGCGTGGGGCCCGGCGCAGGCGACTCGGCCGCACTCGAGCGCGAAACGAAGGGCAGGCACGCGAACAGCAGAAGTGCGAGCAACAGCGCGGGACGTGCCGCGCGCGGGACCGTCAGGTTACTCATGTGCCCTCATTCCAAGTGATCGGCGCTCGCGGGCGCGGCACGCTAGCACGCGTTGCGGCGGACCCGCAACAGTTTGCCTCCTGCCGTCGCCTCATCCATGGCTGCCCGTGAATACGCGTCAGGAGCGCGGATGTTGCGTGCTAACAGACACATCGCCGCCCGGCGCACCACCGTGGCAGCCCGACGCGTCACGATTCCTGAGCAAGTCACGGTCCGGCACGCGACGTGCTGAATCCCCCCTGTGCCGGGCCGCACTCCCGAGTGTTTCGGTTTGCCGCGGCCCCTACTGGAGGAATCATGAACATCCGCATCGCCTTACCCACACTCGCGCTCGCCGGTCTCGCCGCCGCACCGGCGCTTGCGGATCCCTCGATCACCTACCCGAGCGACAAGCCGTCGCTCGCGGTCACCATGACGCAGGTCGCGGATGAACTGCGGGCTCTTGCGCCCATCGGCCGCGTACACCCGACCAATGAATCGATCCGCTACCGTCCGCGCTGGCGGGACGCCTCGCGCGGCAGCAGCTCGCCCAGCGACATGAACGGCTACTTGCAATTGCACGGCGGCGTGTTCAATCCCGCGGGCGATGTGTCCAACGGGGCGATGTTCGGCGCGCGCGTCGGCACGAATGTGGACGACCGCGTGCAGGTCGGTGCCCAGCTCGACTGGAGCCATCGCGGCGATCACCAGACCGCGGTCATCGGCAGCGGCTCGTTGCCGGGCGGCGGCAGCGTCGAGCGGCGCCGGGAACTGTCGAGCGTTTCGTCGGATCTCGTTCCCTTGATGGCGTTCGTCCAGGTCGCGCCGACGGGGACCCACCAGGGTCCCTATCTCGGGCTCGCCGGCGGCTACCAAGCGCTGTTTGTCTCGGCGCAGGATTTCGCGACGGGCGACGACTTCAGCGCCACGTATGATGGCTGGGGCTGGCAGTTCTACGGCGGCTACGCCTATCCGCTATCGGGTGCGACGCGGCTCACGATCGAAGGCTTCGTCAACAACGCCCAGCTCGACCGCCAGGTCGACGATCCGCTCACCGGCGTGACGTACCGCGAGATCGTGGATGGCGGCGGCGCGGGTGTCCGAGGCGGCGTGAGTTGGTCCTTTTAGGAGTTAGGTTTGGCGGGGGCTCCGGGTAAGCGGGGCCCCTTTTTTTGCTGCGGCAGTGCCGCGCTCCTTATAGTGTGCGTTCCATGCCCCGCCGCTCACCTCGCGCCAAGAGAAGCACTGCCAAGCCGTCGCGCTTGCCCGCCAAGGCCAAACCACGCGCCACGCCCGGCTCGCGCCGCAAGGCTGCCGCCAAGCCGAAACGCCGCAAGACCTCCGGCGCGCGCACCACGGCCACGCGATCGCGCGCGGCTGCGGGCACCGCGGGAACGCGCGCCACGCATACACGGCGCGCGAGGCCCAGCGCGATCGGCACAGCGCGCACGCGCCGGCGCGCAGAACCGGCCGCCAAGGCAAGCGGCCGCTTCGTGGCGCCTGAGCCTTCGCGCGTGCGCGAGGTACTGACGATTCTCCAGCGCACCTACCCTGACGCCAGGTGCGCGCTCGACTTCAAAACTCCCCTGCAGCTGTTGATCGCGACCATCCTGTCGGCGCAGTGCACCGACGTCCGCGTGAACATGGTGACGCCGAAATTGTTCGAGCGTTATCCCGATGCGGCCGCCTTCGCCACGGCGCCGCTGGCGGATCTCGAGGCGGCGGTGCGCTCGACCGGCTTCTACCGCAACAAGGCCCGTGCCATCCGCGAATGCTGCGCCGATATCGTGGCGCTGCACGGCGGCAACGTGCCGCGCACGCTCGATGAACTCGTAGCACTCCGCGGGGTCGGCCGCAAGACGGCCAACGTAGTGCTCGGCAACGCCTATGGCATCCCCGGCCTCGTGGTCGACACGCATGTGACGCGGCTCGCCCACCGGCTCGGGTTCACGCATGAACAGGACGCGGTCAAGATCGAGTTCGCGCTGATGCCGCTTGTCCCCAAGGAGCAATGGACCATGTTCTCGCACTGGCTGATCCTGCACGGCCGCGCCATCTGCAACGCCCGCAAGCCACGCTGCTCGATCTGCCCGCTCGCCGCGCACTGTCCGCGCGTCGGCGTGACGGCGTCTGCTTAGTGCGCTCGGGCATTCGCCATCTGTACGCGGTGGTGGCGCTCGCGTGCCTCAGTGGGGCGTTCGCAACGTACGCACGCGCCGACGAACCGCTTTACGATGAAAGCGCGGCCTATGCGGAGGGCGGTACCACGTTCCGGCTCAATCCCGCGGGCATTTCCTCCTACGTCCCGAGCGAATTCTCGTTCGGCATCATCGACAACCCGTTCCAGCGCGCGCGCCTCTTGGGCTCGCTCGAAGCGCACGGATTCCGCGTCGCGTTGCGTGGAGCGCAGAACCAACCGCTCGATTACTCGCTCGCCCTGGGCGGCGGCAGCGATGCGCTGCGACAGGGAATCGAGGCTACCTGGCTGCACGAACGCCGCGGCGGCCGCGTGGCGGATTGGCATTACGGATTCCTGTCGCGCCCCACACCATGGCTCTCGATCGGCGGCGTGGCGGATCACCTGGGACAGTCTTCGCTCAACGGCGTTCGCCTCGACCGCGCGTATGACCTCGCGATCGGCGTGCGACCCTTCGCGCTCGACCGCTCGCGCGCGCACACGCTCGGCACGCGGCTGACCCTGACGGCCGATGCGCGCCTGAGCGAGACGCAGCGCCTCGACGACGCAAGCTTTCGCATCGGCAGCGAGCTCGAACTCGTCTTAGGCCTCGCGGTACGCGGCAGCTACGAAGATCACACGCATGCGGTGCGCGTGGGCTTCAGCCTGGGCGGCGTGCATTCACGCGCCACGGGCCTCGGCACCTACGATCGCAACGGCGACGCTGTGGGCCGCGTCTGGAGCGTATCGATGCACCGCGCCGAGTCGCGCACGATGTTCGCGGGCGCCAACCAGCGCCGCGTCGCCGTCGTGCGCATGGGGGGGGTGCTGGGCGATGACGACCTCTCCGGCTTCTCGATTGACGGCGCCACCAACGTCGGCTCGGCGGCCACGCTGCACGAGCAGCTGAAGCGCGCGCTCGACGATCCGCTGACGCGCGGCGTGCTGCTCGACCTGCGTGGCGTCGGCAACTTCGCCCAGCTCGAGGAACTGCGCCCGCGCATCGCGCGCCTGCGCGCCGCCGGCAAGCCCGTCGTCGCCTATCTCGAGTACGGCGCCACGCGCGGCGATCTCTACCTGGCCTCGGCGTGCGACGCAATCGTCACCACGCCCGAAGCGATGTTCGCGGGGCTCGGGTTGCTGGTCGAGAAGCGCTACTACCGCAAGCCGCTCGAGCGCCTCGGCGTGCGCATCGACCGCACCTCCTACGGCAAGTACAAGTCGGCGTACCGAGAATACAGCGTCGATTCCTCGACGACGGCCGATGTTGAAGTCACGAACGGCATTCTCGACACCGTTCAGCGGATGTTCGTCGACAGCGTGGCCGCCGGGCGCCACATGGATCGCGCCCGTCTGCTCGAGTTGATCGATGGCCGCAGCTGGCGGCCCACCGAGGTGCGCGTCGCGGGGCTCGTCGACTCGATCGGCGACCGCCACGATGCCATGGCGCTGCTCGGCAAGCTCGCGGGCCTCGGCAGCAAGCCGCGCGGCGTGCGCCTGTCGCGCCGCCCGCTCGCAGCACCCGAATGGACCGTGCCGCAGCGCATCGCGGTCGTGTATGCGAGCGGCGCCATCTCGACCGGCCGCAGCGGCAACGACCTGTTGATGGGACCCGTACTCGGATCCGAAACGCTCACGCGCCAGATCGAAGCAGCGTTCCACAATCCCGCTGCGAAGGCGGTCGTGCTGCGCGTCGAGAGTCCCGGCGGCTCGAGCGTCGGCTCACAATTGATGCAGCAGGCCATCGCGCGCATGAAGCGCGAGACGAAGAAGCCGCTGATCGTGTCGATGGGCCGCACCGCCGCAAGTGGTGGCTACCAGATCTCATTGCCTGGCGACCGGATCTACGCCGACCGCTTCACCTACACCGGCTCGATCGGCGTGTTGTTCATCCGGCCTTCGCTCGAAGGCTTGTACCGCAAGCTCGGCGTGCATGAAGAGGACCTGATGCGGGGCGACTACCAGCAGGCATGGGGCAAGGGCCGCGATTGGGACGCGCGACTGCAGGCTGAGGCCGACTCGAGCGTGATGCGCGAGTACCGCGAGTTCGTTTCGCTCGTCGCCGACGCGCGCAAGCTTCCCTATGAAGAGGCCGAGCACAATGCGCAGGGCCGCGTGTGGATGGGTGACGATGCCGTGCGGCTCAAGCTGGCCGACGAGATCGGCGGCCTCGATGCCGCGATCGCCGAGGCGCGACGCCGCGGTGGCATTCCGGCCGGCGAGAAGATCCGCATGATCGAATACCGACGTCCCGTCGGCAGCCTGTTGCAGCGCTGGGCCGGGGGCCTGGTCCGCAGCACGATCGAACAATCGGCGCGCATGCCGGAGCCTAACAGCACGCTGAAGTGGGACGGCGACGCCATCCCCGCTGAGTAGTCCCGTTGCGCGTTGGGCATTCCTGCCCGGCATTTGAGGAGGATCCGATGTCCGCTTACGTGATCATCAATGTCGAAGTTTCGGACCCCACCCAATACGACGTCTACAAGCAGATGGCCCCCGCTTCGATCGAGGCCTACGGCGGCAAGTACATCGTCCGCGGCGGCCCCATCGATATTCTCGAAGGCCGCTGGACCCCGCGCCGCGTCGTAGTGCTGGAATTCCCCGACAAGCGCGCGGCGCACCTGTGGTGGAACTCGAGCGAATACGCCGACGCCAAGGCTCTGCGCAATGCGAGCGCGTACTGCGAGATGGTCGTCGTCGAGGGGTTGATCAAGTAACGGGGAGGCGCGCGACGGAAGGCTTCGGGGCGCCGCACCCTTACCGTCCGGCGAGGAACCTCTTGTACTTGCGGGCCAGGGCAAGCATCGGGGCCGGGGCACCAGGAAGCCGCGCGGCACGAATGTACCAGCGTGCCGTCGAGACGGAATCGCCCGCCCGCAGGTAGCAGGAGCCTGCGTTGAAGGTGTATCCGATGTCGTCGGGAAACGAATCGGCCAATGCGGCATACTGGGCCGCGGCCATCGCGTAGTCCTGCTTGTTCCACATTGCCCGCGCAAACGCCTCGCGATCGGCGTTCGTCGGGGCGTCCGCCAGCCGCGGCACCGTTTCCTCGGTCCAGCCGGCCGTACTGTCGTAGACGAAGAAGAAATCCTGCCCAGCAGGCCCGCGTATATCTCGCGGTGCGTACTGTGACGTGTAGTACATGCGTAGCGTCGTGTCCCCGTACCAGCACCGCAGCGCCGGTGACTCGCGCCCGCCGGGCACCAGCCCCACCGAACCCGGCACGCTCTGCACGAAGATCCGGGCGTTCTCAGGGAACGCGGGGTGCGAACGCTGGAAGAACTCGCGCGTTCCCCGCATGAAATTGGCGGCGCGGCCAATGTACCAGGCTGTCCCCATGTCGCCCGATGGGGTGGCGATCCGCGCGGCACCCGTGACCGCGAGTAGCGCGACGCACGCTGCGGCCGAATACCGGCGCGTGCCGAGGAGCACGCCGAGGGCCAGCCACGCTCCGAAGACACCGAGCAGACCGTAGTAGGCGTGCCACCAGACCGTGGGCATGAACAGCGGCACCCACGCGGCGCACATCCAGACGGCCCCGAACGTGACCACTCGATTCGCGGGCGGGTTCGCGCCGGGCCGGGTCTCATCGCGACCCGGCTGTGCGCGTGCGGCCAGCAGGACGATCGCAACCAGGATGAATGTCTCGACCGGGACGCCTCCCGCCGAACCCAGCCAACCCGCGACAGGCTTTGGCCATTCATCCAGGTTAATTGCCGAGAGCGGCGTACGCAGGAGTACTTCGAGCAGATTTGGCCGCACACCCCACGTCGCCGGCGGTGGTGGTGGCGCGCCATACCCGATGCGTCCACCGAGTTGCGGATGGATCACCGCCCATGCGGCGATGGCCAGCCACATCGCGCTCGTCCGCCGGATCGCGCTCCGCCAGTCCGCGCGCTCGACCAGAACCGCGTAGACCACGAGGATCGCGGGAAGTGTGACGGCGGTCTCCTTGCTGAGCAATGCGCCCAGGAAAAGGACGGCTGCCCACCTGCTGCGGCCCAGCACAAAAGCGTAGAGGCAGGCGAGCGCGAAGCAGAGCATCCACAGGTCTTGCGACCCGGAGATCCAGCTCAACAGCACCTCCCACGACGCGAGCGACGCGACCGCGGCGCTTGCCACCGCGGCGGCCTGCGCGCCGGCCAACCGGCGAACCAGCAGGAAGTACAGCGTGAGCGACGTGATCCACAGCGCGAGGCTCACCGCGTGATAGGAACGGCAGCGTGGCCGTCTTCTGGAGGAACATGAGGTCGTCGGCGAGGAACGGAACCAAGAATGACGTCGAGTAGCGCACCAACAGGAACACCGCGAGCAACAGCGGCACCAGCCAACCACCGGCCTGCACGGAGCGAAGGGAGTAAGTCTCGCGACCGCCCGGCGGTCGAGGCACCACGCTTTCGCCCTGACGCTGCAAGGGCTTCGTGATTGCAAGCTTCCGGGATCACGCCATTAACCGCCCACGGCTCCGGCGATCTCCCGCATCTGCGCGGCGCCCACCCGCGTCCCGCGCGCGAGGTACTCCTGCGCGAAGCGCGCGGCTTCTGCCTTGCGGCCGACGCGCTCGAGCAGTATGGCGCGGTTGAACAGGGCCTCTTCATATTCGGTATCGCGCGGGCCGATGGCGGCGAATTGTGCAACCGCAGCAAGGAAGTGCTGCCGCTGTCCGAGCATGTTGCGGTCGATCTCCCCCGCGAGCGCCAGCGTGACCCCGAGACCGAGCCGCGCCTCGGGGTAG
>JANLOX010000332.1:0-11737 GCA_031366795.1 Candidatus Eiseniibacteriota bacterium | reverse complement strand
TTTACCTCAAGTGCGCCGGCAGGCTGAAGGGATCTCCCACGCGGGCGTTGCTCCGTATTTCTGGAATTCCTCTCCATGGTGGAGTATTCCAGCTTGAATCGGCTGCGTCGTCACCCACTCCTTGATGTTACCCGGCCGCTCGCGCGAGCAGTCAAGAACGGAGAAATTATGAAGTCACGTGCCCTCATTGTGTTGGCTGGCGCCGCTGTCCTCGCCGGATGTTCCCCCGGCATCAACCGCCCAGTGCGCGAGGTGACCGCCACGATGGGCCCGGGCGACGTGCAGCATGCTCACGTCACCGCGCATTCGTTCTGGTTCGAACCTAACCGGGTGGTAGTCAAGCGCGGCATCCCAGTCGAACTCACGGTTCAGAACGGCTCGTTCATCGTCCCGCACGATTTCTCGTGCGAAGCCCCGGACGCCGGGATCGACGTGGACCTGCGGCTCGGGATGTTCCATGGCTCGAGGAAGACGCGCTTCACCCCCACCCGCGCCGGCGAGTACCACTTCCATTGTGACGTCGACGGTCATGCGAAAAAGGGCATGATGGGCATGCTCGTCGTCGTCGAGCCCTGAGCAAGCCGCAAACCCAATCCGGAGTGCCGCGTAAAGACCATCCAGGTTCAGGGTAGTCCATCACACGACCTCGCCGGCTCCCGCGTCATGCGTATCAGCATCAGTCCACGGCGGCGCTGGCGGATCAGTTTATGACCGGCGGCATGGGTTCGCGGCCCGGGCGAAGGTCCACGACGGTTCGCCGTCGCGGACCTTGCCCGACCTCGAATGCTGCTACTTCGCTCCGCCGGCAGCCGGAGGCGGGGGAACGTCCCACGCGGGCGGTGGCGGGAACACGATGTTCAGCCCCGTGGGCTTCTGCCCCGGCGGGATACGGTCGAGGTTCTTGTGCACGATCGGCGGCAGGCTCTTGAGATACGAGGCGATCGCCATGGCGTCGTCGTGGTCCAGCACACCCGAGTAGTTCATCCACGGCATGATCGGGGCGAGTTGGGCGCCGCTCGGCGTGTGCCCGGTCGTGATCGCCGTTACGATATCGTCCTTCGTCCAGCTACCGATGCCGGTCGAGTCAGGCGTGAGGTTTCGCGCGTGCACGACGCCCCATGGGCCGATCCAGCCGACATCACTGCCGGACAGCCGCCGGAGCGTGTCGGGCGCGCCGTAGAAATTGCCGGGCGTGTGGCAATCGGTGCAGCTCATGATCGACACGAGGTAGCGGCCCCGCACGACGGGGTCGACCGAGGCTGTGGTCGCGGTTGCCGCGGGAGTGCTCGACGGCGTGGTCTGGCAGGAAAATGAGAACAGGCAAAGAGTGATCGCCGAGGCCGTGAACAACACACCGATCCATCTTATCCGACGCATTGCGCTACCCTCCCAGTTGACTGGTGAATCGCGGACCATTTGCTTCGTGCTGCTGAAGGTACTGCATACCGCTGGTGCGCAGACTATCCGATGCAGGCCTGTCGCAGGAACCCGCACTCCCCACCTGCTCCTCCCAACTACCCGACGAACCTCACTTTCTTTAAGAATGTCAGCCAGCGCGGGTCGCTGTGCAGCGGGCGCAGTTGCCAGTGCACGCGCACGAACGCGAGACCCGAGTCGCGCTGTGCGTAGGCCCGCTCCAGCCACTCGAACGCAGAGTCAACCTCACCGCGTACGGCGAACACCACGGCGATCTGGTAGGCGGAGCTTGCTGCGTGTGAGGCGATCAGGGCATCCAAAGCACGCTTCGACTCTTCAGGACGGCCGCTGCTGAACTGGACGACTCCCAGGGCGAACAGTCGCGCCCATTCGGCAGGCTCTGCCAACGCCTCGGCGAGCGCCTCCTCGTACTCCCCCATTCGGACGAGCACCAGTGCACGAAGCGCCCGGATGGAAGTCGCCTCCGGCGAGATCTCGAGTCCTTTGCGGAACGCTTCGGCGGCCTCGGGCAGGTGTTCCATCCCGTTGTGCGCACGCGCGAGCATCGTGTAGCTCGAAACGCTCAGCGGATCCTGTTCGAGGCCGCGCAAGTACAACGCCAGGGCACTTTCATAGCGCAGTTGGATCATCGCCATGAGTCCGGCCCCCCGCATGACTTCCGCGTCGCCCGGGGCAAGCTCGAATGCGCGGTTGAAAGAGGATTCAGCTGCCTTCCAATCGAAGTCGTACCAGACCCTGATCCAGCCGAGTGCCAGGTGCCCCTCGACGAGGTCGGGTTCGATTGCCATCGCCCTCGACGCCGCTTCGCGGGCGCGGGCGATGCCCGCGTCGAGCTGGTTATGGCCGGTAATCGCCGCAAACGTTTCCGCCCATGACAAGGCAGCCCATGCGAGCGCGTGCCCGGGTTCGATCGCGAGCGCCTGCCGGAGCAGCGCGTTGCCTCGAATGACGTCTTGTTCACCCAGCCGGTTGACGAAGTAGCGGCCTTGCAGGAACAACCGGTGGGCTTCTGCGTCCGAGCCGCGCCCCAGCGCTGCGGCGGCGACTTCGGCCTTCACCTCGCCACTTGCCTTCGAGTCGGCAGTGGCCCCCATCAGCGTCGTGCGCAACTCCTTCACCACGGACTGCGCGATGTCGTCCTGCACGGCGAAGATGTCCTCGAGCGTGCGGTCGAATGTCTCGGACCACAGGTGGTAACCGTCTGTCACTTTCACGAGCTGCACCGAGATGCGCACGCGATTGCCGGACTTGCGCACGCTGCCCTCGAGCAGCGTCACAACATTCAGCTTGCGGCCGATTGTCGCGAGGTCATCGGTGGTGCCTTTGAACTGGGCCGACGAAGTGCGCGCCGCGACGCGCAGGCCGCGGATCTTCGCCAGCACGTTGAGCAGTTCATCGGCCAGACCCTCGGCGAAGTACGCGTCCTCTTCGTCGCGGCTGCGGCTCACGAAAGGCAGTACGGCGATCGAGGGCACGTCCTGCGCGGGCGCAGCGGCGAAGCGCATGCGAGTCGTGGCGGAGGACGCGTTTGGGGCGAGTGATCGCCGCACCAGCTCGAGCTCGTTGCGCACATCCTTCGCCGTCTGGAAGCGCCGCTCCGGGTCCTTCTCGAGGCAGCGTCCGACGATGCGTTCGATATCTGCCGGGAGGTCTGCGCGCGCCACGCGCACGGGTTGCGGCAGGTCGCGCAGAATCGCTGAGCTCACATCCGCGGAACTGGCACCGGAAAATGGCCGGCGTCCCGCGAGCAACTCGTAGAGCATGATGCCCAGCGCGAACAAGTCCGTGCGCGCATCGGCTGCTTCGCCGCGAATCTGTTCGGGCGCCATGTAGGGAACGGTGCCCATGACCTGACCTTCAGTCGAGAGCGGCGTGGCGACGGTCGCCGCTTGCGTTGCATCCGTCCCCTGCGGTGTCGAGCCGGTCTTCGCGAGCCCAAAGTCGAGCACCTTCACGCGACCCTCGCGCGTCACCATCACGTTCGCGGGCTTGAGGTCGCGATGCACCACACCGCGCTCGTGCGCCGCCGCCAGCGCGTCCGCGAGCGGCACGGCGAGATCGAGCACGCGCGCCAGCGCCAGGCCGCCGGGCGTCACCTGCTGGTCGAGGCTCTGGCCCTCGATCAGCTCCATCGTGAGGAAGCGGATGCCATCCTCGTCCTCGACCGAGAACAAGGTGACGATGTTCGGGTGGCTGAGTCCCGCCACCGTGCGCGCTTCACGCTCGAAGCGGGCGAGCCGGTCGGCGTCGGCCGCAACATTCCCGGGCAGCACCTTGAGCGCCACTTCGCGACCGAGCCGCGTGTCGCGCGCGCGGTACACCTCGCCCATGCCGCCCGCGCCGAGAGGCGCGACGATTTCGTAGGTGCCGAGGCGGGTGCCGGAGGTCAGTGGCATCGGCGCAATCTACCTCAGACGGCGGGGTTTGCCGATCTTGGTTCCGCGTTTGCCGGACTCTGCCGCGGGCTTACGGGCAGTCAGCTTACGCGTTGCGCGAGTCTTGGAAGCATTCAAACGCAGCCAGTGCTCGAACTCGGCTTCGCTCATCGCGCGCGAGGACAGGGCTCGCGTCGCCTGTGCTGCGTCCTGCTCGCTCGCTTCGAGGCGAAAGCCATTGAGCTCCATGAACACGCCGGCCACGGTCAGCGCGACGCGCTTGTTGCCATCTGCGAACGGGTGGTTCTGCGTCAGGGCATGGGCATAGGCGGCCGCCAGTCGGATGACGTCGGCGCCCTCGTAGGCGAATCGATTCCGGGGATTGGCAAGGGCGGCGTCGAGCAACCCGAGATCGCGGTGCCCCGGCGCTCCGCCATGCTCCGACAGCAGCAGCTCGTGGATCGCCAGCACGGATTGCCTGGCGATCCAACGCGGCTCACGGCTCACTTAGCCAGGTCGCGGAGGGCGTTCTTGTAACGGGCCATGAAGCCCTCGGCGACCTCCATGGTCTCGGTGAACTCGGGGTCATAAGGCGTCAGCCGGAAGCCATCGGGGGATTTGGTGAGGAACAGCGGGTCGCCCTCGCGCACGTGCAACGCGTGCGCGGCCTGTGCCGGCAGCGTGATGCCCAGCGAATTGCCCACCTTGCGAACGGTCAGCTTGATCATGCGATAACTCCTGCGTATATACGTATGTTATAACATGTCGGCAGGGGGGCGCAAGGGCTTGAGCGGAGCGATTTCTGGGGCCGGATCCCTCCACCCTGCTCGAGACCCGGTGCGGCTGACTGGGGGTTCTGGCACGGGAACCTTCCATGCAGCTAGGGTTTCTTGAGGTTAAAGCTTGCCGAGTTGATGCAGTAGCGCGACCCCATCGGTCCTGGGCCATCGTCGAACAAGTGGCCCAGGTGACCGCCGCACGCGGCGCAGGTGACTTCGGTGCGCGACATGCCGTGGCTCATGTCGGTGCGCTCGGTGATGCGGCCTTCGACAATCGCGCGCGTGTAAGACGGCCAACCGCAGCCGGAGTCGAATTTATCGTCGGACGTGAACAATTCAGCCCCACATCCGGCACAGACGTAGGTGCCGGCTTCCTTGGTGTCCCAGTACTCGCCGGTGAAGGCGCGTTCGGTGTGTGCCTCGCGAAGCACCGCGTATTGCATGGGCGTGAGCATCCGCTTCCACTCGTCATCGGTCTTCATGCTTCCTCCCTGCTTACTTTCGTGTGACCAGGCTACGGAAGTCTGTCACGACTTCGATCGACCGGACGCGCGCGCTCGAGCGTTGCGGCGTCGTGATCACGAACCGCTCTCCGGTCGCATCGCATCCCCAGGTACTCATCTCGCGGTCAATCACCGGCAAAGCGAGCGTGAACAGTTCGCTCGGCCGTCCGGCGTGAAAGCCCTGGGCGAGATCGATGTCCACGGCCATGACCTTGTTATCCCGGCTCTCATAGAGAAGCTCACGCCCGCCCTTGACCCACACGGGTTTGAAGCCCCCGAGTCCTGATGAGACCTGCCAGCGGCCGGGTGGGCCTTCGAGCGTCTGGACGAAGACGTGGATCTGGTTTCCGTTGCCCATGGAACCGGCGACATAGTGGCCATCGGGCGAGACCTGCGGGTTCGCCATGGGCTCCGAATGGGTGATGAGCGGTTGCGGCGACCGGTCCGGGCCCTGCAGGTTCCAGTACACCGGAACAGGCTCATCGGTGTAACCCACCAGGCGCGATCCCGGTGGGGGCCACTGCGACACGAACATCGCCTGCTTCGTGAGCGGAATGGAGTCGGCGAAGCCCACGCCGTCTGTCGATCCGAACATCAAGACGGCTTGCCTGCCGAATCCCGCCACGCGCGTGTAGACAAAACGCCGGCCATCGGGCGACCAAACGGAACGGACGGCCAGTCCGCCGGTATAAGTAAGTCGCATGTCCGTGCCGCGCTCGAGATCGAACACGCTCACGTCGCCCCACTGGTTTGCGTTGCCCTCGCGGCGTTCATAGAGCACGCGTTTTCCGTCGGGTGACAAGCGTGGGTTGCCGATCATTCCCGCGAGGGCCGGTGTGGCGACTGTTTGGCCCTTCGAATCCACGATCACGACACTGACGCCGGAATTACCACCTGCTCTCTCGATCGCAAAGACACCGCTCCGCGATGTCGAGAAGTGCCCCGATGCACCTCCCGTCCGCAGGTTGTCGGTAATCGTGATCGGGTCTCCCGTCAGCTTGGCGCCGCCCAAGTCGAGCTTCTGCGCGAGCAGCGCCGTGCCGCGCACATAGACCACCCATCCTCCGGGCGCGTACTCGGCCCGCCCGTCCGACTTGCCGATCACCTTCGATTCAAGCGAACCGAGGCGGCCGAGCCGGATGGATGGAGGGGTGCCGTCGCCATGCAACGCGATGAACAGGAAGTGCTCGCCGTCGGGCAGGAAGCTGGGCCATGCGCTGGCGACTTCGTGGTCCTTGCGCGAGATGCGCGTGGCCGGATGAAGCTCACCGCCGCCGGCGGGCACGGCCCTGAGTGAGTCGGTGGTGCTGCCGTCGAGCAGGATCTGTCCTTTGGCGCCCCAGCTCAGGTCTGCCCCGCCGGGCGCCGGGCAAACCAGGATGGGCGAGCCTCCTGCCACGGCGACGCGCTGGATCTTGTCGGCCGCAACGAAACAGATTTCACGACTGTCGGGCGACCAGTAGGCGCGTTGCAATTGTTCCGTGCCCGGGATGAGGTGCGGGGTCGTCTCATCGAGCCGCAGCAGGAAGGCGCGGAGAACGCCGGCGGAGTCAGTCGCTTGGAATACCATCGAGCGCCCATCGGGGGACACGCGGGGCCAGCTGGCGTCCGTGACCCCTGGCGCGTCGGTGTTCGGTTCGAACCGGAACATCGCCGGTGACACGTTGAGCCGCGGCCAGCTCCATGCCGCGAACGCTGCGGCCGCGATGACTGCGAGCGTGGCGACCCCCCAGGCGATCGCGATTGCCCGCGCGTTGTCCGTGCGCGCAGGCACCGCCCCGGCGGCTGCGCGCACGCCCGAGATCGTGCTCCGCGTGGTCACGGTCGAGAGGCCCGCGCCTTCGGCGATGCGCTGGAGCTGGAGTTTCACATCGTGTGCAGTCTGGATGCGCTCGTCCGGATCCTTCGTGAGGCAATTGCGGATCAACCATTCGAGTCCCTGCGGTGGTCCGTTCGCGGCGCCGGTGCCGGTGCTCGAGGATGACTCGCCGACCGGGGCCGGCTCACGCTCGAGGATCGCAGCGATCAGCGAAGCCTGGCTGCGCCCCTCGAAGGCGCGGCGTCCGGTTGCCATTTCGTAGAGCACGCAACCGAGCGCCCAGATGTCGCTGCGCGCGTCGGCTTCCTTGCCCTCGAGCTGCTCCGGCGCCATGTACTGGAAGGTTCCGAGGATCGTGCCTTCCGCGGTCAATGCCTGGGCGACGGTCGGCGATTGCGTCATCGCACTTATCATCGAGCCCGATGCCGTAGGGCCGGCGGCTAGCCCGGTGGCGCGCGAAAGACCGAAGTCCATCAGCTTGGCACCGGAGCGCGTGATCATGATGTTGCCCGGCTTGAGGTCGCGATGAATGACCCCGGCAAGGTGCGCGCGGTCGAGCGCCTCGGCGATCTGCGAGGCGAGGCGCAACAGCTCGGCGGCCTGCAGGGGGCCGCGTTGCAGCCGCGAGGCCAAGGTCTCGCCCTCGACCAGCTCCATGACGAGGAAGTCGGTGTCGCCCTCGCGCCCGACATCGAACAGGGTGCAGATATGCGGATGGTTGAACGACGAGACGGTTTTGGCTTCGCGCTCGAAGCGCGCGCGGATCTCGGGATTCGCAGACAGATGCTGCGGCAGCACTTTGATTGCGACGTCGCGGCCCAGGCGCGTGTCCTTGGCGCGATAAACTTCACCCATGCCGCCGGCACCCAGCGGCGCGACGATCTCGTAGGGGCCCAGACGTGCTCCGGCGGTCAGCGGCATGGGGGTTGTGGTCTCCAGTTCGAAACGCTGCTCGAGTGCTGCTCAACCGATGAGAGTGTCCGGGGCGATGGGTTCACGCGCTTCTCAATGTTTGATCGAAGCGAGCACTTCCTCGATGTGACGCGTGAGCAGTTCGGGATCCAGCAATGCAAAGTGGTGCACGGGCTCGATCACGAACGAGGCTTCGCTGAAGTCGTTCCCGAGCACGTTGCTCTCGAGATGGCGCGCGAGCAACGCTTCCGCGGGCGCAGCCTCGGCGCGCGAGAACACTAATCGCACCCGGGGAGTGCGCGCCCGTGCCGAACGGTACCATTCGGCCAGCGGGTCGCCGGGCCGGTCAAATGGCTGGATCAGATCGGCCGAGTAGCGCCTGAGCGGCTCGAGGTCCGCGCCCAACTTGATAAAGGTCTGGGAGAGATAATTCTGGATCACCAGCCAGGTCTCGAGCGTGTCGATGTCCTGACCCAGCGTCTTGAGGATTGCCAGGGTGCCGGCCTCATTGCCCGAATCCAGCCGGGTATAGAGCCGGGTGGCGAAGCAGGTCTCGAGGCTGACGTTGGGCCCGAGCTCGATGAGGCCGGCGATCGCCACGCCCGCGCCGGCCTCGTCATGGAGCATCCGCAGGAATTGGTCCGCACCCGCCGAGTGGCCGACGAGCAGAACCCGTTGGGGGCGGCACTCCGTCACGAGTTCGGCGAGCAGTAGACGCAGTACGCGGGAATGATCGTCGATACCAAGCGTCGGCCGTTTCGACTCGCGGCGCCCAAAACCGATCAGCGTGATCGCGATCGCGTGGTGACGTGACGTGCTCACCACGCTCTCGAAGCGGCCGCCATCGGCGCCGACGCCGTGGAGGAACACGATCAAGGTATCCGACTCGACGCGGTTGTCGAAGTAGGTCACAGGCGGGTTCCGACAGACAGTGGCATCGCCCGAATCTACCTCAAGAGCGCCACCACAGTCTCGTTGATGTGACCGGGGTAGGGGCGCACTAGACCCATTCGTGAAGCAGTCAGCGACTGTCTCGTGACCCCCCCCATCCGTCTCGATACGCAAACCGCGCCGGCAGCCAGTCACAATCACTTCGTTTTGGAGCCTGCCGTTACCTCCGTCTTATGTGCTGCGAAGGCGGCGAGGACTTCGCCCTTTTCGCGCGCCGGCACTTTGGCGAAATCAAGGCTGCGTCCCAGCTCGGCCGCCACCTCATCGAACTCTTCGGGCGATATCTTGAGGCCACGATGCGCCTCCTCCAGGCCCAAATGAGTTTTACCAGGCTTTGTAGGCGAGAATTTAAATGGCCCGCCCGTGACCTCGCAAACCCACAGGGTGCGCATGAACTTGAGACCCGGCAACCTGTCCAGGTTCTTCGTGTGCCATTCCCTTAGAGCTGGATTCTGAGAATTCTTTCCCACGATCGGGTTCTGCACAACCGCGTCGCTAAAGTGGTCAACCAGCGCGGCGATGGCGAAGACGCCACCGAGGCGTTCGTAAAGGCTTTGCTCTGCCACCTTTGCTTTGTCAGGCTTCGCCTTGGCCACTGCTCGATCTTTAGTGAAGGCTACAGGCGCAGCGGCGAGGCTGAGTGCGACAAGCAGCGAGACTACTAACGTGCTCTTCATAACGTTGACCTCCTTCATCGTAACGTAACGTGACGCGACCTAGCTGCGTCACAGCGCCCGAAAAGGAGCGAACACGGATCGGCGTCTCACCCATGTGATTGCGTGCGCCATGAGCCGAGTCGATCAGATCGGAGAACAGAACAGGCTGCCACTATTCGTGAATTACCCAGGCTAGCGTTGCGCCAACAAGTTCTCGCTGACGGTGAACGTGAGTACCGAGCCCGCCTCCAGCTTCATGGTACGCAATGCGTTCCGGGTGAGGCCATAGCTCGTCGCACCACCGAGCAGACCACCGATCAACGTGCCGTGGTTGTCCTTCGCAACGGTGTGGCCGACCACCGCTCCGACAGCGGCTCCAGCCGCGATGACGCCGATCTTCTTGGCGCGGTCGCTACCGGCGACGATCGGGGGCGTGTCGGCCCTGAACGGTCGCGATTGTCCGTTCAGCGTGACGCTGCGCAGGCCGAGATCCATCTGCGGGCGGGTGCTATGCGTTCCTTGCGAGTTGGACGTGATAACGCCTTCGACCGCGCTGCCGGCAGGAATCGCCAGCCCACTGCTGGTGACGACGTCCTGGGTCACCTTGCCTGTCCAAGATTCGCCCGGGTGGACGACCTCGGTCGAGAGCTCGGCATCGAGCCGGACATCGAGTGACGTTCCCGCCGGCACCAGCACGCGATTAGGGGATGCATTCTGCGTGGTGCGACGGTAGTGGTGACGGCCCCGAGCGTCGCTGTTTGAAGCATTGGCAATCGCCAAGGTTACAACTGCTACGGCAACCAGTATGCGAACAGCTTTCGTTGTCATGAAATCCTCCGTGGTTTCGGCCCTAGCTGGGGAGTTTTGCAGTTCCTGTGCCGAACCCATAAGGACCAGGCCACGCGCGCGACACGATTTCCCGTGGCATGGTTCCTGCGCTTATACTTGCGTTGCCGCGGTCCCCTGATGGCGTCCTCGCCGTCGATCGTCCGGCCGCGTCACAACGGAGGCCTTCATGCCGCTGATCAACGTTATCGTTACGCTCATCGTCGTCGGGGTGTTGCTGTGGCTGGTGAACACCTATATCCCGATGGACGCCAAGATCAAAAAGATCATGAATGTGGTCGTCGTCATCGCCGTCGTTTTGTGGCTGCTGAGCGCATTTGGAATGATCGGGAACCTAAACACGATCCGTGTCGGCAAGGGTTAGACCAGAGGGCCCGTTTTAATGAGTGATGCGCGGGCAGAGCGGGGGCGGCTGCGGGGGCAGCGCCCTACGCCTCCCGGCGCGTTGGCCCCACGGCGCGAATGCTCAGGAGGAGCGAACATGCGCAAATGCGTATCCCTGTGGCTGCTCTTGCTCACACTCGCGAGTGGCCCAGCGTCGGGGGACCCCCGCATCCTCGTGGACTATCGGAATGACATCCTCAGGGTTACGCTCGATGGCTCGTTCGCGGGCAGCACCTATCGAGTATCGCGCGCGAACGCGCTCGAGACCCAATTCGCCCAATTGTCGGATCAATCCGCGCTGTGCACGGGCGACTGCTTTGTCACCGACCTCACCGCCGTCCCCGGCAAGACCTACCTGTACCGATTCGACCTCGATACGCCGAGCGGCGCTGCGGTGACGTATGGACCCTACGCGGTGACCGTTCCGAACGCGCCGCTCGCGGCCCGCATTTCCCCGAACCCCTTCCATGCAGGCGCCCGGGTCGACCTGGCGTTGCCCGGCAGCCGCCTTGATGCACCACTCCGTTCGGAGGCCAGGGTGCTCGACCTGCAAGGTCGCACTGTCCGCACCCTCTACCGCGGACTGCTCTCGCGCGGCATCACCTCGATCGCCTGGGATGGGCACGCGGACTCAGGGCGGCGGCTCGATGCAGGCGTTTACTTCCTCCGCGTCTCGACACCGCTGGGCAACTCGACGGTTCGCATCGTCCGCGCGCGCTGATTCTCGAGCGACGCGATCAAGCCGATGGAATCAATCTGCATCTACGTCGACGCCGACGCCTGCCCGGTCAAGCCGGAAGTGTACCGGGTCGCGGAACGGCACGGCTTGCGCGTGACGCTCGTCGCGGCCGCGTGGATGCGCATTCCGGACCACGCGCATATCGCCCTCGAAGTGGTGGCGCAGGGCTTCGACGCGGCCGATGATTGGATTGCCTCGCGCGTCCAGCGTGACGACATCGTCGTGACCGCGGACATCCTGCTCGCTTCCCGCTGCCTGGAGCGGGGCGCGCGCGCGATCGGCACGACGGGGCGCGCGTTTACCGGGGACAACATTGGCGATGCGGTGGCGACGCGG
>JANLOX010000297.1:0-12022 GCA_031366795.1 Candidatus Eiseniibacteriota bacterium | reverse complement strand
ACATGAGGAGAGTGATATGGAAGCCACTACGGTTCAAGTTGATCGCCGCGATTTTCTGGGTCTCGCTGCTCTTATTGCCACCGTTGGAGCGGCGGCTGCCTTACCCATGGCGAATGCGGGGGCGGCACAAGGCCCGTCCACCGACTTTACCCGCTGGCTGGAAAGCATCTCCGGCAAACACCGGGTGGTTCTTGACATGCGCGAACCCAACGGCGGTATGGCGCTGGCATGGGCTTGGGTATTTCTGTTTACCGCGCCCCAGGCTTATGGGGTCCCAGAGAGCGATCTGGGCGCAGCGATAGTGCTTCGCCACAATGCGATTCCGGTCGCGCTCGACGATTCAGCCTGGGAGAAATACAAGCTCGGCGAGTATTTCAAGATCGACGATCCGGAAACCGGCAAGCCGGCTGTGCGCAATCCCTACTACCTGAAAATGAGCGAGCCGTTCCTTCCGGATATGGCGATGCAAAAACTGATCGACCGGGGTGTGAGGGTGATCGCCTGCGACATGGCGATACACTTCTATACCGGCTTGATCGCAAAAGAAAGGGGCCTGAAGCAGGAGGACATCAAGGCCGATTGGAATGCTGCCGTGCTGCCCGGGATCGCCCACGCGCCCTCCGGCGTAGTCGCGTGTCAGGGCGCGGTCGCGCACGGCTGCACGTACCTGTTTGCCGGCTGAGGCTGCAAGGACAAAGAATCGCGCCCGTCGTCATTTGCGCGTTGGGCGCCGCTGATGGCCGCGGGTAGCCACGGCCGGGGAGGTCTGTGTGCGACCCAAATCCACTAAGAGAGCATCGCTCGTCATCCTCTGCGTCCTTACCCTGCTCGGCTGTGCGCCCGCGGCACTCGCGCGGCCGACGATAGAGGAGCTAAAAGCACGCACAGTACTCGACGACTACGAGAGCAATGTCGTTTTCGGCTACAACATCGTGATGCAGACCAACCGGTATGCCGCGCGTTACGCCGGTAACGGCTTGAGCTGTACCAGTTGCCATTTGAAAGGTGGCACGCAGCCGGACGGGTTTCCGCTTAACGTCGCCGGGGTGTATCCAAAGTGGCGCGCGAAAAACGGGGTACGCAACGGCATCGGGCTGCGCATCCGCGACTGCTTCCTGTACAGCCTGAACGGCGTCATGCCGCCGGAGGAATCCGCCGAGGTTCAGGCCGTTGCGGCGTACATCAATCACCTTTCCGTGGGCGAAGTGATCGGCCGTCCGCCGAAGGGATGGGGCGTGCCCACCTTGCCGGACACCGGCTCGGATCCGAACCCCCCGCGCGGCCAGGTGGTCTACCAGCGCGAGTGCGCCGTTTGCCATGGCGCCAACGGTCAAGGCAGCGGTCCGATCCCGCCGGTGTGGGGGCTGAACTCCTACAACGCCGGCGCCGGACTCAACAATGTCCAGCGACTCGCCGGATTCATCTGGGCCAATATGCCGATGGGCAAAGAGCGCAGCCTCATTCACCAGGAGGCGCTCGATGTCGCCGCGTTTCTCAACCTCCAGCACCGTCCGTTCGATCCGCGCGACGGGCTTCTGAAGAAACTCGCGGAGAGGATTTACCATCGCCTTTCCAGGATCACCGGCAAAGCAAGCCCGTGACCGAGCCGGCGTCGTCGGTGGTGCGATGAGCTTGTTACGCGAAGCGCTACCCGATTTCTCTTGGGGGCGGTCAGTAGATACGCGCCGCGAAGTGGTTGCGGGATTGACCGGCGCTCTGCTGGTTATTCCGCAGGCCATCACGTTCGCCTACCTTGCCGGCGTCGCCCCTGAATACGGGCTGTACTGCGCGGTCTTCGTGGGTTTCCTGGCAAGTTTGTTCGGCAACTCGCCGATGATGGGCGGCCCGAACACGGCAGTGGCGATTCTCCTCGGGGTGACGGTGCTGCCGTTCGCCGGCCGCGGCAGCCCGCTTTACACGGAATTCGTGCTGACGTTGAGTCTCATGGTGGGGCTGATTCAACTGTGCATCTGGTTACTGCGTGGCGCGGCAATGTTCCGCTACTTCAGTCCGGCGGCGATCGCGGGAATCAAAGTGGGTGTCGGCGTTTTACTCATCACCTCCGCAGTGGAAGGGGCGCTCGGCCTGTCACCGCTGTCGGTAAATTTCTTCTACGAGAAGATCTATGTCGCTCTCGCTTCGTGGCAAGACCTTGTCAACCCGTACGCGGCCACGATCAGCGGTATCACCATCGCAGCCGGCCTGCTGCTGAGAAGACGCTGGCCACGCAGCTACATTATCGGCGCCGTATTGATCGGAAGCCTGGCCGGCGGGATGATCTATGCGCTGCTCGGACCGGTTCAATCTCAATTGGAACTGTTGGGCCACGTCACCATGCAAGCCCTGCCGCTGAACGTGCCGCGATTGGGGCCGCAACACTGGCTCTTCATGGAGCAAGTGGTGCCGAACGCGATCGCCATCGCGGTGCTCGGTCTGGCACAATCTCTAGTCATCACTCGCGATCTCAAGACGCCCGTCGCTGGCAATCTGAATCTGCATAAAGAAGTCTTCGCGCAAGGCGTTTCGAACGCGCTGAGTCCGTTCTTCTCCGCGTTCGCCGGGTCTGGCAGTTTCAATCGTACCAGCGTGGCCGTTGAGATGGGTGCGCGCACGCCGCTCGCAGGCATGATCGCGGCATGCGCCGTGGTACTCATCGCGTGGGCACTAGGGCCCGTCCTGGTCTTTCTGCCGATGCCGGTCATCGCCGGTGTCATGGCCCTCGTCGGGGTGGGCATGATCCAAAGCAACGAGATTCGACATTTGCTGAACCGCGTCGAAGGCGCCGTGCTCCTTATTACGCTGCTGACGGTGATTTTTCTCGGGCTTGACGTTGGCATTCTCGTCGCGGTAGTGGCCTCCCTTGGCTTCTTCGTTGCCAGCGTTTCCAAAGTGAATCTGGCGATATCGCACGAGGGCGATGAAGAACGCATCGCCGTCACCGGAAATTTGTTCTACGCATCGCTTGATCGGCTCGCCGAGCATTTGCGCAGCGATCTTACCGCTCGCACCGTGCTCGACTTGAGCCGCGTGCCTTACTGCGACGCGGCGGCGCAGGACATGATCAAGAAGATTCAGGCGGAACGTGCGCGCAAGGGGGGGCGGCTGGGGATTGCGTCTGTAGCGTAGCGCGCACGCGGACACCGCGAAGCGCGCGCAGCGCACCCGAAACTCGCGTATGGTCGTCACGGCGTCTTGATCTGGGCTGGGAAAGGGGGGGACTGATGCACCTACCGAGGTACCTGGTGATGCTTGCCGTGGCCGTGCTTACGGCAGGGGCTTGGTCTGGCGAGAGCTGGGCGCAGGCGAAGGTACCACGCGTGGGGATACTGCTCTTGAGCGAGGCTACGAAGACACAGGCGTGGCACTCGACGTTTACCCAGGGACTCATCGAGCGGGGCTGGGCGCCGGGAAAAGAGGTGGCGCTCGAATACCGCTTTGCTAGCGGGAAGAGTATGCGATTCAAGGATGGTGCCGAAGAGCTGGTCCGGCTCAAGGTCGATGTCATCTATGCGGTCTCCGCGCCGGCCGCCCATGCCGCCTATGCGGCGACCACAAGGATTCCGATCGTCGCCATGGACTATACGAACGACCCTCTGGCGGCCGGCTATGCGGTGAGCTACAGTCGCCCGGGAAAGAACCTTACCGGGGTGTTTCTCGATGCGCCGGACTTTGCCGGCAAGTGGATGGAGCTGCTTAAAGCCATCGTGCCCGGTCTGCAACGAGTCGCAATCCTATGGGATCCGGCGCCGGGGACGACGCATCTGAAAGCGGTTCAACGCGCCGCACAGGCCTTAGGCTTGCACCTGGAGGTACACGAAGTTCGTGTGCCGGACGATCTCGACAAGTCCTTCTCCGCGTTTCGCGGTCGGCCTCAGGCGCTGCTCATCCTGCCTTCGCCGATGACCTTCACGCATAGTGCGAAACTTGCCGACCTGGCGCTGAAGTATCGGCTGCCAGCAACGTCCTTCGAGCGAGGGTTCGCCGAGGCAGGCGGTGCAATCACCTACGGCCCCAACTTGATCGAGACGGTGCAACGCAATGCCGTTCAGGTGGCCAAGATCCTCGACGGCGCCAAGCCCGGCGACCTACCCATTGAGCGGCCGAATAAGTTCGACTTTCTGATCAACATGAAGACCATCAGAGCACTCGGATTGAAAGTCCCGGATTCTTTATTGTCCAGCGCCGAGCAGGTGGGCCGATGACGCGCATGCTTTTGGCTCGGCGACACCGGGTTCCGATGGGACTGCGGTTCCGCCATTCGTTGCTTCTGGCAGGCATCCTGTTGTGGGCAATGGCATCGCCAACGCAGAGCTGGGCGCAGGCGAAGGTACCACGCGTGGGGATGCTGATCTTTGACGAGGCCACCCTACAAACGACCGGGATTCAATCGTTCATTGCCAAACTCGCCGAGCACGGTTGGGTACCGGGAAAAAACGTGGTGCTCGAATACCGGTTCGCTCGCGGCGAGGACATGCGATTCAACGAGGGCGCAGGGGAACTGGTTCGGCTCCAGGTAGATGTCGTGATGGCCTTTTCCGCACCGGCTGCCCGTGCCGCTTATGCGGCGACCGCAACCATTCCCATCGTCATTCAAGACTACACGAACGACCCGGTGGCGGCCGGCTATGCGGAAAGCTACAGCCGCCCGGGAAAGAACGTCACCGGGGTATCTCTCGATGCGCCGGAGTTTGCCGGCAAATGGATCGAACTGCTAAGAGCCATCGTGCCCGACCTGAAGCGGGTCGCGGTCTTGTGGGACCCCGCGCCGGGGCCGGCGCACCTGAAGGCGATGCAAGATGCAGCTCGGCCCTTCGGTTTGCGGTTTCAGACGCACGAAGTTCGCAGGCCCGATGACCTCGATAAGGCTTTCGCCACGTTCCGTGGCCGCCCTCAGGCAGTGATCATCCTGCCTTCCCCGATGACCTTCACGCATAGCGCACGACTCGCCGACCTTGCGCTGAAGTATCGATTGCCCGGAACGTCCATTGCACGAGGGTTCGCCGAGGCGGGCGGGGCAATCAGCTACGGCCCCGATATTGCCGAAACGTCACAGCGCAATGCCGTTCAGGTGGCCAAGATCCTCGGCGGGGCGAAACCGGGTGACTTGCCGGTGGAGCGGCCCACCAAGTTCAATCTCGTGATCAACCTCAAGACGGCAAAGGCTCTTGGGTTGAGCATTCCCGAGTCCGTCCTGTTGCGCGCGGATGAGGTGATTCGATGAGTTTCCAGGTTACGTCGCGCGGGTTAGTCCTGGCTGCATTGATCGGCGCGGCACCTGTGTGCCCGCCCGTCCACGCGAATTCGCCGCAGACCGTCCCCCGCATCGGCGTGCTCATTCCGCAACTCGCGGACGCACCGCTGGGAGACGGGCTGCGTGAAGGCCTGCGTGATCTCGGCTACATCGATGGCAAGACCATTGTTTTAGAATCGCGACCCCCGGGGGCGACGCCCGAGGCGCGGCGCTCGATTGCCGCTGAACTCGCACGCTCGAAAGTAGACCTGCTCATCGTGTTCAGTACACCTGCTGCGCGCGCTGCGCTGGATGCCACGACGCTGCCGGTGGTATTCCTGGCCGGTGACCCGGTCGCATCGGGCTTGGCAGCGAGTCTGGCGCGGCCGGGCGGGAACGCGACGGGCGTGTCGCTGGTCACGTCGGAGCTAACCGCAAAACGTCTCGAGTTTCTTCGGCTGTCAGCACCGCGGGCGCGCCGTTTCATCCTCCTCACGAACTCCGCCAACTCGACTACGGCATTGCAGTTGGCAGGAGCGCGGGAGGGCGCACGTATCCTGGGTGTGCAACTGATGGCGCTCGACGCCCGCAACGCCGCCGAACTCGATATTGCCCTCGCCCGGATTCCGCAGAGCGGCGCGGCCGGTGTGGTCGTGTCGGCCGAACTGTTGTTTCTGGCGAACCGGGCCAGGATTGCCCGTGCATTGCGCGAGACCAGGCTGCCTGCGATCTTCCCCGCAACGGAGTACCACGATGCCGGCATCCTTATGTCCTATGGGCCGAGCTTGAAGGCGGCGATGCGCCGGGTGGCCGTGTATGTCGACAATCAACGGCGCTAAGCCCGGGGATCTGCCAATCGAGAAAGTGGCCAAGGTCGAGTTGGTGATCGAACCTTCGCGTGGCACGCGCGCAGGGTCTGGAGATCCCGGAGGAGTTGCTGCTTCGTGCTGACGAGGTGATTCGATGACTCGACGGCTGAGCGCCCTCGTTGTCTTGTGTCTGATAGTTGCCGCGACCGAGAGTCTTCCCGTGCGTGCCGAGGAGGCGGCGCAGCGCGTGGTGCGGCTGGGGTTCGTCGTAATGGGCGAACCCATCACCCTGGAGCATAGGAAAGAGGTTATCGCACTCGCCGCCAAGCACCGGCTACCCGCGATCTACCTTGATGGCAGTTACGTGGAAGCGGGCGGCCTGATGTCCTACGGCCCGGATTTCCCGGCCATGTGGCGGCGTGGGGCGGAGTACGTCGACAAGATACTGCGAGGCGCCAAGCCCGTCGATCTGCCCATCGAGCAGCCGACTCGCTACGTGCTCAGCGTCAATCTCAAGACCGCCAAAGCCCTCGGGCTCACCATTCACGAATCGATCCTGCTGCGAGCGGATGAAGTCATTCGATGAATGACAGCGCGGAGGTCGTGCCGGGCTCGATGACTCTCCCCCGGGTTTCAACCCGCGTAGTAGCGCGGTAGGGTTTGAAGTAAGCTAAGCAGATGGACGAGGAATCGATAATCTCGGCGGTAAGGGAGTACTTCGCGAAACAGGCGGGCGATCTCATCGCGGTCTATGTATTCGGAAGCGTCGCAAGACGCACAAGCGGACCATCAAGTGACGTGGATATTGCGATTCTGTTTGCCGCGCCTCCCGCCCCGACGCTTGCCGGCTTACCACTCAAAACCGAAGCTGAACTCGAACAACTCCTAAGCCGCCCAGTTCAGATTGTGGTGCTCAACAACGCGCCAGTCGATCTTGTCCACCGCGTGCTTCGCGATGGCGATCTTGTCTGCGAAGCGGACCATGGCGCTTGCGTGGCCTTCGAAATGACAGCCCGCCGTGAGTACCTGGACCTGCTGCCCATTCTGCGCCGCTATCGCCAAGCTGCGTGAGTCTCGGCTATGAGCGATCCAGACCTCATCGCGAAGAAGCTGGCGGAGATTGAAACCTATGTGCGGGAGTTGCGCACGCTCGTGAGCGTGGAGAAGATCAAGAGGGACGTCAAGGAGGAGCGATTCGCTGCGCATACGCTTCAGCTTGCCATCCAAAACACGCTTGACGTCGCCTCTCATATCGTTTCGGACGAACGGCTCGGAGAGCCTCAGACCAATCAAGAGCTCTTTACCCTGCTCGAGCGCAATGGGTGGCTTGACGCCCCTCTCGCGCTGGATCTTCGCAGTATGGCGGGGTTTCGTAACATCCTGGTGCACGGTTATCAGAAGCTGAACCTCGACGTTCTGAGCGATGTCTTGCAGAACCGACTATCGGATCTCATAGACTTCGTTCAGGCGATTCGCCAACGCACGCGTTAGCATGCGTTCGGACGGAGCAATTGCGCCGCGACGATCAGTTCAAGTGGTGACAACAACACGCTGCAGGCGCCATTGTGAGCGGGGGGAGGGGTCGTGAAACATCGGACTGCTGCTGTACTGCTCGTCACGGCAGTCTTCCTGACCCTCCTCGGATGGACTGGAGAGAGTTGGGGACAGGCGAAGCTTCCGCGCGTCGGAATTATCTCTTCGTTCCCGATCACGGAAGACCCGTCGCTAAGCGGTTGGTTCGAGCCGTTCCGCCGCAAGCTCGCCGATGAGGGTTGGATCGAAGGCAAGAACTTTCTGTTTGATTACCGGAGCCCCCAAAATGACCCTTCGCGGTTTGCCGGGGCTGCCGCTGAGCTCGTTGCGCTCAAGGTCGATGTCATCTGGGCGATAGCCGCACCGATGGTCCGTGCCGCCCATGCGGCGACTCGCACAATCCCGATCGTGGCGCAAGATTTTACGACGGACCCGGTTGCCGAAGGGTATGTGGAGAGCTACAGTCGGCCCGGCGGGAACGTCACCGGGGTCTTTCTCGACGCGCCCGAGTTCGCCGGCAAGTGGTTCGAGTTCCTGAGGGCGATGATTCCGGATCTCTCACGCGTTGTCGTGCTTTGGGACCCCGGCCCAGGCCCGAACCACCTGCGCGCAATCCAAAAAGCAGCTCGGGCCTTCGGCATACAGGCGCAAGTCCTTGAGGTTCGTAAGCTGGAGGATGTGGAGAGGGCTTTCTCTGCGTTGCTCGGGCGCCCGCAGGCATTAATCATTCTGCCGTCGCCGTGGATCTATTCGCAAAGTGAACAGCTCGCCAAGCTGGCGCTAAAGTACCGGCTGCCAGGGACATCGATGGCCCGCTTGTTTGCCGAGGCGGGCGGTGTGGTCGCATACGGGCCCGATCTGGCGTCATCGTCCGAGCGTAGTGCGGCCCTTGTCGCCAAGATCCTCGGCGGCGCCCATCCTGCGGAGCTTCCGGTAGAACGGCCTACTAAAGTTCAACTCATCGTCAACCTCAAGACCGCCAAGGCGCTCGGGTTGACCATTCCGCAGTCAATCCTGCTGAGGGCCGATGAGGTGATTCGATGAGGATCGCGAGAGGGGGTATGAGACATCGGACGGCTGCTGTGCTGTTCCTTACGGCTGTTTTCCTGACAATCCTCGGATGGACTGAGGAAAGCCGGGGGCAGGCGAAGCTTCCACGTGTCGGGATTCTCACCTATGGAGGCACTTCTGATGAGTCCGTAAAGCTATGGGTCGAGCCATTCAGGCGCAAACTCGCCGACCATGGGTGGATCGAGGGCCAACAGGTTGCGTTCGAATACCGCCGGGCTGTCGGCGACCCCACGCAACTCGCCGAAGCCGCCGCCGATCTCACCCGGCTGAAGGTCGACGTGATCTTTGCGGACAGCGCACCGTCTCTCCGCGCGGCGCACGCGGCGACCACTACGATCCCGATCGTCGCGACCGATTTCACGAACGACCCGATCGCCGCAGGCTATGTCGAGAGCTATGGTCGGCCGGGAAGAAACATCACCGGGGTCTTCCTCGACGCGCCGGGGTTCTCGGGTAAGTGGATCGAGTTGCTGAAGGCCATCGTTCCCGATCTGTCACGCGCCGTTATCCTGTGGGATCCGAGCCCCGGCTCCGCGCACTTGGAGGCAGTCCAGGAACTTGCTCAATCGTTGCGTCTTAAGCTCCAGGTGATCGAGGTCAGAAAGCCGAAGGACATCGACAGCGCTTTCTCGGCGTTGCGCGGACGGCCCCAGGCTCTGATCATCCTGCCTTCGCCAATGATGTTCTTGCAGAGCGAACGACTTGCCAAATTGGCGCTTAAGCACCGCCTGCCTGCGACTTCGATGAGCCGGGGATTCGCCGACGCGGGTGGGACGATCTCCTACGGCCCCGAACGGACCCCGGCGTACGAGCGCAGTGCTGTGCTCGTGGCCAGGATCCTCGGTGGCGCCAAGCCGGGAGACCTTCCGGTAGAGCGACCGTCAAAATTCGAGCTCGTAGTAAACATGAAGACCGCCAAGGCTCTCGGCATTATGATCCCGCAGTCGATCCTGCTGCAGGCCGATGAGGTGATACGGTGACTCGGCGCACTTTCGCAATCGCCCTCATTGCCGTAGCCGTCTGCTTTGGGTCGTCTGGTCAGCCCAACGCCGCCGATGCGCAGCAGCCGGCATCGCCTTGGCGTATCGCGGTCGTTCTCATGGGATTCACTCCACAAAGCACCGAGCCGCAGTTGCTGCGGCAGGGGTTACGCGAAGCTGGCCACACGGAAGGGGGCGACATCGTCATGGAGTGGTGGTCTGCTGAAGGTGACCATGCCCGTCTGCCTTCGATAATCGACGATGTCATGCGATCCAAGCCTGACGTTATAGTTATCGAGCACACGCTCGCGATAGCTACGGCAAGACGAGCCACGACGACGATTCCAATCGTGATGGCCGTGGCGGCCGATCCGGTGGGGTCGGGTTTGGTCGAGAGCCTGGCGCACCCTGGAGGCAACGTCACTGGGCTCTCGATGATGATTCCCGATCTCAGCGCCAAGCGACTGCAACTCCTGAAGGATGCGATGCCAAGTCTGAAGCGTATCGGAATACTCCAAGATCCTACCTTGGCTTGGCATCCCAAGGCCGTCGCAAGTCTTGCGGCCTCAGCCAAATCCATGGGGGTAGAGCTTACATTGGTATCTGCTAAGCGAACTGCGGACTTCGAAGGCGTGTTTTCTACACTACGGCGAAGGCGCGTCGATGCTCTGTACGTGCTCGACAGCGGGTTTTTCGTGAGCCAATCTGCGGACCTCCTCTCTCGGGCCGCGAAGGCGAAGATTCCCGTCACTTTTAACCCGCGCAGGCAACCTCAGGCAGGTGCGCTGCTGTCCTACTCCGCGGACATCGCGGATTTGTTTCGCAGGTCGGCCTTTTATGTGGACAAGATCCTCAAGGGCGCCAAACCAGGCGATCTGCCGATCGAGCAGCCGACGAAGTTCGAATTCGTGGTCAATCTCAAGACCGCAAAGGCGCTTGGGATCACCGTTCCCCAAGCGGTGCTATTGCAGGCGGATGAGGTGATCCGGTGAATCGGCGGATTTCTCGGCGCGTGTTCGCCCGCGACCTCACGATCCTGATCGGCTGTCTCGGGCTGTTCGGTCTACCTGTCGAGGTCTACCCACAGCAACCGGCACTAGCGCGGCGCATTGGGGTTCTTCTCGGGGGCCTCTTACCCGAGAGCAAGGAGGCGCAGGCGTTCCTGCAGGGGCTACTGGACGCGGGCTACTCCGAAGGACGCGATGTCGTGATCGAATGGCGAACTGCCCGCGGTGATTACGCCCTACTGCCGGAGTTGGCTGAAGACCTGGTCCAGCGCAAAGTCGATGTGATCGTCGTTCAGAGTACCCCTGCAGCCCAGGCTGCCAAACGTGCCACGTCCACCATCCCCATCGTCATGGCCACTGTCGCCGATCCAGTCGGATCCGGTCTGGTCGCCAACCTTGCGCATCCCGGCGGGAATGTCACCGGGCTTTCAACCATGGTGGTCGAACTCGGCGCCAAGCGGCTGCAATTACTCAAGGAGGCGCTTCCTCGTGTGGCCCGGGTCGCAGTCCTGTGGAATCCAGCCACGGCGTTTCATCCGAAGGCGGCCGAGGATCTCAAGGCAGTCGCGCCATCGTTGTCGATCGAGCTCAACTTTGTCGCCGCGCGAACGCCCGAGGAACTCGATCAGGCCTTCTCGGCTGTCAGCCGGGCGCACGCACAGGCTTTGTACGTCATCGATGATGCTTTGTTCGTCAATCGTCGAGCCATGCTTGTGAAGGCGGCCTCGAAGGCCCGTCTGCCGTCGATTTACGGGTTCAGGCTCTCCGTGGACGAAGGTGGTCTAATGTCCTACGGGCCAAACTACGCCGACGAAATACGCCGGTCGGCCGGGTACGTCGACAAGATTCTCAAGGGCGCCAATCCAGGCGATCTGCCGATCGAACAGCCGACCAAATTCGAACTGGTCGTGAACCTGAAAACCGCCAAGGCTCTCGGTATCACTATTCCGGAATCGATCCTGTTGCGCGCGGACGAGGTGATCAAGTGACTGGCACTCGCGACCGGGCGAACCGGTTTGCGTCGCCAAATCCCGCGAATAGATTTGGCCAGCCGCGCGTCCAAATTCACTCGCGGTCTCGCCAACCGGGTATCTGCGGGGTGGCATTGCACGTCAGAATGTGGCCGGATGCGTGGAAATTCGCAGTTCTCGTTTTGCTCGCGGGATTCTATTTGACGCCCGCCTCTGCGGGTGCGCAATTGCAGCGGACGCCGCGAATTGGCGTACTGCTTTCTGGATTTCCCGTCCAAAGTCCCGAGTCGGACCAGTTTCGGCAAGGTATGCAAGCGTTGGGCTACGCGGAGGGACGTGATGTAACTATCGAATGGCGTTCAGCGGAAGGAAACTACTCCCATTTGCCCCAATTACTCGCCGAGATAATCGACGGCCAGCC
>JANLOX010000392.1:0-5509 GCA_031366795.1 Candidatus Eiseniibacteriota bacterium | reverse complement strand
CGCCGGCCCACATACGTCGGTGGCGCTCGTCCATCGCGGGCAACAACGCCCGGTATTTCGCGCGGATCGCCTGCTCTGCTCCCATGCCGCTAGAATCAGACACGGCACGACAATGATCACGTGATTTCTTTACCAACCCTTAGATCAACACTACATGCGGGGCCTACACGGTTGAGTTAACTCAACATTACGCGTCCCGGGACGAGTTCCGGCCAGAGGTATCCGCGCGGACAGTGGAGTTGCGCGAGGTTAACTCAGGTGTCCCCGGGGACACCTGAGTTGAGCGAGCTTAACTCGTTCCCGCGCACGATCGCCGCGAGGTTTCCTCGCCGTGCGAGACTCCGCGCGAAACTCCGCGCGCACCCCTCGCTCCGCCGTTCCCTACCGCCCCGTCGGCGTCGCGGGACGTGCAGGCGCGGGCGCACCCGATCGCGCGGGCGGCGGGCCGCTGGGCTCATTGAACTGCGCGGGGTTCGGCGACTTCTTCATCGCCTCCTCGCGCGACAGCTTGCCCTGCATCACGAGTTCGCGCAGCGACTGGTCGAGGCTCTGCATGCCGTGCTGGGCGCCGGTCTGGATCACCGACATGATCTGCGCGGTCTTGTTCTCGCGGATCAGGTTCCGCAGTGCAGGCACGCCGACGAGCACTTCGAGTGCCGCGACGCGGCCCTTGCCGTCCTTCGAGGGCAGCAGAGTCTGAGTGATGATGCCTTCGATGGACTCGGACAGCATTGTGCGGATCTGCTGCTGCTGTTCGGATGGGAAGACGTCGACGACGCGGTCGATGGTCTTGGCGGCCGAGTTGGTATGCAGCGTGCCGAACACCAGGTGGCCCGTCTCGGCGGCGGAGATCGCCAACTGCGTGGTCTCGAGATCGCGCAACTCGCCGACCAGGATGACATCCGGATCCTCGCGCAACGCGGCGCGCAGCGCGTTCGCGAACGCATGCGTGTGCGAACCGACTTCGCGCTGGTTGACGAGACTGCGCTTGGACGAGTGGAGGAACTCGATCGGGTCCTCGATCGTCAGGATGTGCACGCTCTCGGTTTCGTTGATGAAGTCGACCATCGCGGCGAGCGTGGTGGACTTGCCCGAACCGGTCGGGCCGGTGACGAGCACGAGGCCCTTCTCCCGCTGCGCCAGTTCCTTGACGATCTTGGGCATGCCGAGCTGTTCGAGCGGCGTCACGGTGTTCGGGATGACGCGGAACACGCCGCCGGTGCCGCGATGCTGCTGGAAGGCGTTGGCACGAAAGCGGGCGACTTCGGGCACGTCGATGGCGAAGTCGATGTCCAGGCTCTGCTCGAACGCCCTGCGCTGCCCCTCGCTCATCACACTGCGCACGGCGACGAGCGTATCCTCCGCCGTCATCGGGTCCATCTTCACGTGCACCATCTCGCCATGAACGCGCAGGATCGGCGGCATACCAGATGACAGGTGCAGGTCGGAGGCGCCCTGTTCCTTGGCGAACTTCAGCAAGCCGACGAGATCACACGCCATGATTCATCCTCACGCGGCCAACCGCGCCGCTTCGGCTGCACTGACGATTCCCGCGCCGACGAGAACTTGAAGTCGGCGCGTCAGCGGAACGAATCCGGCCGCGATGGCTCGCGCGCGCAGCACTTCGCCGGGATCACCCGCACGCAGCCCCTCGCGCAGGCCATCGTCAACGACCAGCACTTCAAATACGCTGCAACGCGGCGCCGCGTGGGACGTCGCATTCGATTCGGCATCGCGCCAACCCCAGCCGCGGCGCTGCTGCACGACGAAGCGTAGACGCTCCGCAAGTGCGGCGCGTTCGAGTGGCGTGGACGCGAGCTGCTCGAGCAACGCGAAGGTGTCCGTCGCGGCGACGCGCGCGAGCACCCAGCGGCCCGAGCCCGAGGGCGCCAACGTGGCCGGCAGTTCGTCCGGCGAGACGTCATCGATGGCGATCACGTCGGCGCCATGTACCAGCGCCACCGACATACCTTCCGCGGTCGGGCGGCCGATGCCGCGGTCGTCGATATCGATAGCATCCCAACGCACGCAGCGCCGCAAGTCGCGTTCGAGTTCGATCGCCATCGCTTCGAGCGTTGTCGATCCACCGGAGCCCGGAGGCCCGGCGATCAGTCCCAGTCCCGAGGGCGCGCTCAAGGCTTCGCGCAGTCGCGACACATCGACGGGGTCGATACCGAGCCGTTCGAGCGAGGGCTCGATCTCGGTGGCCAGCGGTTCGACGGTCACACAGATGCCGGAGGGCTGGCGCAGGAGCGACACGGATAACTCAATCGTCTCGGGGCCGGCCGGGCACGCAACGCGTCCCCATGCGTGCCCTTGGCCCGAAGGCAATGAAGGGCCACCGATCGCTTCGATCCACCCGAGCACATCACTCAAGGTATCGCGCGCCTGCGCCGCTGTTGCGGTCAGCCGGCCGGCTACGCGATGCCACACTTCAAGCCGGTCCGGATGCGGAATCATGTGAATCTCCGCGGCCCCCGCGCGTCGCGCCTCATGGAGCCGCTCGAGCAGGAAGAGCGCGCCCGCGTGGTGCTGCTGCGCACTGGCGTGCACGAGGCTGGTCAGTTCCGCGGCCCGCCGGTCCGCGCGCGGGTGGCCGTTGACATCGCGGAGCACGCGGCGGATGGCGCTCGCCGTCGCGACCGCCAGGCGCAGCGGCCGTCCCGCGGCGAGCGTCAGTTCGTCGATCGCCTCGTGATCCGTGGGATCGGCGACCGCGATCGCCAGCACGTTGTCCTCGAGCACCAGCGGCAGCGCTACGTGGCGATGCAGCATTTCATCCGGGAACGAGTGGATGAGCTCGTGATCGAGGGTCTCGGGGCGCGGGTCGATGAACGTGAGGTTCAATTGCCGCGCAAGTGCCCAACCGATGTCCTCTTCCGTCGCCGAGCCCATCTGCACTAGCAGCTCGCCACTGCGCTGCCCGGTCTCACGCTGGCGCGCGATCGCGGACTCGATCTGCTGCTCGGTCACGACCCCAGCCTGCATGAGGATGCGCGTGAGAGTCAGGACACGCGTCTGCGCGGACGACGACATGAAACCCCCGGAACGATTGCCGAACGGAGCACAGCGATACGCTCGTTCGGTTATCGGCCGGGGGCCGGTGGGACCTTAGCTTGGCTTGTTCATCAGGCGTCGTGATTGGTTCGGTCCACGAGTTTGGCCATCACGGCGGCAGCTTCTCCGCCTTCCTGGCTCAGCCCATCGATCACGCCGGTCCGATCGGCCGCGGAGCGATTCTGGCTGACCTTCCACTTCCCCACCAACCGCTCAATCCGCAACTCGAACCCCACAATCGCGTTCATCATTTGCTCGATGTAGTCGGCGGGCGCATCCGTGAGCATCCAAGGTAGCGCGCGCGGGCCCTCGTGCTGGTGCGTGAGTTCCTCGAGATGCGCGCGCAACCACACGCGGTCATCCATGGCACGCAACACGCCGTGCGCGTGCACGACGACGTAGTTCCACGTCGGCACGACCTTGCCCGTCTCGCGCTTGGTGGGATACCACGATGGTGTGATGAACGACTCGGGCCCCTGGAAGATCGCCAGCGCCGGGAGTTCCGCCGTGAGTTCCCGCCACAATGGATTCGCGCGGGAGATGTGTCCGCGCAGCGTCCCATACGGCTCTGGCTCAGCATGGACCACCAGCGGCAAGTGGTTCGCGTCGAACCCCGCAGCCGAGCCAGTAACCAATGCGCTCAGCGGGTGGGCACGCATGAGCTCGTGCAACACCTCGACACGAGTTTCCTCGAAGTGTTTCGGGACATACATGGATGCGCCTCCGACCTCGGGCCGCGAATGACGGCGTTGCCTTCGAGGACAGAGCTTACTACGGCTAGCGGGGCGCCAGCCGTGTATCCATGCTCGCCGAGTGGTCGTAGCGCGGCACGCGCAGGGACATCAGGCTGCCCGCGCCGGAGTACGCGGCCAACGGGTTGCTCTGGCGAATATCGCCGCCCGAACCGAAGTAGTCGTCAGCCCATTCCTGCGTCATACCCTCGGTGCACGCCGCGCACGCGAGCGTTGCATAGGTCTCGACACAGAAGTTCACGCCATGTTCTGCACCTCCCACCGCCGCCAGCGGCACCGCGACTTCAAAGCGCTGCCCTTGCTGCGTGAATGCGGCGCTGCCCACACTCGGTCCCCACCCGCCGGGCGTTTCGGGATCAAGCGTGATCTGCCGGATCGTGAAGGTGCTGGCCGGGCGCGACCACTCGACGCCGCGGACCACGTAATCGTAGCCACGCCAATACGGAGCACTATTCGGGTCGTTGTCGAGGAACACCTGCATGCACCACCCGCCGACAGCATTGGGGCTGTAGAACGGCGCGCGCGAGTGGCCCCGGCGCTTGAGCAAGCCGCGGATGTGTAGCGTCTGATCCCTCACCTCGACGCTGAGTTGCGAGATCGCCGGAACCATCGCATGGATCGAGTCAACCGGCGCATCCGGGATACTCGCTCCCGGAGTCGGGGAGGCGACATTCAATGAGACGGGAACAATCCCGCTGGGGGCCATCAAAGTGGAGCGGCACGACATGAGGCTTGTCGCCGAGGCTGAGACGACCACCGCCAACGCCAGCATACGCATTACGCCGGCGTTGCGGCTATCGTTGGGGGATGGAGTCTTCATGACCTAGTGTCAAAGCAAGGGGGAGGCCACCCACCGGCCCACCCGGCTTCCACGGTGCCAAGTGATGCAATGGCTTGCGGCTGCGGGTGCCGAATCCTGGCAATGCGCCCCTTCTGCAACCGCCGTGGACCCAGGTTTTGTAGCCCTTACCGACGGTTTCTACCGAATACACCTGCTTCGATTGTCCCCACGACGTGTGGAGCACCGGGACGGGTCCCGGCTCGATGCTGCGCAACCTTCCAGCCTTTCGTTCAGTCGGCACGCCACATCGGTGTCGGGTACGTCGTCGTCACGACTGCGTTGTGATCGTGATCGCGCGCTGGTAGCCGCGGCCCCCGCGATCTTCCACTCGCGCCGCCCCGCCGATTGGTCGAACGTCACCCACGCGACATGGACGCCATCGTTGGCAGCACCGTCATCGCTGGGCCGCCTAGGTGAGTTGACGCCTGGGAAAGTGCGCGGGCATTGCCTTCGAGCGGACCGGAATGAGCCTTGCGGTAGCAAACGGGTGAAGAATTCGGCGGAGTGGGTGGCGGATTCGTGGGCAATTTGGACACGATTAGCAGGACTAAACAACTTCGCGCGAAAAGTCCTTGCGCCATACCGCCCTACCCCCGAAAATTTACGATCTCGTAATGTATCTTCAACGCATTTGAAGCAATCCACCTACTCCCATTCTTCCTTCCCCAGTTAGAAGCCGCTCTTCATCCCTCACCCCCGGGCTCTCCTGCCCTCCGGAGGTTATGTGAAGCTATCAGACCGCCTTCATCGATTCCGGCCCCTGGCCGCGGGAGCGTTTGCGCTCCTGACGCTTGCGCTTGTGCTTGGTGTGTCGAGCGCGTGGGCCGCGACTACGTATACGTGGATTGGTGGCGCCTCC
>JANLOX010000390.1:0-5898 GCA_031366795.1 Candidatus Eiseniibacteriota bacterium | reverse complement strand
GTTCGCACAGGTGCGAGCCGATCATCCCTGCTCCGCCGGCGATGAGAATTTTCATGGGGGGGAGACTCCTGGCGAAGCTACGCGGGTTGCAGAGCCGGCGTGGTTTCCGTCGTGAGGAGGAGCCCTAGGTGGTTCATCTGTCGGCTCCTGCCCTCGACGAAAAGAACGCCGATCGTTTCGATCCATTTGGGAGACTGCCGCGCCGAGTCCATGACGCCGCGTTCGACTGATTCGAACCCATTGGCGGGGACTCACGTGTTCGCTTCCCAATTTGCGGGGGCACCCGGAACTCCAGCCCAAGAGCAGCCAGAGCTGGGCATACCGAACCCGCGGTGAACGTATGGGTGATCTTTGGGAAGGGGCAGTAAGTCGACGACAATCACAGATATTGCTGGGGAAGCAATAGCGGGTAGCGAAATCTGTTCGTCGGACTCTCCTGCGAGCAATTGAGGGGGCTTGGGGCGGGGGAGCTTTGCGGATTCGGGCCGCAGCCCCACCACACCGTTGTGCCGTATAGTGTGGCACAAGGGAGGACGGCTTGTCACCCCCAGAACAGCCCTTTGCCAAATGTATTGAATTTTGCCCGATCGCTCGCCGGAGCGCCTGTTTTGGCCACTCCGCCCGTACCTTTTGAAGCCCGCCTACCCTCCCCATCGACCCAGAGATCCCGACTGATGACGCCAACTGAAGGGCAGCCCCGCCCCCTCGCAACCTGGGCGGCTGGATGCTTCGCGTTGTTCTGCGCCACGCTGCCATGGACCATCGCTCCGATGTCGATCACCAGTATCGCAACAACCGTGCTGACGCTGGCACTCTGGTTCTCCAAGCCCCGCCCCCGCTGGCCTAGCCCCCCGACCTCATGGCCGTGGCTGGGCTGGGCGCTCGCCTTAGGGCTGTCGGCCGCGTTTGCGCTCGATCCCGCAGCGAGTTGGCCGCGCCTGACCAAGGCCCTGTTCCCCGGGCTGGTGGTGCTGGCCGCGTTCCATGCGGGAGATGGCAAGCTAGGCAGGCGGGCCCTCGCCGCGTTGCTGGTTTCATCGGCCGCTGCCTCGGTTGTCGGAACTGTTCTCTTCGTGGCCGACGGCGCCAGCTTCGCCGCCCGCTCGCGTGGGCCGGTCGGTCACTATATGACCTTCGCGGGGCAACTCCTTCTGGTCATTTCGGTTGCGACCCCGATCGCGCTGCTGGCGAAGGAAACGAAGTGGCGCGTGCTGGCGGGGAGCGCGGCTGGGCTCGGGGCGATCGCGCTGGTCGGCACCTTCACACGGAGCGCCTGGATCGGGCTCGGCGTGGCGCTCGTCGTCATGCTGGCCGCGATCCGGCCCAAGTGGCTGCCCGCTTTGGTCGTGCTGTTCGTCGCGCTCTACGCACTCGCGCCGCACAGTTACCGCGATCGCATGAACAGCGCCTTCGATCCGCACCACCCGATGAATCTCGAGCGCACCTATATGTGGGACGCGGGGATCCGCATGTTCAAGGACCACCCCGTCACCGGTGTCGGGCTCGAGGACTTGCATCCCGTCTACGACCTGTACCGCTCCCCCACCTCTCATGAACGTGCCGGCCACCTCCACAGCGTCCCGGTCCAGATCGCGGCGACCATGGGGGTCGTCGGCTTGCTCGCTTACGCCGCGCTGTTCATCGCGCTGCTGCTGTGCGCAACGGCCGGGCTGCGGCCGATGTTGCGCGCGCCATCGTTGGAGACCGGGCTGCGCGTCGGCGTGCTGGCGGCACTTTGCGGCTTCTTCGTAGCGGGCATGTTCGAGTGGAACTTCGGCGATGAAGAGTTGCTGTACTTGTTGTTCACCCTCGCCGGCCTCGGCTGGAGCGCCCGCAACTGGCAGCAACCCGGAGCAGCAGCCGCGTGAAGGTCGCCCTCGTCCACGACTGGCTCACGGGAATGCGCGGCGGCGAACGCGTGCTCGAGCGACTGTGCCGCATGTTCCCCGATGCCGACATCCACACGCTGTTGTGGCAGCGCGGCGCGTGCTCGGCCAACATCGAATCGCACCGGATCGTGACGTCGTTCCTGCAGCACTTGCCCGATGCCGCGAACCGGTACCGCTGGTTTCTGCCGCTGTTCCCCGCGGCGGTTGAATCGCTGGACCTGCGTGCGTACGACGCGATCATCTCGACGAGCCACGCGGTGGTGAAGTCCGCGCCCACCGCGCCGGGGCAATTCCACTTGAGCTACGTGTTCACGCCCATGCGCTACATCTGGGAGCTGGAGAACCAGTACTTCCCGCCGGGGCGGTTTCCCTGGCCGGCGTCGTGGGGCGTGCGGCGGACGTGCGCGGAGCTGCGCAAGTGGGATGTCGCGACGAGCCGCCGCGCGAGCACGATGATCGGCATCTCGCGGCATGTGAGCGACCGGATCCAGCGGCACTATGGTCGCGAGGCGAGCGTGATCTACCCGCCGGTCGAGCTGGAGCGATTCCATCCTGCGACGGTGCCGCGCGAGTACCTGCTGCTGGCGGGAGCCATGGCGCCCTACAAGAAGGGCGAGTTGGCGATCCAGGCGTGCGAGCGGCTCGGGCTCAAGCTGATCGTGGCGGGGACCGGACCGATGGAGGCCGAGCTGCGGAAGCACGCGGGGCCGAACACGGAGTTCCGCACCGGATGGCTGAGCGATGCGGATATGGCGCGACTGTACGAGGGCGCACGCGCGCTGATCTTCCCGGGCGAGGAGGACTTCGGCATCGTGCCACTCGAAGCGATGGCGAGCGGATGCCCGGTGATCGCGTTCGGCAAGGGTGGAGCGCTCGAGACTGTGGCGCGCGAAACGAGTGCGGAGGCGCTGCGGGGAATCGCGCGCGGCGGTGTCGCGCGAGTGCCGGGAGGAGTGTTGTTCGGGCAGCAGACGACCGAGTCGATCATCGAAGCATTGCGCGAACTGGATCGCGCACCGTTTGATCCGGGCGAGCTCGCGCAGCTGGCGCGCCCGTTCGCCGCCGAGCGCTTCGACCGGGAATTCCGCGCCGCCTTCGATCAGGCCTACGCCGCGTGGGGCAGGCGCTAGTCTCGCGCGGTGGGGCCACCACGCGACGCTAGCCTCGCGCAGTGGCGCCGCCGCGCCACGATCGGACAACTGGCATCCCCGGCGTGCACTGTGTTCTCCTACGGCTCCATGCCCACCCATTCCGTGAGAACACTGATCGCCACGCTGTTCCGGAGACTCGGCCTCGGCGAAGAAGGCTCGCGGATCGGCACGAACTTCGGGTGGCTCATCACCGATCGCATGGTGCGGCTCACGCTGTCGCTGGTCGTCAACGTGTGGCTGGTGCGCTATCTCGGCGTCGAGCGGCTCGGCCTGATGAGTTACGCGCAGAGCGTCGTCGTGCTGATGGCGGTGTTCGCGACGCTGGGGCTCGAGACGATTCTCGTGCGCGATCTCGTGCGCAAGCCCGAGCAGGCCCGCGAACTGCTGGGCACTTCGCTCGCGCTGCGGATCGCGGGCTCCATTGTCACGCTCGCGCTCTCGCTCGCAGCGGTCTCGATCATGCGGCATGGCGATCGCGACGCCGCACTGTTAACGCTGATCTTCGCCACGACCGTATTCTCGCAATCGTTCGATGTGATGGAGTTTTGGTTCCAGAGCCGCTCGCGGCTGCGGCCGTTGGTCACGGCGCGCATGGTGGGCAGCGTCGTCTCCGCGATCGCCAAGGTGGCGGTGATCCTGTTGCGCGCTCCGCTGCCGGTCGTGGCGATGGTTATCGCGGGTGAATACGCGATCTCCAGCCTGGGACTCGTGGTCGCATTCCGGACGCAACCGGACGGCCCGAGCCAGTGGCGCGTCCAGCGTGCGCAGGCGATCGACCTGCTGCGCTCGGCGTGGCCGCTGTTCCTCAACAGCATCGCCATCGTCATATCGGTGCGCGTGGACCAGATGATCGTCACCGCCATGCATGGCCCGCACGAGAACGGTCTCTACGCCGCGGCCCAACGGCTCACCGAGGTCATCTACTACGTGCCCGTGGCGGTTATGGCGGCGGCGAATCCGGCGCTGTTGCGCTCGCACCAGAGCAACCCGGACGAGTATGCGCGCCGCCTGCAGCGGGTGTTCTCGCTGCTTGCGTTGGGCGGCGTGGCGATCGCGGTGGGCGTATCGTTGCTCTCCCCCTGGATCATCAAATTGCTGTTCGGCGCCGAGTTCGCGGGCAGCGCTCCGGTGCTGGCGATCCAGGCATGGACAGCACCGATGTTGTTCATCGGCGTGGCGCAGACCAACTGGTTCATCGCGCACAACCGGCAGACCGGCCTGCTGCTGCGCAGCGCGGTCGCCGCGGCGTTGAGCGTAACACTCAACTTTGCGCTGGTGCCGGTGCTCGGCGCGCGGGGTGCGGCGATCACAACGCTCGTCTCGCAGACGGTCGGACAGGTCGCGCTGAACGCCTGCTTCACGGAAACGCGCCCGCTGTTCCGCATGCAGATGCGGGCGTTCCTGCCGGTGCTCCCGCGATGAGCCCGCTCGACGACATGCGGCGCGCGCGGAGCACGACGTGACCGCCGGCGCGTCGACTTCACCCCCGTGCCGCGTGTGCGGCGAGCCCACGTGCACGCTGTTCAGCAAGCGCGTGCTCAACCATCTCGATGTGGGCTACCACCAGTGTGCGACGTGCGGATTCACGCAGACCGATGAGCCGACGTGGCTCGACGAGGCATACGCCTCGCCCATCGCCAGCATCGACACAGGATTGCTGGCGCGCAACCTACACGCGCGCCGCGTCAGCGCGGTGTTCCTGCACCTGGCGGGTGTCGGAACGCGCGCCTGTCTCGATTGGGCGGGCGGCTATGGCGTGTTCACACGACTGATGCGCGATATCGGCTTCGACTTCCGCTGGCAGGATCCTTACTGCGAGAACCTGATGGCGCGCGGCTTCGAGTGGGACGCGGCGCAGGGCGCCCCGTTCGCCTGCACCGCCTTCGAAGTACTCGAGCACCTGCCGCGTCCGGTCGAAGGCTTTCGCGAGTTGGCGTCCCTCGGTGCCGAGTACATCATCACCAGCACGCAACTGTATGCCGGCGAACAGCCCGCCGCCGACTGGTTCTACCTGGCGCCCGAGAGCGGCCAGCACGTGGCGTTTTACCGCCGCGACACCATCGAGCGGCTGGGCACCGAATGCGGCTACCCGTTCGTGCTCACCACTAGTTCGATGCAGTTGTTTGCCCGGAACAGGCTGCCGACGTGGGCGTGGGTGGCGGCGCAATTGCCCGGCACGCCGCTGTACCCGCTGGTTCGCCGCGCGCGTCCTTCGCTCACCGATTCGGACTCGACGCGCTTGCGCGGGCAAATCGGAACGCCATGACGCGGCCCGTGCTGATCACCGGCGATATCTTCCGCCAGCAGACACGCGGCGGCGTATCGCGCTACGTCGTCGAGATCGCCCTACGCGTACGGCACGAGATGCATGTGACCGGCGGCTGGCTGCGCTCCGATGAGGTCGCGCGGCTAGGAACCCGCGTGACGCCGCGTTGGAGCCTGCCCGCGATCCCGGGAGCCACGCGACTTGCTGCACCATGGAACGGGGCGATCGATGCGGCGGCGTTCACGCGATTCCCCACGGCGATCGTGCACCCTTCGTACTTTCGCGATCCGCGTTCGATCCCTGCCACGCACTCGCTGGTCGTCACATTGTTCGACCTGACGCACGAACGCTTCCCGGATGCCGCGCGGCTGGGGCCAGAGCGCTGGAAGCGCGCGCTGTGCGAGCGCGCCGATCGCGTCATCTGTATCTCGGAATCGACGCGCCGCGATGCTCTCGAACTGCTGGGCCTGCCCGAACACAAATTGCGCGTCGCCCCGTTGGGCACCCACGGCTGGAACGATGTCACAGCAAAGCCCATCGCCGACGCACCCGGAGAATTCCTGCTGTGGGTGGGGCCGCGTTACGCCTACAA
>JANLOX010000274.1:0-6943 GCA_031366795.1 Candidatus Eiseniibacteriota bacterium | reverse complement strand
GTCGGCGCCGAGCGAATGCTGGGCTACACGGCCGCCGAGGTGATGAACAAGATCACGCCGGCCGACATTTCCGATCCGCAGGAAGTGATCGCGCGCGCCAAGGCGCTGAGCGACGAGCTCGGAACCCCAATCACCCCGGGCTTCGAGGCGCTGGTGTTCAAGGCCTCGCGCGGCATCGAGGACATCTACGAGCTGACCTACTTCCGCAAGGATGGCAGCCGCTTCCCGGCGGTGGTGTCGGTTACGGCGCTGCGCGACGCGCAGGACGCGATCATTGGTTATCTGTTGATTGGCACCGACAACACCGCGCGTAAACTGGTCGAGGCCGAACAAAAGAAACTCGACCAGCGACTGCGCGACCAGCAGTTCTATACGCGCTCGCTGATCGAATCGAACATTGACGCGCTGATGACCACCGACCCCTCTGGCATCATCACCGATGTCAACAGGCAGATGGAGGCGCTCACCGGTTGCACGCGCGACGAGTTGATCGGCGCCTGGTTCAAGGACTACTTCACCGATCCGGAACGGGCGGAAGCCGGGATCAAGCTCGTGTTGAGCGACCTGCTTGAAAAGGTGACGGAGATGGTGGCGGTACGGGCCCATGAAAAGGGGCTGGTTCTGGTGTGCGAGATCGCCTCGAACGTGCCGACCGATCTGGTCGGCGATCCGACACGCCTGCGGCAGGTGCTGCTCAATTTGATCGGCAACGCGATCAAGTTCACGGAATCCGGCCAGGTGTCACTGCGAGTCACGCAGGATGGAGACTCCTCCGTCCCCTCCGCACTGCGCTTCACGGTCTCGGACACCGGCGTCGGCATCCCGGGCGAAAAATTGAGCCGGGTGTTTGAACGATTCACGCAGGCGGACTCATCCACCACGCGCAGGTTCGGGGGCTCCGGGCTGGGGCTCACGATTTCCAAGCGCCTGGTGGAGTTGATGGGTGGGCGCATCTGGGTCGAAAGCGAAATCGAGAAGGGCAGTGTGTTCTATTTCGCCGTACCGTTCGAGGTCTGGGCAGGGGCCACCCTGAGGGCAGCCGTACCGACCGGCACGCGGCCCGAACTACCGCTGCGGGCGCTGCGCATTTTGTTGGCGGAGGACTCTCCCGACAACCGCACGATCACGGTGGCATACCTGGAGGACACGCCGTACCGGGTCGACATCGCAGAAACCGGAGCCATCGCCTGCGACATGTTTGAATCCGGAAACTACGACCTTGTCCTGATGGACCGGCAGATGCCGGTCATGGATGGCCTGACCGCGACACGGACGATTCGAGCGTGGGAACGCGCCAACAACCTGTCGCCGACGCCGATCATCGCACTGACGGCTTCTGCCTTGAAGGGGGATCGAGAAAAATGCATGGCGGCGGGGTGCACGGCTTTCTTGACGAAACCCATCAAGCAAGAAGTGCTGTTGCACGCGATCAGGGAGCATTCCGCGGTTGCGACGCCATCATCGAATCTGGAAGGCATCCGCAAGGACCCGATCCTGATCCGTGCGTTTCCGAAATTAGCGACACGAATCCCCGCGTTTCTCGAGAACCGCAGGCAGGATGTCACCACGCTGCTGGACGCCCTGGATCGCGGCGACTTTGGAATCGTGGAGCGCCTGGGTCACGACATGAAGGGCGCCGGGGCCAGCTTTGGGTTCCAGGCCATCACTGAGATCGGCGCCACCCTCGAAGCGGAGGCCCGCAACGCCAACCCCGACGCAGCGCGCAAGTCGGTGGGCGAGTTGTCCACGTACCTGGAGGGGATCGGGCGCGGCGCCGAATTCGCCGAGCAGCTTCCACTCTCGGACACCCGCGAGGATTCCCCCGCGATGCAATTCGAAGGTGGACCGGGGACCGGAGGCGCGCGCAGGATCGTGCTCGTCGAGGACAACGACGATATGCGTGAGGGTCTCCGGGAAGTTCTCGAGCAGAGCGGGCACCACGTGAAGGAAGCGCATGACGGGATCACTGGACTGGCGGTCATCCTCGCCGAAAAACCCGACGTCGCGATCATCGATATCGGCCTGACCGGCATGGACGGCTACGAAGTCGCTCGGCGGGTGCGCGCGGCGTTCGGAAATTCAGTGCTGCTCCTCGCAATGACGGGACACGGGCTTGAGAGCAATCGCCTCCAGGCACTCTCCGCAGGCTTCGACACGCACGTGACCAAACCCGTCGACATTGAGCAGGTCGTACGGATCCTCGAGAGCCGCTGACCGAACGCGATTCACGCAGGAGCGATAGCGGCATTCGCGAGGATATCGGGGCGGACCGCTCCCCCATGCTTCGCGCCTCGCCGTAGCGACGCCCCTCCGCCGGGAACCCCCGGCTCCGCTCCTGCATTACTGGATTGGACCCACCGGGATGTGGCTATATCGCGCCCGGCCGGGAAGCCATCGCGGGCGCCCTCAGCCAAAGGCTGGGAATGAGCCACGCGACCCTGCCAGCCCCGAAAGGATGGATGCATTGACGCCACCACGCACGGTCGCCGCGAACCCGCGCGCCAAGCAATCGCGGCCCACCGCCGCGACGGTCAACGAGCGCGTGGTGCCCAAGCATCACGCGCTCGTGCGGCTCACGCACTGGGTCAATGTGCCGCTGCTATTCGGCTTGATCGGCACGGGGATCGCGATTTACTGGGCCGCTCCGGTGTTCCTGCGGCCGGTCGCGACGGCACAGCACAGCCGCGACTACGCGATGGATCTCGGGCGCTGGATCGCCAATGTGCTCCACGACACGCACGGCGATCCGCGGTACTGGATCTACGACCACTTCAGCATCGGCGCGCGCCAACTCGCGGCAGCGCTCCAACTGCACTGGCTACTGGCCTACCTGTTCATGGCCAACGGCGCGTTGTACTTCATCGGCCTGCTCGCCGGCGGCGGCTGGCGCGCGCTGCTGCCGCGGCCCTCCGATGGTCCCGATGCCATCGCGATGATCCGCTACTATCTGGGGCTCATGCCGATGGCCCTCATGCGCCGCCCCTGGCCGCACCCGCCGGTCCGCTCCAAGTACAACGCGCTGCAGCGCGGCGCCTACTTCACCATGCCCTTGATCGGCGCACTCGTGGTGCTGTCGGGTTGGGCGATGCACAAGCCGGTGCAGCTCGGCTGGCTCGAGCGCCTGTTCGTCAACTACAACGGCGCGCGCATCGTTCACTTCGCCTGCATGATCGTGCTCGGCTCATTCGTCGTGCCGCATGTCATCCTGGTGATCGCGGATGGCTGGGACGCCTTCCGTTCGATGGTCACCGGCTGGTCGATGCGCGTCCGCGGGGATCACCATGAATAAGCCGAAGCCCGCCCCTGCGCCGCGCAAGCCGAAGCGCGCACCCGGCCCGCCCAAGCCGAACCCGCTCGCCGAGGGCCCCGAGATTCCGGTCGAGGTGCCGCAGTCGCAGCTCACCGCGCAGTCGCGACGGGATTTCCTGCTGTACGGCCTCGGGATCGTCGCCAGCGCCACTGCGGCGTGGTGGCTGCTGCCGCAGCGCACGCGCGCGCGCATTCTTCCCGGCGCGCACGACCAGCTCGATACGCTCGCCGCACGGGCCGGCCTGTCGGGCGACCTGCGCACCAAGGTGCTCGGACGCACGCTAGCGTTCGATGACGATGTCGCCGAGGCGCTGTACTCGAAGGAACGCCGCGTGCGCACCTACGACCGCTCGGAAGCCCGTCCGCTGCGCAACAATTACCACGGCCAAACGCCGGGCCCTGAGTACCTGCCCGGCTGGAAGTTGCGCATCTCGGGGCTCGCTTCGGGCCGTGACGAGAGCTTCAGCATCGAACAGCTCACACAACGCTTCGCGCTGCACGAGCAGGTGACGCGGCTCGTCTGCGTCGAAGGCTGGAGCGGCATCGCGTGGTGGGGCGGCATACGCTTCGCGGACGTGCTCGCCGCGTTCCCGCCTGCCCCCGGCATGAAGTGGGCGGCGATGCGTTCGTCGGTGAATCTCAGCAGTTCAGGAACGCCCGACCCGTATTACGTCTCAATCGATCTCGACACCGCCCGCCACCCGCAGACGTTACTCGCAACGCAGCACGAGGGCGGCCCGCTGTCGATCGCGCACGGCGCCCCGATGCGGCTGCTGGTGCCGATGAAGCTCGGCCTCAAGAACATCAAGGCCATCACTGACATCGCCTACACGGCGACCCCGCCGGCGGATTACTGGAACGAGCGCGGCTATTCGCGCTACGACGGGTTGTAGGCGCACCCGCCGCGTTACCGCCGCACGATCGCAAAGGGAGCAACGCCCTGCGACCTGTGTTACCTCTACGCCGCACTGTGGTCGACCTGGACGACCTCGCCCTGCTCGGGGATCCGCGTGCGGCCCAGCAGGTGGCCGGACTTGTCGCGCTTGGTCTCGAGGTAGAAGCGGTTGTACTCGTTCGGCGGAATGATGAGCGCCTGGCGGCCCGTGATCTTGACGCCGTAGCGCGTCAGCTCTTCGACCTTCTTCGGGTTGTTCGTGAGCAGCCGGATCGACTTGATGCGCAGGCTTCCCAGCATATGCACCGCGATCGAGTACTCGCGCTCGTCGTCGCGGAATCCCAACGCGAGATTCGCCTCGACGGTGTCGAGTCCGCGATCCTGCAGCGAGTAGGCCCTGAGCTTGTTGAGCAGCCCGATCCCGCGCCCTTCCTGGCGCAGGTACAACACGAGTCCGAACTCCTGCGCTGCGATCGCGCGCAGCGAGACCTCGAGCTGGTCGCGGCAGTCGCAGCGCAGGGAACCCAGCGCATCACCCGTGAGGCATTCGGAGTGCACGCGCGTGACGACGTTCTCCCGGCCGAAGGCGTTGCCGTGCATGATCGCGATGTGTTCCTTGCCATCGCGGTTGTTCCAGAACGCGACCACCTGGAAGTGCCCGAATCTCGTGGGCAGGTCGGCGATCGCCACAATCTTCACGCAGATATGGTGTTCACCGACGCCGGGGCATTCGTGAGTCGCTTCCAGCGTGAGAATTTCATCGATCTGGGACTGGCTCAGGGACAAGGCGGGCTCCTCAGTTGGACGTAACAGCAATAATTGGTGTCATTTCGATGCACCACCCCCGCCGGGCGTCGCGGAAAATATGCAGGCTTGGGGTACACTACCCCCTGTCGCCTCAAATGTGCGTTTTGTTGGCCGCCAGAGGAATGGAACTGTGAGCACTGGGATTCAGGGGATGCGGATCGCCGGGATTGCCGGCTACGCACCACCCGATGTCTGGAGCAACGTGCGCGTCGCCGCGCGCCTGCGGCTCGAGCGGATGCGGCTGCGAGCGCGCACCCTCGCAGAAACCGGCAACGACCTGACCGCCGACCAGGAACGCTTGTTCCAGACCAGCGACCGCTGGGTCCGCCGCTTCATCGGCTTCAGCGAGCGCCGCTATAGCGCGCCGGGTGACGGCACGATCGATCTGGCGACCGCCGCCGCGCAGCTCTTGTTCGATCGGCTCAAGGTGGACCGGAGCACTGTCGACGCCATCATCTTCGCGAGCGTCACCCCCTCGTATCTCTACAGCCCTCCCGACGCGGCGCTGTTGCAGAGCCGCCTGGGGATTCCCGTTTCGCACGGTGGCATCCCCAGTGACATGAAGGGCGCCGACGTCTCGCTCGCGTGCAGCAGCTGGGTGACCTCGCTGATGCTCACCTACAGCATGATCCGCAGCGGCATGGTGAAGCGCGTGTTGCTGGTCGGTGCCGACCGCATGAGCGCCACCATCAACTGGCGCGACCGCGGCTTCGCCACCGTGCTGGGTGATGCGGGCACCGCCGCGATCTGCGAGGCCGTGCCCGAGGCCGAAGACTGGTTCGCGCCCACGCAGTTCTGGAGCTGGCTCGACGGCAATCGCGCCGACGTGATCCTCACGCCCGCGGGCGGCTCGAAGCACTTCGCACCCACCGCGGCGGAACTCGATGCCGGCGACCATCGCCTGAAGATGGACGGCGCGGCGGTGCGCGAAACGCTCGTGCCATTTCTCGGTGGCCCCGCGCTGACCGCGGCGCTCACCAAGTCCGGCTGGGGTATCGGAGATCTCGAGTTGGTCGCGATGCACGAGGCAAACCTCATGCTCAACGCCGCGATCATCTCGATGTGGCGCGAGCGCGGCTTCACCGGCGAAGTGGTCAACGCCGAAGGACGCTACGGCAACACGACGAGCGCTTCGATCCCGCTGGTGATGGCGCTCAACGCCTCGAAGTTCACCGTTGGCCGCAAATTTGGGCTATTCGGCTTCGGTGGCGGGCTGTCGGCCAGCCTCGTGTTCGGCCAGGTGCGCCACGCACTGCCGGGCTGGATCAACGCCGAGTAAGCGGGGAGTCGAGGGCCACGCCACTGCGGCCGCCGTCGCGCTGGCGTTCCCCTCGCGCCCCATACGCAAGTGGCGGCACCTGGGTAGGCGCCGCCAGCATCGCGTGATGTGGTTGCTCGGGCGAACTAGACCTTGCGGACGTTCGCTGCCTGCAGGCCCTTCGGCCCACGCGTCACGTCGAACTCGAGCGTTTCTCCCTCGGCGAGCGTCTTGAAGCCTTCGCCCTGAATCGCGGAGAAATGCACGAACACATCCTCGCCGTCCTGCTGCGAGATGAAACCGAAACCCTTCGCCTCGTTGAACCACTTCACGGTGCCACGTGCCACGTGCAGCTCCTTGCTAACAGGGCGCGAACGCCCTTGATTCTTGCCACCTGAACGCGGCGGCTCCGCCCGGTCGCAGTGACCGGAGTCTTCGACAGAAGACGGCGCAGTATCAACGGCTCGGGGGGGCGAAGGCAAGTAGAGTTTCGGGGCCAAAGCGGTATTTTCCAGGGGCGCTGTGCCGCCACGTTCGGCACCTCGTCTGGACTCCCGAATCGCTGTAAGGTAGCGAGCGAAGCCGGAGCGGTATATATACTTCCGGTCAGTAAGCCTCAGCCATCCCAGGAGGGACGCATGTCCGACGTGAACATCCGCGGCCGGTTTGTCTGG